>NZ_JBQPXM010000001.1:0-484025 GCF_052245235.1 Pseudomonas sp. B392_1p
TCCCTGGTGGGTTCCTCAGGCGCGATCCTCTCCTACATCATGTGCAAGGCGATGAACCGCTCGTTCTTCAACGTGATCCTCGGCGGCTTCGGTGGCGATACCGATGCGGGCGCTGCCAACGGTTCGCAAGAGCAGCGCAGCGTGAAGTCGGGTTCCTCCGATGACGCCGCGTTCCTGTTGACCAACGCCGACACCGTGGTGATCGTGCCCGGCTACGGCCTGGCCGTGGCCCGTGCCCAGCATGCCCTGATGGAGCTGGCCGAAAAGCTGACTCAGCGCGGCGTCAACGTGAAGTACGCCATCCACCCGGTGGCCGGGCGTATGCCGGGGCATATGAACGTATTGCTCGCCGAGGCCGAGGTGCCCTACGAGCAGGTGTTCGAGATGGAAGACATCAACTCCGAGTTTGGCCAGACCGACGTGGTGTTGGTGCTGGGCGCCAACGACGTGGTCAACCCGGCGGCGAAGAACGATCCCCAGTCGCCGATCGCCGGCATGCCGATCCTCGAGGCCTACAAGGCCAAGACCGTGATCGTCAACAAACGCTCCATGGCCAGCGGCTACGCCGGCCTGGACAACGAGCTGTTCTACATGGACAAGACCATGATGGTTTTTGGCGACGCCAAGAAAGTCATTGAAGACATGGTCAAGGCGGTCGACTAACCGCTCTGGCCCACCGCTGCGCTGGCAACCCAGCATGGCGGTGGGCTGTTTCGCCGTTGTCCCCAGCCTCACACATAACTAGCACATTGCCATCACGCATAGTGCAGCCCGGCAAACCTCGTTACACTCGCAGTCTCAACCCATGATCCGAGGTTTTTCATGACTGCGATTCGACTGTTTGGCCTAGCCGCCCTGCTCAGCCTGTCCTCCATGGCCAGCGCCACCAGCTTTGTGGGCACCACCGATATGATTGGTCGCGCCCTGATCTCCACCACTGACGGTATTTCCGACCTCAGCTCGTCGCTCAAAGACGACAAGATCGTACTGGCCGCCCGTGACGATGCCGCCAGCTTTGTCGCCAGCCAGGGTGAAATTCGTGGTGCTCGTCTGCATGCAGCCCTGCAGCACATCCGCACCCAGGCACCGCAGCTGAACGCCAGCGACCTGCAACTGGCCGAGGCAATCCTCGCGCTCTAACGCTCCCGGTTTTCGCGCCGTGTCCGCGGCGCGAACGCTGTCAGCCCTTCTTATCGAGCCGATGCGCAGGCACGGTCGTGTGATCGCTATTCTGTATGTACCGCTGCGGAGAAACCCAATGAGTCGTTTTCTGCTCTGGGCGCTCCTGCTCTGCCTGGCAAGCGGTGCCCAGGCCCATTTACAACTTCAGCTTGACGCCACCTCGCTCGACAACCAGCAGCGTCAGGCCAGTCAGACCCTGCTCGACGAAGCGCTGCGCGCGCTGCCGCCCCGCTTCATCGAACGCCTGGATCGACAGGTTTCCGTACGCTGGGGCGAACTGCCCGAAACCGTCTACGGACGGCTGACCAGCCACTCTCAATTGACTCTCAATGCCCGCTTACTGCCAGCGTTGAGCGACGGCTCCGCCGCACAAACCCGCACGGCCCGTCCCCATGGCACGGTACGCCGCGAATTGCTGGCCACTGTCCTGCACGAACTCACCCACCTGTATGACCGTGCCCGTGTGTGGTCGACCGAGACCTGGTTGGCGCAACGCCGCTGCCGCAGTCTGGCCGGCAGCCTGGGCCCGGTCGGCCTGCCCGAGCAGTGTCGCGGTCAGACCGAACGGCGTTTCACCCTATCCGATGACCCGCGCCTACTGGATCTAGCCGGTTGGTATCAGGCCATCGGCCAACGCGGGGAACGGGAAATCACCAACGGCCAGGTGGACCGCAGTCCCGATGCCTATGAGCTGGCTAACCCTCGCGAATTCGTCGCGGTGAACCTGGAGTATTTTCTTCTCGATCCCAGCTACGCCTGTCGTCGACCCTCGCTGCACCGTTACTGGAGCGAGCACTTCGGTTGGGCGCCAGCACACAGCGATCCCTGCCCGCAACGCTTCCCTTACCTGAACGCCGGCAGCAATTACGACCGCGAGCCCTTGGGCTGGATCAACCCCGAGCAGGTCTACGCAATCGATTACCTGTTCGCCGATGCCAACGACAACTGGGTCAGCCGCTGGGGCCATAGCATGCTGCGGTTGGTGATCTGCGCACCGGGGCGCCCGCGCAGCGAGCAGTGCCGGCTGGATCTGGACCATCACCTGGTGTTGTCCTACCGGGCCTTCGTCGGCGATCTCCAGCTTTCCAGCTGGGACGGACTGACCGGCGCCTACCCCTCGCGGCTGTTCATTCTGCCGCTGGGCCAGGTGGTCGATGAGTACACCAAACTGGAACTGCGCAGCCTGTCCTCAATACCCCTACGCCTGAGCCGCAGCGAAGAACAGGCCCTGTTGCTGCGCGCCGTCGAACTGCACTGGAGTTACGACGGCGACTATTACTTTCTGTCCAACAACTGCGCCGTGGAGACCCTCAACCTGCTGCGCAGCGGCACCAACCGCAGCGAATTGACCAGCCTGGACAGCATCATGCCCAGCGCCCTGCTCGATTCGCTGGTGGCTCGCGGTTTGGCCGACCTCGGTCCGTTGGCAGACCCGCAACAGGCGCTGCGCCTGGGCTATCGCTTCGATTCGTTCCGCGAGCGTTATCAAGCCATGTTCGCCATCCTGCGCCAGCGTCTGCCCATTGAGCAAAAACGGGTCGAGGACTGGCTGAGCCTGCCGGCCGAGTCCCGCCGGCCGTGGCTGGCCCGCGCCGACTTGCAAGCCAGCGCCGCGCTCTTGTTGCTCGAGCAGGCCGCGCAACGCCAGCAACTGCTCCTGGCCCAGGATGAACTCAAGCAGCGTTACCTGAGCCGCCAGCGGGCTACGGATGCGACCCTCGACAAGGCCGGCAAGGCCCTGGAGCAAATACTCGCCAACAGCGGCTTTCTCAGCCGGCCGGCGGAACTGCTGGAAAGCGGCTATGGGTTGCCGCAACAGGCCGAATGGCAACAACTCGAGGAACGCACCCGGCAACGCCAGCAGGTACTCAACCAATGGAGTGTCGAACTCGATCAGGACTTGCGCCTGCTGTTGAGTCCCGAACGACGCGAGGAACTGGAGGCCAACGAAACCAACCTGGCGCAACTGGCCGAACACCTGCGCAGCCTCCACCGGGCCGCAGGCGGGGTGCAATTACCCTAAGTTTTTTTATTCGCCTCAAGTCGCACCGCCACAGCCTTGCACCGCTTCGCTGTGACCGCCAAGATAGAGCGCTTTTGTCCGCTTATGGTTTGGCTGATCAGGTGACCGCGTGCTGGAATTGTTAATGGCCCTATGGCCGCTGTTTGCACTTATCGTTGCTGGTCAGGCCATGCGCCGCGCCCAATTTCCCAGCGACACGTTCTGGCCAGGCGCCGAGCGCATCAATTATTTCGTGCTGTTTCCCGCCCTGTTGTTCAACAGCCTGGCGACTGCGCCGCTGGACAATCCCGCGCTGCCACGCCTGGCCGTCGCGGTATTGCTAGGCCTGGGGCTGGCCTGGCTGGCGCTGCTGCTGGCCCGCCGCCTGTTCGGCTGGACGGCGGCGCGTTTCGGCGCTATCAGCCAGGGCGTGCTGCGCTTCAACACGTATCTGGGCCTCGCCATGATAGGCAGTCTGTTTGGAGCCGAAGGTTTGGGGTTGGCTGCCCTGATGCTGGCGTTGATGGTGCCGACGGTAAACATCATGTCGGTGTGGGCGCTGACCGCCGAGCGCGGCCTGAGTCTGCGCACCTTGCTGCTACCCATCATGAAGAACCCCTTGATCCTCGCCTGCCTGGCCGGCGTGCTGATCAACCTCAGTGGCCTTGGCCTGCCCGGCGGCAGCGATCGACTGCTCGGCCTACTCGCCGCCGCCAGTCTGCCGCTGGGCCTGCTCTGCGTGGGCGCGGCTCTGCAACCGAAGGAATTGCGCGGCGAAGTGCCGAGCCTGGGCTGGAATAGCGTCCTGCGCCTGCTGGCAATGCCCCTGCTGGCCTGGGGCGTAGCGCGCGGGCTGAACCTGCCTGCTCTGGAAACCACTCTGCTGATCGTGTTTTTTGCATTGCCCACTGCGCCGACGTCCTATGTGCTGACCCGCCAACTGGGCGGCGACAGCCAGCTGATGGCCGGCATCATCACCCTGCAGACCCTGCTGGCAGCCGCCAGCCTACCCCTTCTACTGGTGGTTCTCGGCGTCTAAACCGGACGCTGAACTGCAACGGGCAGCCACTGGCTTAAGCTGTCATCTGTTTGTAACATCATGTTCGCACCACCCGCCTGACGAGCCTGGTCCGGCATTTACCCGGTGGTGCAACGAACACACGCCGCGGCAGCGAGTCCACCCCATAACACCCCCTTTTTGGTTCCATCCCAGGCTGTCCGGGAGTTCTGCTCGATGCTCACTCTGCTTAATCTGCTTTCCGCCGTCGCTCTGCTGATCTGGGGCACGCACATCGTACGTACCGGCATCATGCGCGTGTACGGCTCACAACTGCGCACTGCGCTCAGCCACAGCACCCGTAATTTGCCCCTGGCCTTCACCGCCGGCATCGCGGTGACCGCGCTGGTACAAAGCAGCAATGCCACGGCCTTGCTGGCCACTTCCTTTGTCGCCGAAGGGCTGATGGCGCTGGCGCCGGCATTGGCCATCATGCTCGGCGCGGATGTCGGCACGGCGCTGATGGCACGGGTGCTGACCCTGGAGCTGTCCTGGTTGTCGCCGCTGCTGATCTTCCTCGGCGTGATCCTGTTCCTGTCACGCAAGCAGACCCGCCTGGGCCAGTTCGGCCGCGTACAGATCGGCGTCGGCTTGATCCTGCTCGCGTTGCAGCTGATCGTCGCCGCCGCCCAACCGATCACCGAATCCAACGGCATCAAAGTGCTGTTCGCCGAACTCACCGGCGACCTGCTGCTGGATGCGCTGGTCGGCGCGGTGTTCGCCCTGCTCAGCTATTCCAGCCTGGCCGCCGTGCTGATTACCGCAACCCTGGCCAGCGCCGACCTGGTCAGCCTGCCCGTGGCCATCGGCCTGGTGATCGGCGCCAACATCGGCAGCGGTGTGCTGGCGCTGCTCAACAGCAGCCTGCAATCCGCCGCCGGCCGCCGGGTTGCCTTGGGCAGCCTGCTGTACAAGATCATCGGCCTGCTGCTGATCATGCCGGTGCTCGACGTGCTGGTGGATTGGATCACCAGCCTGCCGCTGGACAACGCCAGCCTGGTGATCGGCTTCCATTTGCTCTACAACACGCTGCGCTGCCTGCTCATGCTGCCCACCGTGCACGCCATGGCCCGGTTGTGCACTTGGCTGCTGCCCGAGCGGCCGGACACCGGTGGCGTGGCGCGGCCGCGCCACCTGGACCGTGCCGCCCTGGAAACGCCCAGCCTGGCGCTGGCCAATGCGGCGCGCGAAACCCTGCGCATCGGCGATCTGGTTGAGCAGATGCTCGAGCACTTCAAGGCGGTGTTGCACAACGACGACCAGGAGGCTGGCAAAACGATCCGCAGTCTGGACGACGACGTCGATGCCTTGCACAGCGCCGTCAAACTCTACTTGGCGCAGATGCCGCGCGAAGACCTGGCCGAACAGGAAGCCCGGCGCTGGGCCGAGATCATCGAGTTGACGGTCAACCTGGAGCATGCAGGTGATCTGGTGGAACACATGCTCAGCAAACTGCAGAGCCACAAAAAAGCCCGCCTGCACTCCTTTTCCGACTCGGGGCTGGAGGAGTTGACCGAATTGCATGCCCAACTGCAGGCCAACCTGCGCCTGGGCCTGTCGGTTTTCCTTACCGGCGACCGCGCCAACGCCCGTCAGTTGCTGCGTGAAAAGCGCCGTTTCCGCATTCGCGAGCGGCGCCTGACCCACGCTCACGTCACCCGGCTTGGCAACAAAGTAGTGCAGAGCCTCGAAAGCAGTGCCGTACACCTGGAGCTGATCGCCGATATGAAGCGTCTCAACTCGATCTTCTGCGCCAGCGCCTATGCGATTCTGGAGCAGGAGGAGACCGGTGCGCTGTCTGTCTCGGACAGCTTTGAGGGCACGCCAGACCGGCACGGCCCGGCCGAGGTCCACCTCACCTCGGCCAACGACAGCGCGACAGCCTTGCCGCCGACCGCGCACCCGGATGGTCGATGACGCGGCCTTGGCAATAATCCCGTCGCAACCTAACGGCGCGCCCGCTGTATGCCTCAGCGGGCCGGCTTATTGATGCAGATCAAGGCTCGGCGTTTGGCAGCGATTACGCTAATAGCTCAACGCCACTAATGTCGCTGACCACAGCCTGTGGCTAACGCGAACACGCTGAAAAACACTGGCAAGGCTGCAGCGGGACGCCGAAAGGCGACGTCCGCACGGTCCGCGTAGTCGTTTTTGGGTGGCTCAGCTGTCGAGGAGAGACACCCATGAGCCCCGAGCCCGAATTGAAACCGCTGTTCCAGAGTATTGGTCTGGATCGGGAAGAAATTCATGCTCGGTGCCGCTACCTCGACTGGAGCCCTGCCGACGGGCGTCGCCTGAATCGCCATGCCGCCAGGCTGGAATCGGCGCATATCGAATTCGTCGATGACTTGTACGACTACCTGCGCGGCTTCGACCCGCTGGCCCGCATCCTCAGCGACCCGGCCACCCTGGACCGGCTCAAACGCAGCCAGATCACCTACTACCAGCAACTGCTCAACGGCCCCTACGATTACCAGTACGTGCATGACCGTCTGCGCGTGGGCATGGTGCATGAGCGTGTCGGCCTGGAGCTGAAATGGTACCTGGGCGCCTATCGACTGCACCTCGACGCCATGCTGGCCAACCTGTTTCCCGCCGATGAGAACCGCGAGCTATACGCCAGCCTGCTCAAGGTGGTGTTCTTCGACATGTCGCTGGCGGTCGAGGCCTACTCGTCCGCCCGCCGCCACGCACTGGAAGACAGCGAGGCGCGTTTCGCCCGGGCCTTGCGCGGCAGCAATGACGGGGTCTGGGATTGGGATGTCGCTTCTGATCGCCTGTACGTCTCGGAGCGCTGGGCCAGCATGCTCGGCCTGTCCCGCGACAGCCTAGGCGAACGTGGCCAGCACTGGTTCCAACGCGTGCATCCCGATGATTTACCGGCGCTGCGCCAGGCCATCGATACGCACCTGCGCGGCGAGACCCCCTGGCTGTATCTCGAATACCGCATGCGCCGCCCTGACGGCACCTACACCTGGGTACTGGTGCGTGGCGTGGCCGAACGCGACAGCCAGGGTGTGGTACGCCTGACCGGTTCGCAAACCGACATCAGCGAACGCAAACAAGCCGAAGCTGAACTGCGCCGGGCAGCCCGCCACGATCCGCTGACCGGCCTGGCCAATCGCACACGACTCGATGAGTTGCTGCACCGTGCGCTGCAACGGCAACGCAAATTCGCCAGCGAAGCCGCGCTGCTGTTCATCGACCTGGATCGCTTCAAACTGATCAATGACAGCCTGGGCCACGCGGTGGGTGACCTGGTCTTGGTGGAAATGGCCCAGCGCCTGAAACAGTGCCTGCGTCCCGGCGACCATCTGACCCGCTTCGGGGGCGATGAATTCGTCGTATTGCTTGATGAGCTGGATTGCCAGGATGATGCCGAACACCTGGCCCAGCGCATGCTCGACGCCCTGCAGCAACCGGTGTACGTGCACAACCATGAGCTGGTGTTCAGCGCCAGCATCGGTATCGCCGCGCTGGACGGCCAGGCACAACCCGGCGAAGCGCTGCAGGCCGCCGACATCGCCCTGTACAGCGCCAAGGCCGCCGGCAAGTCGCAATACGCGCGCTACACCCATGACATGCACAGCGCCGCGCAGCACCGGCTGGAGCTGCAAAGCGCCTTGGCCCAGGCCCTGGCCCGCAAGGAATTTGTCGTTCATTACCAGCCGATTTATCAGCTCGAGGGTGAACAGAGCACGGTATACGGCGTAGAAGCCTTGTTGCGCTGGCGCTTGAATGACCAGTCCGTGAGCCCCCAGGAGTTCATTCCGGCGCTGGAAGAGACCGGCGACATCCTGCCGGTCGGCGACTGGGTGCTGGAACAGGCCTGCCGGCAGGTTCGCGTCTGGCAACAGACGGGGCAGTCGCACCTGTATTGCTCAGTCAACCTCTCCAGCCGCCAATTGCGCCAGGCAGGATTCGCCGCGCGGGTCGCCGCTATTCTCCAGGCCAGCGGCCTGGAGGCGCAGTTTCTCGTGCTGGAAATTACTGAAGGCCTGCTTATGGAGGACAGCCCGGAGTTGCACCACAACCTGCGCGCATTGGCACGCCTGGGGGTGCGCCTGGCTCTGGACGATTTCGGCACGGGCTATTGCTCGCTGGGCTACCTGCAGCGCTTTCCTCTGCACATTCTCAAGGTGGACAAGAGCTTCGTCATGGGTCTGCCGCAGGACCGCGAGCAGAGCGCCATTTGCCGCGCCATCATCGGCCTGGGCAAGAGCCTGGGCCTGCAGGTGATCGCTGAGGGTGTGGAAACCGAACAACACCGGCAATTCCTGCTGGATGAAGGCTGCCAGCATGCCCAGGGCTTCTGGTTTGCCCGGCCCTGCTCGTCGCAGGACATGCAACAGCTTTTCAATACGCTGGATTCGTGCGGCCTGTTGGCAGGGCATGCCACGCCCGCAGTCCCGGTCAACCAGGCTTTATCCCGCCGTGAACTGTCATGACGGGTTGTTTCAAGGAGGATGCATATGGACGTTATTCGAACCGCACCACCGCTGGGTGATCTTTCATGCGTTAGCACAGGTCGCCGCAGAGTCGGGCGGACGCAGCCATGCCCGCGGTGTGCCCAGCCATGAAAATCAACCTACCCGTCAGCGGTCGCGCCCTCGACCTGCCTCACGATATCAACATACTCTCCACCACCGATCTCAAGGGACTCATCACCTATGTGAACCCTGAATTGGTGGAAACCAGCGGGTTTTCCGAAGAGGAATTGCTCGGCCAGTCGCACAACATCGTGCGCCATCCCGATATGCCCCCGGTGGCCTATGCACAGCTGTGGAAAAACCTGCAAAGCGGCCGCTCCTGGATGGGCGTGGTCAAGAACCGCTGCAAGAACGGCGACCATTACTGGGTCAGCGCCTACGTCACACCGATCATCGAAAACGGCCGGATCATCGAGTACCAGTCGGTACGCACCAAACCGACCGAGCACTGGGTGGCCGCTGCCGAGCAGCTCTATCCCCAACTGTCTGGCCAACGCATGCCACGCGTCTTGCGTCGGCCACGGGTGAGCCTGTTCGGCCGCCTGCTCGGCCTGTGTGCCGGCGCCTTGGCCGTCGGCTTCGGCTGCGCTAGCCTGGCCTTCGGCTTCGATCCGCTGGCCGCGCTGCTGTGCGCAGGGCTGGCCCTGGCCCTGTGCGCTGCAGGGCTCTGGCACAGCCTGACACCTTGGCGCCAACTGCTGGCCGAGGTGCGCAAAATCGCCATCAACCCGGTGGGTCAATGGATCTACAGCGGGCGGCGCGACGAATTCGGCGCCATTGCCTTCGCCTTGCGCATGCAGGCCATGGAAGCCAGCGCCATCGTCGGGCGCATGGGCGAAGCAGCTCGTCAGTTGGCCGAACATGCCGCCCGCCTGCAGGCGGCCGTAGAGCGCAATGCCTTGGGCACCCGCCAGCAGCAACAGGAAACCCAGCAGGTCGCCAGTGCCATTGAGCAGATGAGCGTCAGCATTTTCGAAGTGGCCAACAATGCCCTGCACAGCGCCGAGGCGGCCGAGCAGGGCGATGATGCGGCACGGGCTGGCGAGCGGCAGGTCGCCGCCACCGGACGCAGCATCGAAAGCCTCGCCCAGGAGGTACAGCGCGCCACCGAGGCCGTGCAACGGCTACAGGCACGCGGCAGTCAGATCACCGCCGTGATCGAGGTGATCGAAGGCATCGCCGGACAGACCAACCTGTTGGCACTCAACGCCGCCATCGAGGCCGCGCGGGCCGGCGAGGCCGGACGCGGTTTTGCCGTGGTCGCCGACGAAGTGCGCAACCTGGCGGTGCGCACCCAGGATTCCACCGCACAGATCCAGCAAATGCTGGGTGCCCTGCAGGGGGAGATCAACGCTGCGGTGCAGACCATGCATGACAGCCGCGAACAGGCCCTGCACAGTGAAGCCCAGGCCGCACAGGCCACCCAGGCCCTGGGCGGTGTGCACGCCAGGGTCAGCGCCATCAGCGACATGAGCGCGCAGATCGCCAGCGCCGTGGACCAGCAAAGCAGCGCCAGCGCCGCGATCCAGCAGGCCATCGAGGTGATTCGTCAGGCCACCGGCCAAAGCGTGCAGCACGGCAATGACAGCCACCAGGCGGCCAGCGAAGTCAGTCGCCAGGCCGGTCAGCTGCGTTTGCTGGCCCGGCAGTTCTGGCAAAAACGTTTCTCTTGACCCGGGAGGCGTGACTGTCAGGCCTATCAGCCTTGTAACCGAAGGCGAGGCAGCCAAGACAACTGCCTGCTAGCCAAAGAACCAGTAGCACACACCAATCGCCGCAACCACTCCAGCCAGGTCGGCAAGCAGCGCGCAGCCGACCGCATGGCGGGCGCGCTGGATGCCGACCGCGCCGAAGTACACCGCCAGTACATAGAAGGTCGTCTCGGTGCTGCCTTGCATGACAGCTGCTACCAACGCCGGGAAACTGTCGACACCGTGGGTCTGCATGGTTTCGATCAGCATCGCCCGCGCCGCACTGCCAGAGAACGGCTTGACCAGCGCGGTGGGCAACGCATCAACGAAACGGTTGTCCCAGCCGCCCCACTCGACCAGCCAGCGGATGCCGTCGAGCCCGAACTCCAGCGCACCCGAGGCCCGCAACACCCCCACCGCGCAAAGCATGGCCACCAGATAGGGCAGCAAGTTCTTCGCCACGTCGAAGCCTTCCTTGGCCCCCTCAACGAAACTTTCGTACACCGGTACGCGCTTTACCGCGCCCATCAACAAAAACATTACGATCAAGCCGAACAGCGTCAGGTTGCCCAGCAACGAGGACAGCGTAGCCAGCGCCACGGAGCTCAAGGTCGCCAGCAACGCCATGAAGCCGCCGAGCAGCAGTGCGCCGGGCAAGAGATAAGCGAGCACTACCGGGTCCCAGAGGCGCAGACGCTGCATCAGCGCCACCGACAGTAGACCCACCAGCGTCGAGGCGCTGGTGGCGAGCAGAATCGGCAGGAAGACCAGCGTCGGGTCTGGAGCGCCTTGCTGCACGCGGTACATGAAGATCGACACCGGCAATAGGGTCAGCGACGACGCGTTGAGCACCAAAAACAGGATCTGCGCATTGCTCGCGGTGGTGGCGCTGGGGTTAAGGTCCTGCAGGGCGCGCATCGCCTTGAGGCCGATGGGCGTGGCGGCGTTATCCAGACCCAGGCCATTGGCGGCGAAATTAAGGGTGATAAAGCCCAAGGCTGGATGGCCGCGCGGTACTTCGGGCATCAGCCTGGAAAACAGCGGGCCGAGCATGTACCCCAGCCAATCGACCAGCCCGGCCTTCTCGGCGATGCGCAAAAAACCCAGCCAGAGGGTCAGGGTGCCGAACAGCAGGACCATCACCTCGACCGACAATCGGGCCATGTCGAATAGGCTTTGCACCAGGGCGGCGAATACCGCCGGGTCGCCGCCGAGCAACCAGCGGGCCAGCGCCGCCAGCGCGGCTATCAGGAAAAAACCCAGCCACAGGCCGTTAAGCATTTGGAACTCCGTCAGCAGCGCCACTCGGCGGGCATCTTATCAAGCCGCTGAAGAGCATAAGCGCAGCGCCGCTGCCGTGCAGCCACGCTTCTATGCCATAGGCACCGTCGAACAGGCCCACCCGAGGAAATGCGAAATGAACAATACAACTGCTGTAGTGACGGAGGGAGCGGCCGAGGGAGCATGGCATGTGCCTGGCGTCGAGGTCACGCTCAAGCACGTGCCGGTACAGAGGGCCGCTGATTGGGGAATTGGCCAGCGTTTTCCACCAGCACCGGCGGGCGTTCAGAAACCACCATCACCTCGTTCTGGAACACCCTGGCACACACGGCATCCATCGCCGGCCTGGAGTACAGCGCCGCAGAGCTTACCGATATCCGCGAACTGCGCGGTGCTTCACCCTATGGTGCGGCGACCAGCGCCGCGGGTAATGGCACCCGCCAGCCCAGTGAAAATAGAGCTGGCACTGGCGAGCTAATGGGGAGCACCTGGCTACATTGGCCGTGCGCTTCACATAAATACAGGCGGCAGGTGGCACATGCCTCCAGCATCAGCGCGGTCCGCGAAAGCGACCGAACAGAAAGGACGCCACAAACAAGATCAGGAAGATGATGAACAGGATCTTGGCGATGCCCGTTGCGGTTCCGGCAATCCCGCCAAAGCCGAGCACACCGGCGATGATGGCAATGATCAGGAAGGTAATGGCCCAGCTCAACATAAGCATTTCCTCTTCGTGAGTTAGCGCGCTTTGCCAGTCTCTTCTCGGGAGTTGACCGACAGTTGCTGGCGACGGGCCGAGCTTAACGTGGTGCGCCGACGACCCCATTCAAGGAACAAGGGACCAACGACCCACGCGAAACACAGCATTGCTACCAGCAGTAAAAGTACGAATAGCACACTCAATACAGTCATAACCCTCCTTTAGAACACCCAGCTCGCACGCCTCGGCAGGTTATGCCACGGTTGCTCGCCAGGCTGTTGGTCATCTAAGAGAGGCTCAACACGCTGCGGCGTGATGACCGGCATATCGGTTTTGACCAGCGTCTGAAGCCGTGGTTGCGTCGGCTCGGTCTTTACGGCGCTTTGCGGTCTTTCCACAAAACTGGGCGAATTCACAGGCGACACCAGCAGCGCAGCCAACACGAATAATCCACTTCCTAACAGGCTCGATTGCCAAGGCTTGTTCATATCCTTTCCTCCCAATGCAACAGGCCGAAGCCGATGTAAGGCGCATCCATATAGCATCTGTTGCAGCGGCCATGCCAGCCGGAGCGGGTTAGTTAACTTCAACAAAATCAAATACTTGCCGGGCACAGACGGGCAAGCGACACGGCAAACTGCATGATTGGCCGCGCGCCACCATGCACATTGCACGGCACTAAACTGCTAGAAGAGAAAACTTAAGGGTCAGAAAACGATCAGACTTGTCTGGCCTGTTGCCAATCGGCAAATCGGCAAATCGGCAAGTAGCCAAAGGATCGACCAGACTGTTCATGCAGTTGCCTGTTCGACGCGCCTAATCGGCGATAGTGGAGAATTCCATGGAACACACGCCCCTCATCAGCGGACGAATCCTCCTGGTCGACGACGAAGCTGCCATTCTGCGCACGTTCCGTTATTGCCTGGAAGACGATGGTTACCGGGTGTCTACCGCCAACAGCGCGGCACAAGCCGAAACCCTGCTGCAACGCCAGGTCTTCGACTTGTGCTTTCTCGACTTGCGGCTGGGCGATGACAATGGCCTCACTGTGTTGCAGCAGATGCGCCTGCTGGCGCCCTGGATGCGCGTAGTGATCATTACCGCGCATTCGGCGGTGGACACGGCAGTGGATGCCATTCGTCTGGGCGCGGCGGATTACCTGGTCAAGCCCTGCAGCCCGGAACAGTTGCGCCTGGCCGCGACCAAGCAGCTGGAAGTGCGCCAGCTGGCGGCGCGTCTGGAAGCCCTTGAAGATGAAATGGCCCAACGCAGCCCTGGCCTGGACTCCAACAGCCCGGCGATGATGGCCGTGTTGGAAACCGCGCGACAGGTGGCCGACACCGACGCGAATATCCTCCTGCTCGGCGAGTCCGGCACCGGCAAGGGCGAGCTGGCGCGCAGCATTCATGCCTGGAGCGGCCGTGCCAGCCGGCCCTGCGTCACCATCAACTGCCCGTCGTTGTCTGCCGAGCTGATGGAAAGCGAGCTGTTCGGGCACACGCGGGGCGCCTACACCGGGGCAGTGGAAAGTACCCTCGGCCGCGTCAGCCAGGCCGATGGCGGCACCCTGTTTCTGGATGAAATCGGCGACTTCCCACTGCCCCTGCAATCCAAACTGCTGCGCTTCATTCAAGACAAGGAATACGAGCGGGTCGGCGATCCGGTGACCCGACGCGCCGATGTGCGCATTCTGGCCGCCACCAACCACAGCCTGGACACCATGGTGCGCGCCGGTCGCTTCCGCGAAGACCTGCTGTATCGCCTGAATGTGATTACCCTGACCATTCCGCCGCTGCGCGAACGCCCCGAAGATGTCTTACCCCTGGCCGAGCGCTTCCTGATGCAGTTCGTGAAAAGCTACGGCCGCCCCGCACGCGCACTCAGCGCCGAGGCCCGCCGGCTGCTCAGCGAATATGCCTGGCCGGGCAACGTGCGAGAACTGCGCAACGTGATCGAGCGCGCCAGCATCATCTGCACACAGGAGTACGTCGAGGTCAGCCACCTTGGCCTGACCAGTCAGCCCGGCAGTGGCGCGCCACGCGTCGGCGAAACCCTCAGCCTGGAAGCCTTGGAAAAAGCCCATATCGCCGCGCTGATCGCCAGCAGCGAGACCCTCGATCAGGCGGCGCGCACTCTGGGTATCGATGCCTCGACGCTGTATCGCAAACGCAAACAATACGGCTTGTAACACCCATGAAGTTACGCAGCCAATTGCTCATCGGCATCTCGGCAGTCATGGTGGTGGCCCTCATCGGCCTGGGCATCGGCGTGTTCAGCGTGCTGCAGATGGCACGCGAACAACGCCAGTCCACCCATTACCACTACAGCCTGCTGACCATTACCCAGGAAATGCGCAAGGCCATCGGCAGCCAGATGACCTTGAATTTCGGCACCCCACAAGAGCTGGCCAATGTCGCGACGCTGCGCCAGGACTTCGCTCGGCAACTGCAGCAGGCAAATGCGCTGGTCCGCACGCGCTACGACCGCCAGTTGGTCAACACCATTGCCCAGGCCCATGACGACTATCTGCAGGAATATTATTCGCTCTTGCGTGCCGATCCGGAGCAGATTTTCGCCCGCCAAACGCTTAACACCGCCTACCTGAACGTGCGCAACCCGATCATCGAACTGCAAGAGCATGCCATTACCTCGCTGGCCGAGACGGAACAGGACAACCGCGAGCGCGCCGTGCTGATTGCCAGCCTACTCGGTCTGGTCGGCTGCGGCGTGCTGCTGATCGGTTTTCTCACCGCCCATGGGTTCGCCCGGCGTTTCAGCGGCGTGATCGAACGCCTCGCCCAGGCCGCCGACCAGATCGGCCAGGGCGACTTCAACCTGGACCTGCCGCACTCGCCGACTGCCGAGCTGTCCGCCCTGATCAGCCGCTTCAGCTTGATGGGCGAAGCGCTGCGCCAGTCCAAGGAAAGCAACGTCGAGGCCCTGCTCGGCGGGCAGCTGCGCCTGCAGGCCCTGCTCGACAGCATCGACGATGGCCTGTTGGTCATCGACCGCCAGGGCTTGCTGGAACACGCCAACCCGGTGGCCCAGCGGCAGCTGGCCTGGAGTCCCAGCCTGCTCGGACGCGCCCCGGGTGATGTACTAAAGGCCCCGATGCTGGACGAGGCGGTTCAGCGGGTCCTCGACAATCAGCCCGTGGAAGGCCTGCAAGAGGACCTGGCAATCCAGGCCGAGGGCGAGTTGCGCCTGCTCAGCTGGCGACTGTCGGCGGTCAGTCATGCCGATGGTCGTACCATCGGTGCGGTGCTGGTATTGCGCGATGTCACTGAGCAGCGCGCGTTCGAGCGGGTGCGCAACGAGTTTGTGCTGCGCGCCTCACACGAGCTGCGCACCCCGCTGACTGGCATCCACATGGCGTTCGGGCTGCTGCACGAACGCTTGCACGTTGCCCCGGACAGCCGCGAGAGTGAGCTGCTGCGTACCATCAATGAAGAGATGCGTCGCATGTTGCAGCTGATCAACGACCTATTGAACTTCTCCCGTTACCAGAGCGGCCAGCAGCAACCCCAACTGGCCCTCAGCGACCCCGGCGAGCTGTTGGAAAATGCCTACCAGCGCTTCGCCAGCCAGGCCGACGAGCGCAATATCACGCTGCAGTTGGACCTGCATCCCCCGCTACCCTGGTTGCAACTCGACCGCCTGCAGATCGACCGGGTGCTGGACAACCTGATCGACAATGCCCTACGTCACACTCCCAGCGGCGAACACATTCGCCTGCAGGCGCGCCAGCATGGCAAGCAATTGATCATCAGCATCGAGGACAGCGGCGAAGGAATTCCCTACAGCCAGCAGGAACGTATTTTCGAGCCTTTCGTGCAGATCGGACACCGCCAGGGCAGCGTCGGCCTGGGCCTGGCGCTGTGCAAGGAAATCGTCCGCATGCACGGCGGCCGACTCGGTGTGCACTCGCGCCCCGGCCAGGGCGCGGTGTTTTTTCTGGTGCTGCCGTTGTCGTAACGGGCGCCAGGCGCGTCTTATTCCGCGCCCACCATCGGGCGCAAGGCCAGCAACAACGCGGCGGTTTCGGCATCCGGATCGCCGTCGTAACGCGTCGGGCGATACTTCATCTGGAAGGCCCGCAGCACCTTGCGGGTCGCGTCGTCGAGTTCACCGTGCAGCGGGACCTGGTAACCCTCTTCCGCCAGTTGCTGCTGGAACCACGCCACCTCAGGCAACCCCTGTTCGAACAGCGTCTGGTAGTGGGTAACGCGTGCGCTATCCGGCCAGGAAATCAAGCCAGCCTCGGCGAGCCGTCGCCAGGGAAACAGCGGGCCGGGGTCAACCTTGCGCTGCGGGGCGATATCGCTGTGGCCAACGATGCTGCCCGGCGGCAAGTCATGGCGCGCCACCAGATCCTTGAGCAAGGCAATCAGCACCTCGATCTGTTCCTCGGGATAGGGATACCAGCGCCGGGTTCCGTCGGGGTCTTCCTCATAGCCTTGGTTCACCAGTTCGATTCCTAGGCTGCTGGCGTTCAGCCAGGTACGCCCTTGCCAGGCACTGTCGCCAGCGTGCCAGGCACGGCGGTTTTCGTCCACCAGGCGATAGACCGTCGCCGGTCGCGCACCGAGCAGGTAATGGCTGCTGACCTCGGTCTGGGTCAGCAGCTGCAGTGAGCGCGGCAGGTCAGATGAGGTGTAATGCAGCACGATGTACTGCACCCGGCTGCTTTGCCCGCGCGCGGTATGGCTGTCATCGATGCGCAGGCCGGTGCAACCGGCGAGCAGCATCAGGAGCAGAACCAGGGCACTCTGTTTCATACAGCGACAGGACTCCATGCTGAACGAGCGATTCGAGAGCATAGACTGGGACCCCATCACGACGGGCGGGTGCCCGCTGTGCTTACACAGGCTCGGCAGTAAAGCGCACCCGCGGCTGCGCCAGGCGATCCTGGGCACGTACCAGTTGCAGCTCGTAACTGCCGCAGGCCTGGGTTTCCAACAGCACTTCATGCACCGCTGCCGCGCTAAATTCAAAGGCTTGCAGCAAGCTGTCGCCCAGCAACAGGCGCGCCAGGAAGAGGCCGGAGGTCAGGTCGCCGACACCCACCGGCTGGCGCGGAAAAGCCAGCAGCGGGCGGCGCAGGTGCCAGGCCTGTTCGGCGGTGACCAGCAGCATCTCGAAGTCCTCGGCGGATTTGCCTGGATAGTCCAAGTGCTTGACCAGTACCGACTGCGGTCCACGGGCCAGCAAGGTACGCGCCATCTGCGCGCAATCGGCCAGCGAGTCTGGTCGGCGCCCGACGAAGCTGTCCAGTTCCAGCTGGTTGGGACACAGCACGTCAGCCACGGCCAGCGCCTCGTTGAGCAGGAAATCGCTGACTTCCGGAGCGACGATGCAGCCTTTTTGCGGATGGCCCATCACCGGATCGCACAGGTACAGTGCTCGCGGATTGATGGCTTTGATGCGCCGCACCACCTCGAGAATCGCCCGACCCTGGGCGGCGCTGCCCAAATAACCTGAGAGCACCGCATCGCAATGGCCCAGCTCGCCAATGGCCTCAATGCCGTTGACCAGCGCGGGAATCTGCTGCGGTGCCAACACCTCACCCGTCCATTGCCCGTACTGGGTGTGGTTAGAGAATTGCACCGTGTTCAGCGGCCAGACATTGACCCCCAGGCGCGCCATGGGAAAAACCGCCGCGCTGTTGCCAGCATGGCCAAACACGACATGGGATTGGATGGCCAGCAGATGGGGGGTGCGTTTCATTACGAATTCCTGTGGAGCAAAGGCGCGCAGTATCGCGCAAAATATTCTCCTCAGGCAGACCCGGCGGCGGCATTTTCTCAGGCCGGGGCCGGTGCCCTTAGAGCCGCACGGCAAGGTGCGGTAAGCTGCCCTTCCGCCCTTGTACCGGAGCTTCAATGCTGACCCTTGGCAACCTGTTCATGCTGATGGTAGTAAGCGCCTTCGCGACCTGGCTCTGGCATGGCCATGGCATTCGCGAACGCGCCCTGTTGCTGGTCAAGCGTCACTGTGAGCGCGAACAGGTGCAATTGCTCGACGACAACGTTGCCCTGCGCAAGATCGGCCTGGTGGCGGATGCACGCGGACGCAAGCGCCTGGGGCGTATTTATGGCTTCGAGTTCACCGTGACCGGCGAACAACGCCATCGCGGCACTATCGTCATGTTCGGCGTGCATCCGGGCGGCATCCAGCTTGAACCCCATCCCTGCCCTACGCCGCCCGCAGACACGACGATTGATCAGGTGCCACCGGCCAGGAGCGGCCAGGTCATTCACTTGGATACGTGGAAACGCCGCCAGTCAGGCGAATAACGAGAGCCTTGATACAGGCCGCGCCTTCGCGGCGAGGTCACCACTCCCACACTGGATCCGTGCCGGTACCCAACCTTTCGCAGGCCCGACCTCGGGCCGAAGCTGTTCGGGCACAGCACCGTGGACAGAATCCCAGCAGCGTACTAATCCAGCAACAAGCCCGTGACCTGTTCCGCCGTCGATTGCGGGCGTTCCTGCATAAAGCAGTGCCCGCCATCCACAGCCTGGGCCTGCACGCGCGGGTTGACCCGCGGCCAGCGCTGCGCCGATTTCACCACGAAGGGATAGCTGTCGCGGCCATAGATCACCACGCTGGGCGTCTGCACCTGGCGCAGCGATCGCCACAGGCCCTGTGGACAACTGCCGAAGACCTCCGCCTCGCGGTGCGGATGGCATTTAAGCTGTACCCCGCCGCTTTCGGCGGGCTTGAGGGCATGTTGCGCATAGGCGCGCAGGGCCGCTTCGTCCCAATTCTTGAAAATGCCGCGACCGCGCAGCCGTGCTTGGGCTTCGTCGCGATCGACCCAATGGTTGCGCCGGGCGCGAGCGCGCTTGGCTTTTTCATTGTTGTGGTACAGGCCGAGGGCGCTGGCCACCGTTTTCAGGGCGATCATGCCCGGCGTGAACAGTACCGGGTCGAGCAGCACGGCGCGCTGGAACAGGTCCGGTCGGCGTGCCAGGATCAGACTGCTCAGCACCCCGCCGAAGCTGTGCCCCAACGCGAAGCGCGGCACATCACCAAAGCGCTCGCGGCCGGCCTCAAAAGCTTCCACAGCCAGTTCCGCGTTGCGGTTCCAGCCCTGAAAATCGCCGCCGTGGTCGCTGTCGCCATGCCCTTGGGCATCGCACAGCCAGAGGTCGAAGTGTTCAGCCAGGTGGCTAAGCATGGGCTCATAGGCGCGGCCGCAAAAACCGTTGCCGTGCATAAAGTGCAGCAACGGCTTGCCGGACGGCGTGCTGTGCCAGCCACGCAGGGTGAAACCGGCGGAACAAGGGTGGGACCAGGCGTGCAGGTTCATAGACAGACAACAGGACTGACCAAAGGGACGGGCATTCTACCCACGGTGGTATTCAGTCGGCGAGCCGGCACGCATCCAGAGCGTTCTGCAAGGCAGCAGTGTCCTGGGCGTGGGTGAAAATCAGTTCGATACGCGAGTCCCGCCGCCAGGCGCTGGGCTGCCACTGCAGTGGCGCGCCGTCCAGCGCGTTGGCCGCAGACCAGCCGTCGCTGGCGTGTAACACCAGCTTGGCGCGGCGCCAGCCCAGGTCACCGAGCCAATCGCTGACCCGCTGCGTGTCAAAGCGCTGACTGGGATGCCACCGCCAGCCGATGCTCCAGCCTTCGGGTCCGGCCTGGCTCCGGCAGATGGGTGTGTCAGGGGCATTCCACAGGCTGCCAAGCGGGCGCGCAGACGCATCGGGCAGGTTATCCACAGGTCCGTCCAGACTCACGAGGACCTGTGGCAGGGCGTCCAACGGCAAAAATCCTTGCTCGGTCCAGTACAGCGTCTTGCCCGGCCAGCGCTGCGCCAGCTGCCGGCGACTGGCCTGGTCCAGCGTCTCGGCCTTGTTGAGCAGCAACAACCCGGCGTCCGCCACGGCTTCACGCTGAGTGTCCGGCAGCTCGTGTCCGGCGACCAGAGCTGCGGCGTCGAGTACCAGCACGTCCGGCTGCAGGGCCAGCACGCCCCGCCAGGGGGCAGCGCTCAGTTGACGGCGCAGCTCGGCCGGATGGCCAAGCCCTGAGGGTTCGATGAACAGCCGCGTCGGTTTGCTGCGACGCAACAGGCGAGCCAGGCCGATCTGGAACGGCGCGCCGTTGACGCAGCACAGGCAGCCGCCGGCCACTTCGGCAAGACTCACGCCGTCGGCGCCGGTGTCCAGCAAGGCGGCATCCAGGCCAATGGCGCCGAATTCATTAATCAGCAGCGCCCAGCGCTCTTCAGCCGGTTTCTGCGCCAGTAATTGGCGCAGCAGACTGGTCTTGCCAGCACCCAGCGGGCCGGCAATCAGATGGGTAGGGATATAGTTCAGCATGGCGCCATGGTGCGGCTTTCTCAGCAGCGGCGCCAGCCGCAAAATAAAACCTGTGGATAACCTCGCCGATCAGCGCATCGAGGGCTTCAGCGTGCCGCAGTCGCTGCTTAGCCAGCGCGCATGGGTTTCCAGGCGTCCACTGTCGGGCAACATGGTGCCTGCCTTGAACTGGCTGTCCAGCGTGGTGGTGAATTCCCGCTCGCTGAGCAAGCGCGTCTCGCCCTGTCCTGCGGCGTCGGGGCATTGGAAGCTGAATGTCCACAGCTGCTCGCTGCGCTCGGTGTGCGTCTGTGTGCAACCGTTCTGCGCGTCGTACAGCGGTAAATCCCGGCGACGCACCTCTTCTTCGCTCAGGCAGACACGCACACCGCGCCCGGCCAACTGCACGCCGCGCTGACTCAAAGTGTCGAGCATTTTTTGTCGCTGTTCGGGGGGCAGGTTTTCCAACTGAGCCAGCACAGCGCCCAGATCCGGCAGGGTCTGCCCACCCAACTGCACACCGCGCGGGGTGATTTCCCACAGGCCGGGCAGGATATCCATAGCCCAGGCGGGCAGCGAGGGGATGATCAAGAAGGCCGCGAGGCCCAAGCGAAGCGAGAGAGGCATGGCGGCTTTCCGTTGCAAGCAAAGCCGCAAGCCTAGTTGATGTTCAGACTCATGCAGGAGGTAAGCAGCTCCACAGTTCCACCGCCGGCTGCTCGGCCCGCGGTGGGCCGAGCCAGTCGCTCATCGGTCGGCACTGCCGGTCGATGCACAGCTGGTAGTCGCCGGCCTCGGGCGTGCGCCCGAGACGCAGCAACGGCAGGGGCGGCAGCGTAGTGCGGTAGTGCCAGCTGCCGTCATGCAGGGTAGCGCCGTCGGGAATCTCCATCCCGGCGCCGCTGCCCTTGACCCGCGCTTCACCGAGCACCAGCCCGTCCGGCGTCACGCGGTAATCCTCTTCCCAGCGAATCTTCTCGATGGTGTGATCCCAGGCCAGGGTAAAGGCCGGGGTGGGCAGCTGTGCCCACACCACCCCGGCCAGGCCCAGACAGACTGCGATCACGCCACCGCCAACTGAGCGCGACGTGCGCGCCAGACATGTTGAGCCACCAGCACCGCGCCAAGGGCAAAGCCCAGTTCGTCGCTGATCGGCATGGCCAACACCAGCGACGCCCCGGCGGCAAAGGCCAGCAGGCGTTCCCACGGGGTCATCCGCATATTCAGGAAACCTGTGACCGCCATGCCCCACAGGCACACGGCGAATACCGTCTTGACCAGCATGTACAAGGTGGCCATCCAGCTGTCGCCCTGCATCATCAACGCCGGATCGTAAACCGCCATGAACGGCACCACGAAGCCGCACGCGGCGATGCGCACCGCCCACAGGCTGATCTTGAAGCCGTTTTCCTTGGCAATTGGCGCAGCGGCGAAGCAGGCCAACGCCACCGGCGGCGTCAGGTCCGCCATCAGGCCGAAATAGAAGACGAACATGTGCGACACGATCAGCGGCACGCC
This sequence comes from Pseudomonas sp. B392_1p, assembly GCF_052245235.1. NCBI lineage: Bacteria > Pseudomonadati > Pseudomonadota > Gammaproteobacteria > Pseudomonadales > Pseudomonadaceae > Pseudomonas > Pseudomonas sp. B392_1p. The sequence continues at coordinate 22,234 of NZ_JBQPXM010000001.1, forward strand.
CAACTGCTCCAGCGCCGGTGCGGCAATAGCACTGGTGATGATGTAGTTGGGAATGGTCGGAATGCCCATGCCGAGGATCAGGCAGGTGATCATGGTCAACACCAGGGAGAGAAACAGATTGTTCTCGCCGATGGCCAGGATGTAGCCGGCAAAGGTGCTGGCGATTCCGGTCAGCGAGACAACGCCGATGATCACCCCGACCAGGGTGCAGGCGATGCCCACCGGGATCGAGTGGCGTGCACCATCGACCAAGGCGTACACACAGATGCGCAGCGTGTCGCGTCCGCCCTTGATGAACCAGCAGATAGCCACCAGCACACCAATCACCCCGAAGATGACGCCGATGCCGAGCTGGAAGAACCCGGTGCACAGCAAGCCGAGGGCCACCCAGAATGCCGCGCGCAGCCAAAAGCTGGACGCCTTGAGGATGATCGCCGAACCGAGGATGACGATCGCGGTCAGCGCCAGGCCAACCGTGCCCGAGAACATCGGTGTCCGCCCGGAGAACAGCAGGTAGACCAGCACAAACAACGGCACCAGCAGGTACCAGCGCTCCTTGACCGACGCCCAGGCGCTCGGGCATTCGTCCTTGGACAACCCTTTGAGTCCTTGACTGCGTGCTTCCAGGTGAACAATCCAGAACACCGCGAAGAAGTACAGCATCGCCGGGATCAGCGCTGCCTTGGCCACTTCGACATAAGGCACGTTGATGGTTTCGGCCATGATGAACGCGACTGCGCCCATCACCGGCGGCATGATCTGTCCGCCCATGCTGGCGGTGGCTTCCACCGCCCCGGCAAACGCCGGCTTGTAGCCAAAACGCTTCATCAGCGGAATGGTGAACTGGCCGGTGGTCACCACGTTGGCCACGCCCGAGCCGGTAATGGTGCCCATCAGCGCCGAAGACACCACCGAGACCTTGGCTGGACCGCCGGTCTTGTGGCCGAACATGCCCATGGCGAAGTCAGTGAATAACTTGATCATCCCGGCCTGCTCCAGGAAGGCGCCGAACAGGATGAACAGGAAGATGTAGGTAGCCGAGACATAGGTCGGCGTGCCGTAGAAGCCTTCGGTGCCGAACGACAGCTGGTTGATGATCTGGTCGAAGCCGTAGCCACGGTGGGCCAGATCACCCGGCAGGTATTCACCCAACAGGCCATAACCGAGGAACAAGGCACAGATCAACGGCAAGGCCGTGCCCATGACCCTTCGCCCGGCCTCGAACACCAGCAGCATCAGGCCAATGCCGATGATCATGTCCCAATCGCTCAGATCACCCGAGCGCTGCACCAGATCCGCCTCGAAATACCATTGGTAAAAGGCCGTGGCCATACCGGCCAGGCCAAGCAGCCAGGCCAGCGGCTGCCAAGGCCGGCTTTGACCCTTGGCCGGATAGCAGAGGAACACCATCAGCAGCAGAAAGCCGACGTGCCCCGCGCGCAGCACCTGGCTGGATACGGGATGGAATGCCGCGGTAATGATCTGGTAGGTGGAGAACAGCAGCGCCACATAGAAGAGCGTCTTTGGCCACTGCGCCGGACTGGCGTGTAAGGCGTTTTCTTCACTCATGGGGAAAAACTCCTGATTGCGCAATACACAAGCCGCCGATACACCGGCGGCGTGCTTTCAAGGCATCGGCGAGGCGCTTACTTGAGGACGCCGGCTTCTTTATAGAAGCGTTCCGCACCGGGGTGCAGCGGAATGGGCAGTCCCTGGGTGGCGGTTTCCAGCCTGATGTCCCTGGCTGCCGAGTGCGAGCTGGCCAGGCGCGGCAGGTTGTCGAACATCAGCTTGGTCATCTGATAGGCGACCTCGTCGGAGACGTTCTCATGGGTGATCAGCATGTTGGTGATCGCGGCAGTCATCACGTCCGCGTCCTGACCGTCATAGGTGCCGGCCGGAATCGGCTTGGATTGGTACACCGGGCTGCCGATTTTATCGGTCACTTCCTTGGGGATTTCCACGAAATTAATCGGCATCATCGCTGCCAGGTCGCGAATGGCCGCCATGCCAAGGCCCGAGGACTGCAGCGTGGCATCCAACTGGCGGTTCTTGATCAGCTCGACGGATTCGGCATAGGGCATGTACTCGACGCGGCCCATGTCGGCGTAGCTCAAACCAGCGGCCTTGAAGATCGCCCGGGCGTTCAGTTCGGTGCCCGAGCGCGGCGCGCCGACGGAGATGCGCTTGCCCTTGAGGTCTTCGAGGGTCTTGATGCCCGATTCCTGGCTGGCGACGATCTGGATGTAGTTCGGGTAGATGGCCGCGATGGCGCGCAGCCGGGTCAGCGGCGCCTTGAAACCGGCGTCTTCCACGCCGTTCCAGGCGTCGTCCACCGAATCGCCGATGGAGAACGCCAGTTCACCGCGACCGGCCTGCAGCAGATTGAGGTTTTCCACTGAAGCCTTGGTAGCTTGCACCGACGTTTTGGCGCCGTCGATACCATTGCTGAACAGTTGGGACAGGGCTACGCCGATGGGGTAGTACACCCCGCTGGTGCCGCCGGTCAGAACGTTGAGGAAGGTCGGTGCGGCGAATGCCGCGGAACTCGCCGTAAGGGCAACCGCAGCGGCCAGCAGGCCGAAACGTTTTTTCATGCGCATGAAATGCTCCGTTTTATTGTTATGGCCATGGTCGAAGCCACAGCTCAACTTATTCACAGACACAAGAGACGAACACGTCATAGACAGGCAGCCAATGTGTGGGGGGGTTACAGACCGGATGACCGTCATGGCCCGCCTCTTGTTCTTATCTGGGTCGCGAGGCGACTGAAAGCAAGCAATAGCAGGAGTCATGCCACGCTGTCGCCAGCTGGTCAAGGCTTCACCTGAAACCCAAGCGATGCGCGGGTTACGGCAGACCCATCAACTAAATCTGCGGATCGAATCTCGCGTTTTACCGAAGCTGGCCACCGCCGATAAGCAAGAAACCGCCTATGCGCGGGTAGGTATCGGCAGGTTTCCGCTGATCAATGCCTGGCAAGCGCGGTACCTATCCGATACCAAAGCGATATACGCAAAAAAGGAATGCCGCCGCCCTTTCAGGGGCGACGGCATTTCAGCACTTCAACGCTTGGCTAGCGTGTCGGTTATTGCATAAGCCCCTGCTCGCGGTAGAAGCGCTCCGCACCAGGATGCAGCGGAATCGGCAGACTCTGGGTGGCCTCTTCCAGCCGGATGTCCTTGGCCGCCGAGTGGGCACTGACCAGGCGCGGCAGATTGTCGTAAATCAGCTTGGTCATCTGGTAGGCCACTTCGTCATCGACGCGGTCATGGGTCACCAGAATATTGATCACCGCCGCCGTGGGCACTTCAACATCCTGACCTTCATAGGTACCAACCGGAATGGGTTTGGACAGGTAGGCGCTGCTGCCGATCTTCTTCACCACGTCTTCGGGGATGGGCACGAAATTCAGCTTCATCATCGATGACAGGTCACGAATCGCTGCCATGCCCAGGCCTGCGGACTGCAGGGTGGCATCCAGCTGGCGGTTCTTGATCAGTTCCACCGATTCGGCAAAGGGCATGAATTCGACACGGCCCATGTCTTCATAACTGAGCCCGGCGGCCTTGAAGATCGCCCGCGCATTCAGTTCGGTGCCCGACTTCGGCGCGCCGACCGAAATGCGCTTGCCCTTGAGATCGGCCAAGGTCTTGATGCCGGATTCCTGGCTGGCCACGATCTGGATGTAGTTCGGGTAGGTGGCGGCAACCGCCCGCAGACGCTTGAGCGGCGCCTTGAAGCCCGCGTCTTCTACGCCGTTCCAGGCGTCATCCACCGAATCGCCCAGTGCAAAGGCCAGCTCACCGCGCCCGGCCTGCAGCAGATTGAGGTTTTCCACCGAGGCCTTGGTGGCTTGTACGGATACCTTGGCATCGCTCATGCCGGTGCTGTACAGCTGGGAAATGGCCACGCCTATCGGGTAATACACCCCGCTGGTGCCGCCGGTGAGGACATTGATAAACGTGGGGGCGGCCAGGACGGAGGTGCTGGCTGCAAAAGCGGCGGCCGCCGCGAAAAGACCGAAACGTCGTGGGTTCACGCGCATGGGTTGCTCCTGTTTGTTCTTATTGGAAGCGAATCTGCCTGTCCGTCGAAAACCAGCTTGGTAATTCGACGCAGCAAGCTGACGAAACTTACCACGCAACAACTCAAAACGGGACCTTCTAAAGTCGTATATTCCGCGCCTGAGCCGCTTGCCAGAGCGGCGACAGCCTAAGGCTCCTCGATCGCCCCGCCCGCCGGCAGGTAATCACTGCGCTGCAGGCCGTGGCGCTGCATTTTTTCATTTAGGGTACGGCGCGGCAGTTGCAGCAGCGCCATGACCTCGCTGATGCTGCCCTGGCAACGCTGCAGCGCCAGGTGCAGACAATGGGCCTCGAACGCCTCCATCTGGCCCGCCAGCGACTGCTCGGCCACCACCGGCGTGGCCGACGGCATGGTCAGGCCGAGTACATGGCGTTCCGCGGCATTCACCAACTCGCGCACATTGCCCGGCCAGTCGTGGGCCAGCAGCCGGGCCATTTCCGTCGGCAGTAAGGCGGGACTTTCCCGACCATGGCGTTCAGCGGCCAGACGGGCGAAATGCTCGAACAGAAGGGGAATATCCTCCCGCCGTTCGCGCAGCGGTGGAATGTGCAGCTCGGCGACATTCAGGCGGTACAGCAAATCCTCACGAAAGCGCCCTTCACGCACCTCGGCCTGCAGGTCCGGCTTGGCCGCACTGATGACCCGCAGATCGACCTGAATGCTGCGGTTGGAGCCCAGGCGCTCCAGGCTCTTCTCCTGAATCACCCGCAGCAGCTTGACCTGCTGCGCCAGCGGCATGCTCTCGATTTCGTCGAGAAACAGGCTGCTGCCGTCGGCATGCTCGATGCGCCCGATACGCTTGGCCTGCGCTCCGGTAAACGCACCGCTTTCATGCCCGAACAGTTCGCTCTCAAAGATGTTCTCCGGAATCGCCGCGCAGTTCAGGGCGACAAAGGGTTTGGCAGCCCGTGGGCTGAAATCGTGCAGGCTGCGCGCCACCAGCTCTTTGCCGCTACCGGTTTCGCCGCGTATCAGCACATTGACCTGGGTGGGCGCCAGCTCCAGTACCTGCTGGCGAAGCTGTTCCATGCCTCGCGACACGCCAAGCAACTGGCCTTCGATCATTCCCTTGCGGGCCACCTGTTCACGCAACCGGCGGTTTTCCATTACCAGGCGACGCTTGTCCAGGGCGCGCCGCACGCTGTCCAGCAAGCGCTCTGGGCTGAAAGGTTTTTCGATGAAATCGTAGGCCCCCTGCTGCAGGGCCTGCACCGCCATGTTCACATCGCCGTGCCCGGTGACCAGGATCAACGGCAAATCGCGATCGATGTGCAGCAACCGCTCCAACAGTTGCAAGCCATCGCAGCCAGGCATGCGCACATCGCTGACCAGCACGCCGGGAAAATTGCGACCAATCAGCGGCAAGGCCTCGCTGACACTGGCACAGCAATGCACCAGCAGGCCGGACAGTTCCAGCCATTGCCGGACCGCCTGGCGAATCGCCGTCTCATCGTCGATGAAGATGACTTGATCCGTCACGGTGCCCCCTCTGGGATGAATGATGTTCAGTATCGGCTGCCGGTAAGGTCAACGTGAAGACCGCTCCGTCATCGCTGGTCGCCGCTCCCAGGCTGCCGCCCAGATCGCGCACGATGCCGTATGAAATTGCCAGGCCCAGGCCCAGCCCTTCGCCCACCGGCTTGGTGGTGAAAAACGGATCGAACAGGCGCTGCAGATGCTCGGCGGCAATGCCACCGCCATTGTCGCTGACGCTGAGCTGCCAGATTTCACCCGTGCGCCGACTGCGGATACGCAACTCAGGGTGCGGTTGATGAGCGGTGGCATCCAGCGCGTTGTCGAGCAGGTTTACCAATACCTGTTCGAGACGAATGGCGTCGCCCAGTACCCAGGCCTCGACGTCCACCTGGTTATCCACAAGCACTTGTGCGGTGCGCAGGCGAGGCGCCAGCAACTGCAGCGCCTGGTCGAGCACATGGGCCAGGCTGAGTCGCTCGCGCAAGCCGCCGGGGCTTTCCCGGGCGAATACTTTCAGATGGCTGGTCAACCCGGCCATGCGCTGCAACAGACTGTCGAAGTGCGTCAGCACCTCCTGAACCTGTTCATCCCTCCCGCTGCGTTGCAACAGGCGCAGGCTCCCCAGTTGCATGCGCATGGCGGTCAACGGCTGGTTGAGCTCATGGGCCAAGGCCGCTGACATCTGCCCCAGGGCAGCCAGTTTTGCCGCTTGCACCAGCTCGTCCTGCGCCTTGCGCAGCTCAGCAGTACGCTCGACAACCAGGCGCTCAAGCTCGGTGCGCCGGCTCTGCAGCAAATGTTGATTCCTACGCCGCTGAATCAGGAACAGGACCAGAAACGCCAGGGTCATCCAGAGGCCCGCCGCTGACAACCGATAGCCCTGCACCTTGCCCATCACCACATTCGGCTCCTGGAGCAGATGCAACGTCCAGCCTTCCTGGTTCGGCCCCAGCCGCTGCCAGAAGTAGTCGCGCAACCCTTCCGGCCCCGCAACCCGGCGCACTTCGCTGAAGGTGTCGATGCGGCGTAGCGGCTCGCTGATCATCGCTTGCAGGGTCTGCTCTGCATATTTACGTGCATCGATCAGCTGCACGCGCTGTTCGGCCGCAAGAGGCTCGAGGTGGCGAAAGCGCCAGGCCGGTCGGTTGCTGAGAATCACGACCTGATCATCGGCCGTGACCAGAAAGGTGCCAGGTTGGCCGAGCCAATCGCGCTGCAGGTCCTCGAGCTCGAGTTTGACCACCAGCACACCGGTCACCACACCATCCTGTTCAATGGCATGGGAGAGGAAATACCCGGGCACGCCGGTGGTCACGCCCACAGCGAAATAACGCCCCCAGACGTCCTGCAACGCATCCTGAAAGTAGGGGCGAAACGCGTAGTTATGGCCAACGAAGCTGCTTGCCTCATCCCAGTTGCTGGCCGCCAGGGTGTCGCCATGCCGGTCGATCAGGTACAGCACGCTGGAACCCGCCGCCTGGTTCAGACGCGCCAGGCGTTCGTTCAGGCTTTGCCGCAGGTGCTGATCCTCGGGCGAGCGCAGCAGGCTACGAACATCCTTGTCCAGGGCCAGTAAGGCCGGCACCGAACGAAACCGCTCGACCAGGGTATGCAGGGTTTGTTGATACAGCTGCAGTTGCCCCTGCCCCTCAATGCTGCGCTCTTGCCAGGCACGCTGTTCGCCCAGCCGCCCGGCCAGCCAGACGCTGATCAGCAGTCCGAGAACAATCAGCAATACGCGGAGGAAGACGGGATGACGAAATACAGACACGGGACGGCTCAACCCAGAAAAGGTCTGCATGTATGCCAGCCTGGGGGCCAGGGAGCAAGTGCCATGGGTGTGTCGGTATCGACACCTGATGTGGCGTGGAACGCGGCGATACCACCCACGTTGTTTGGCAGTTGGGTTGCGCGATACCAGCCGAAACGTAGGCTGGATCGCGCCTCATCGTTCAACCGAGCGGGGCCATGGTGGAATCTACACTCCACCGACAAACCGCCACTCGGCTTACGAACGCAACACCCTAGCCATAAAGGTCAGCGCGACTCCAGGGCAGATCATGGGAACCGTCTGCGCGCGGACGCACGGCCAGGATCTGGTGCAGGTTGATCCAGTTATTCTCGAAACCATAAGCGCAGCCCGCTAGGTACAGCCGCCAGATGCGCAGGCTTTTTTCCGGCACCAGGGTGGCAGCCTGCTCGAGATGAGCCTCGAGGTTGTCGCTCCAGAAGCGCAGCGTGCGGGCGTAATGCAGACGCAGGCTTTCCACATCCACCACTTCCAGGCCCTCTTCGCTCATCCGTGCGATGGCCGTGGCCAGGTGCGGCAATTCACCGTGGGGGAACACGTAGCGGCCTATGAATTCGCCAGCGCCGCGCCCCACCGGTCGGCCATCGGTGGTGCACGCGGTAATGCCATGGTTGAGCACCAAACCACCAGGTTTCACGGCATTGAACAGCGTGCGGAAATACAAGCCCAGGTTGGCATGGCCGACATGCTCGAACATGCCCACGCTGACCACCTTGTCGAAACGGCCATCGGCGGGCAAGTCGCGGTAATCGAGCAGCTCCAATTGCACGCGGTCACTCAGTCCCTCGGCCTCGACCCGTTGACGGGCCAGGCTAAGCTGTTCCTTGCTGAGGGTGATGCCGTACACCTCGACACCAAACTCGCGGGCCGCGTAGCGCGCGAGCCCACCCCAACCACAGCCGACGTCCAGCAGCCGCTCACCGGGTTTAAGCCGCAGTTTCAGGCACAGGTGACGCAGCTTGGCCAATTGCGCCTGTTCGAGGGTTTCCGTGCCGGTGGGGAAATAAGCGCAGGAATAGACCATCTGCGGATCAAGCCACAGCGCGTAAAAGTCATTGGACAGGTCGTAGTGGTAGGCAATGGCCGCGGCGTCGGTGGCCTTGTCGTGCTCCTCACGCTCGCCCGGTGCCGTTTCATTCTCAGCGCCCAGCGCGCGGCTCAAGGCATCGCCGATGCGGATCACTTCCGACAGCGGGCCCTGCAGGTCGAAGCGCCCCTCGACATAGGCGCTGCCCAGGGAATCCAGGCTTGGCCTGCCCAGCTGCGTCAGCAAAGTGGGATCATGCACGTCCAGGGTGACGCGTGGATTGGGGCCCAAATCCAGTTCTTGGCCATCCCAAAGTCGCAGCCGCAACGGCAGCCGGAGCTCGTGCAAAACGGGAGGAAGATGCGCCTGCATGCTCAAACTCCTCATAAAGGGTGTGTGCTGAGCAAGCGTAGACCACTGATCTGGGTCTTTCGGGCTTATCTAGCCGCGCAGGATGAAATGCGGGAAGAGTTGTTCCAGGCGCTGCCAGAGGCGCATGTGGTCATGGGGCGGGCACGAATCCCCAAGATGCTCGTCAAGCATGCGCATGCTGCGCGAGCACTGCACGACAAATCGCTCGACCCCTTGGGCGCGCAGGCGCTGTGCCAAGTCCAATAGCCGCTCGGCATCGAACAGTTGCCAGTGCACCGTGGTGCGCACCTCATGGGCCACACTGCTGCGCAGCAGCAACCCCAGGCTGCGCCAGTTGGCGGCGCCGCTGCCCTCCACACCAGTGATCGCCGTGCTGTGCTCAGGCACGGCTTTGATGTCAAAGCCCACCCAATCGACCAGCGACAGCACCCTTGCGAAGCGCTTCGGCTTGATCCCGGCGCTGTGCAAACCAACCTTGAAGCCCAGAGCGCGCACTTCGGTGATGGCCTCCGGCAAGGCCGCCTGCAAGGTCGGCTCGCCGCCGCTGAATACCACTGCGTCCAGCAAGCCGACACGCTGGCGGAGGAACGCCAGGATGTCGTCCCAGGATTTTTCCTGCTCGCCGCGCGCCGGAATCAGCTGCGGGTTATGGCAATAGCGGCAGCGCCAGCCACAGCCCTGGCAGAACAGCACGCAGGCCAGTTGGTCGGGGAAATCCAGGGTGGTCAGGGGAACCAGCCCCCCGACCCTGAGTGCATTACTCATGCCGCCCGGCCGCTGCTTCGGTGAAGTGCTGGCGCTCGCGGTGTTCGGACTGCTTGCCGGGATTGAAGGCGGTTACCGGGCGGTGATAACCCATCACCCGGGTCCAGACTTCACAGCGTTGACGTTGCTCTTGCGGCAGTTGAATGGTGTTCATCGGTTGAAGCTCCTTTTGTAGAGGGTCAGGTAATCAGGCGCAGCAGGCCTGTTGTTTTCGCAGCAGCTCCTCGTCGCACGCCGGGCAGAACTCGTGTTCGCCAGCCAAGTAGCCGTGCACCGGGCAGATCGAGAAGGTCGGCGTGACCGTCAGGTATGGCAGGCGGAAGCGGCTCAGGGCGTTGCGCACCAGATTCTTGCAGGCTTGCGCCGAGGAGATCCGCTCAGCCATGTACAGGTGCAGCACGGTGCCACCGGTGTACTTGGTCTGCAGCTCGTCCTGCAGCATCAGCGCCTCGAAGGGGTCGTCGGTAAAGCCCACTGGCAGTTGCGAAGAATTGGTGTAGTACGGCGCCTCCGCTGAGCCGGCCTGCAGAATGGCAGGGAAACGTTTACGGTCTTCCTTGGCAAAGCGGTAGGTGGTGCCTTCCGCTGGTGTGGCTTCGAGGTTAAAGAGATGGCCGGTGTCTTCCTGAAAGCGCACCAGCGCGGCGCGCACATGGTCGAGCAACTCCAGGGCAAAGGCCCGTCCAGCCGTGGTATGCATGCCCTCGCGGTCGTGGGTGAAGTTGCGCAGCATTTCGTGCAGGCCGTTCACGCCAATGGTGGAGAAATGGTTGCGCAAGGTGCCCAAGTAACGCTTGGTGTAGGGGTACAGGCCGTTATCCATGTGCTGCTGGATCACCTTGCGCTTCACTTCCAGGCTCTGCCGCGCCAGCTCCAGCAAGGCGTCCAGGCGCCGGTAAAGGCCGGTCTTGTCGCCTTCATGGCGATAACCAAGGCGCGCGCAGTTAATCGTCACCACGCCCAGCGAGCCGGTCTGCTCGGCCGAGCCGAACAGTCCGCCACCACGCTTGAGCAGTTCGCGTACATCCAGTTGCAGGCGACAGCACATGGAGCGCACCTGGTTAGGCTGCATGTCCGAGTTGAGGAAGTTCTGGAAATAAGGCAGGCCATAGCGTGCGGTCATCTCGAACAGCCGCTCGGCGTTGTCGCTGTCCCACGAAAAGTCGTGGGTGATGTTGTAGGTCGGGATCGGAAAGGTGAACACCCGGCCCAAGCCATCGCCGGCCATCATCACCTCGATGTAGGCGCGGTTGATCAGCTCCATCTCGGCCTGCAGCTCGCCATAGGCGAAGGGCATTTCCTCGCCGCCGATGTAGGGAATCTGCTCGCGCAGATCTTCCGGGCAGACCCAGTCGAAGGTCAGGTTGGTGAACGGCGTCTGGGTGCCCCAGCGCGACGGCACGTTGAGGTTGTAGATAAACTCCTGAATGGCCTGTCGCACCTGTGGATAACTCAGCTGGTCCTTGCGCACGTAGGGCGCCAGGTAAGTATCGAAGGAACTAAAGGCCTGAGCGCCGGCCCACTCGTTCTGCAGGGTGCCGAGAAAGTTGACCATCTGCCCGAGCGCGCTGGACAGGTGTTTCGGCGGGCCGGCCTCGATGCGCCCGGGGATGCCGTTGAAGCCTTCATTGAGCAAGCTGCGCAGCGACCAGCCGGCGCAATAGCCGGCCAGCATATCGAGGTCATGGATATGCAGGTCACCCTCGCGATGCGCCGCACCGACTTCCGGGCTGTATACCTCGTCCAGCCAGTAGTTGGCGGTGACCTTGCCGGACACGTTAAGGATCAACCCGCCGAGAGAATAGCCCTGGTTGGCGTTGGCCCGCACGCGCCAATCCTCGCGAGATAGGTATTCGTTCATCGAGGCGGCGACATCGACCATGGCCTTCTGATCGCGACGACGCCGACCGTGACGTTCGCGATAAACTATATAGATGCGCGCAGTGGCGTAGTAGCCGCTCTCCATCAGCACCCGCTCGACACAGTCCTGGATCTGCTCCACCTCCAGGTCGGGCACCTGCTGCAAACGCGGCAGCACCGCCTCGGTCAGGGCGCTGGCCTCGGCGTCGGAGAACTCGCCGCAGGCCTGCCCGGCGGCGGCAATCGCCGCATAAATCTTGTTCGGGTCGAACGGCACCAGGCTGCCATCGCGTTTGCGCAAGTGGGTGGGATACAGGGCGGATGACAGGCCGGGCATGCGTGACTCCAATCACAATATATGGTGTTTTTTATATCAAAAAACACAAGATGCTGTGAACAATACGGACAAGGTGCATCCTCTCCATTGACCATGGTCAATAATCAATAGGCCGTATTTGTAAGTGAGGAGCCATTACCGCGTGGCAAAACGGCGACAGGGCGTGAAGCCCCAGGTGCACTCGATAGCGGATGCGGCCTAAGAACGGACTGCCCGCAACATCGCTGTAGGCGCGTTTGTTCATTGGAGAAAAACGCTGCGGGCCGTGTCGAACATGCCGGCACGGCCCGCGTGGTGCGAGTGATGACCGGAGGTCAGGTTTGGGCGGCAACCGGCGGTGCATCAGCCTTAGCCGCTGCGCCGAGGGCGCGAATCAACTGCCACAGGCGCGGCGGTAGCTCATCGGGGTCGAGGCTGTCGATCAGGTTCTTGATGCCCAGGCCCAGGTCGGTGTCGCCCTCGATCACCAGACGCCGGCGGAAGAACAGCGTATCCGGGTCCTCCTGGCGGCTTGCCAGCAGCAGGAACTCCTTCCAGTTACCCCGAATGGTCACATCGGCCTTGGCGTCACGCAGCAGCTTGAGGCCGCCCGGGGTGCGCGTCAGGCACCAGGCCAGGCCCAGGTCGCTGACCTCCAGCCGCAGCCAGCGCCCATCGAGCAGGTCGAAAGCTCCGTCGGCCAGCGGCTCGGCAAACAGCCGCTCCACCGCCTTTTCCAGCACCCTTTTCTGGATGCCGAACGGGACGTGCCGACTCAACGGCAACAGCGGCTCACCCACCCGCAAGGTCAGTTGAGCAATACGTTGGGTGTTCAGCATAAACCCGCCTCCTCGGCGCGCAGCATGCCTGGCTGGCCGTGCCAGTACCCGTTACAGCCGTCCACCAACAACGGTGGCAGTGCACCCCGGCGGACGTCGTCGAATGTGCGGATCACTTCGTCCATGCCCTCGGCGCGCGGGCTGAGGCGCAGGATGTCGCCGCCAGCGGCAATCAGCTGTGGATAATCGGCGAGCAGGTTGCTGACCTTGGCTGACATCGTCTGGATGCCGTTGAGGGTGAAAACCGCTTCGTTTTCCTGGCTGAGCAGCGGAATGCCTTCCGGGTAGTTCAGGCAGACGAACTGGCAGTCATCCTTGGGGCGGTTCTCGGCCCGGGCGGTAAAACAGCGCGCCGAGTAGGCCAGCGGCAGATGGCCATAGGCGAATAGTTCCACTTCGGGGCGCTGGATGCCCAGAGCATCGAGCTGCTCCAGGTTGTCCTTGATCAGCGCGCCGGCGCACTCCACTGGGGGTACCCAGCGCTGCAGGCCGCAGTCGATCAGCTCAGCCAGGGCGTGACCGTTGTAGATATTGAGTGCGGGGCCGGCCACGAAGGGTCGGCTGCGTTCGCGCATGAACTGCACCGCGCCCATGTCGTTGGCTTCCACCAGCAGCTCGCCGTTGTCACACAGTCGGCGCAAGCTGGAAAGCTCTGAAGCGGCCTCGACCAGGGTCAGGCCGGAAATCACCAGCTCGGCATCGGTCATCCCGCGCAGATCACGGGCCAGTCCCAGCCAGTCATCGAGCGACAAGGCGCGGCGCTTGGAGCATACGGTTTCGCCCAGGTAAATGATGTCCAGCGGCTGTTCGGCCATCTCGGCGTAAAAGTTCAGCAGTTTCTCGCGGGTCCAGTAGAACAGGACCGGGCCAAGGCTGAGTTTCATGGTCATGGTCTCCTCACTGCCAGGCACGGTGGTAGGCACCCAGGGTGGTCTGGCTGCCTTCGGACAGCCCGCCCAGCGCGGCGCGCCAACTCGAATGCACGCTGAAATTCTTGGGCGCACGCTGATAGGCGTCGAGCGCTTCGCGCCACACGTGGGTAACCTGCTCGACATACGCCGGGCTGCGCTGGCGACCTTCGATCTTCACCGCGGCAATGCCGGTCTCGACCAGTTGCGGGATCAGATCCAGGGTGTTAAGGCTGGTGGGTTCTTCCAGGGCATGGAAGCGCTGGCCATTGACCATGAAACGCCCCTTGCACAGGGTCGGGTAACCGGCGGCCTCGCCGTCCTGATACTGGTCGATCAGCACATCGTTGAGGCGCGAGGTCAGGCCTTCGGGTTTCTGCTCCCAGCGCACCGCCTTGGCCGGCGAGCAGACGCCGCACAGGTTGGGCGACTCGCCAGTGATGTACGAAGACAGGTGGCAACGGCCTTCGGCCATAATGCACAGGCTGCCGAAGGCGAACACTTCCAGCGGCACTGTGGTTTTGCCGGCCAGGGCGCGTACCTGAGCCAGCGACAGCACGCGCGGCAGCACGGCGCGACGAATGTTGTAACGCTGTTGATACAGATCTAGCGCCGCCGGGTTGGTCGCCGAGCCTTGCACCGACAGGTGCAGGTTGAGGCTGGGGTGGTATTTGCTGGCATATGCCAGCACGCCGGGGTCGGCGCAGATCAGCGCATCCACACCCAGGTCAGCGGCGCGATCCACGGCGCTCTGCCAACGCTGCCACCCATCTGGCTGGGCATAGGTGTTCACCGCCACATAGAGTTTGCGGCCTTCCTTGCGAATCAGCTGCAGCCCGTTGTCCAGTTGCTTGGCGTCCATGTTCAGGCCGGAAAAATGGCGGGCGTTGGTGTCATCGCGAAAACCGACGTAAACCGCGTCGGCGCCTTGCCGCACGGCGGCCTTGAGAGCAGGCAGACTGCCCGCCGGACAAACCAGTTGCATGTCGACACCTCATGGCAAATTACCCTCCGCACTCTAGGCAGTTCGGTGGGGCGTGCCTTGATGGCAGTCAATCAAAGGAAGAGTCGTAAGGAAGGTCCGCTATCAGGCCGAGCGACACCCATAAAAAACGCCGCGTTCCGGAATCGGAAAGCGGCGTTTTTATTTTTTCTTCTTCTTCTGGCTGGGGCGGGGTCGTTATTCCACCGTTACCGACTTGGCCAAGTTGCGCGGCTGGTCGACGTCGGTTCCGCGCAATACGGCAACGTAATAGGACAGCAGCTGCAGTGGCAGGGTGTAGTAGATCGGCGCCAGCACTTCATGGCAGTGCGGCATGCTCACTACATGGGTACCTTCGCCATCTTCCAGGCCGGCTTGTTCGGCGGCGAAGACGATCAACTGGCCACCCCGGGCGCGGACTTCCTGCAGGTTGGACTTCAGCTTCTCCAGCAGCTCGTCGTTGGGCGCCACGGTGACCACCGGCATGTCGCTGTCCACCAGGGCCAGCGGGCCGTGCTTGAGCTCGCCGGCCGGGTAGGCTTCGGCATGGATATAGGAGATTTCCTTGAGTTTGAGCGCCCCTTCCATGGCCACCGGATACTGGACGCCTCGACCAAGGAACAGGGTGTGGTGTTTTTCGGCGAACAGCTCGGCGACTTTCTCCACAGCCTTTTCCATGCTCAGCACCTCGCCCAAGCGGCTGGGCAGGCGGCGCAGCTCTTCGACCAGTTCGGCTTCCAGACCCGGTGCCAGACGCTTGTGTACCTGGCCCAGGGCCAAGGTCAGCAGCAGCAGACCCACCAGCTGGGTGGTAAAGGCCTTGGTCGAGGCCACGCCGATTTCCGGCCCGGCGTTGGTCAGCAGAGTCAGGTCGGACTCGCGCACCAGCGAGCTGGTGGCGACGTTGCAGATCGCCAGGCTGGCCAGGTAACCGGCGCCCTTGGCGTTGCGCAGCGCGGCCAGGGTGTCGGCGGTTTCGCCGGACTGGGAGATGGTCACGAACAGGCTGTCCGGTTGCACCGCCACCTTGCGATAACGGAACTCGCTGGCCACTTCCACCTGGCAGGGAATGCCGGTCAGGCCTTCGAGCCAGTAACGGGCGACCATGCCGGCGTGGTAACTGGTACCGCAGGCGATGATTTGCACGTTGCGCACCTTGGCGAACAGCTCGGCGGCCTGCGGGCCAAAGGCTTCCACCAGCACCTGAGCATCGCCCAGGCGACCTTCCAGGGTGCGCTGCACCACCTTGGGCTGCTCGTGGATTTCCTTGAGCATGAAGTGGCGGTATTCGCCCTTGTCAGCGGCTTCCGCGCCGTCCTGATGTTGCACGGTTTCACGCTGTACGTCCTGGCCGTTAAGGTCCCAGATGCGTACGCTCTCGCGGCGGATTTCGGCGATGTCGCCTTCTTCCAGGTAGACAAAACGATCGGTGACCTGACGCAGAGCCAGCGGGTCGGAGGCGAGGAAGTTCTCGCCCAGGCCCAGGCCGATGACCAGCGGGCTGCCGCTACGCGCAGCGAGCAAGCGGTCCGGCTGGCTGGCGCTGATCACCGCCAGGCCATAGGCACCGTGCAGCTCCTGAACCGCCGCCTTGAGCGCGGTGGCCAGGTCGCCCAGCTCGTGCAGTTTGTGGTGAAGCAGGTGGACGATGACTTCGGTGTCGGTGTCCGAGGTGAACAGGTAGCCGAGGTCTTTGAGTTGTTCACGCAAGGCCTGGTGGTTCTCGATGATGCCGTTGTGCACCACCGCCAGTTCATGGCTGGAGAAATGCGGGTGGGCATTGCGCTCGCAAGGCGCGCCGTGGGTGGCCCAACGGGTATGGGCGATGCCCAGACGACCGCTCAGCGGTTCAAGCGTCTGCGCCTGATCCAGTTCGGCGACCTTGCCGGAGCGGCGTAGGCGTGACAGTTGCCCGTCGTTGTCGATCACGGCGATACCGGCGCTGTCATAGCCCCGGTATTCCAGGCGCTTGAGTCCTTCAATCAGGATGGCGGTGATGTTACGTTCGGCGACGGCGCCAACAATGCCACACATGGGCGTTTCTCCTAGGGGTTGTCGGCCGCGGCGGCACAGATGAGCTTCACGCCGCGGGCCTGGATGCTGGCGCGTGCCTCGTCATTGAGGCGCGCGTCGGTAATCAGGGTATGGATGTGGGACCAAGGCAGTTCCAGGTTGGGAATACGCCGGCCGAACTTGTCACTTTCCACCAACACGATGACTTCACGGGCCACCTCGGCCATCACCCGCGACAGGCCCAGCAGCTCATTGAAGGTGGTGGTGCCACGCTCCAGGTCGATGCCGGCGGCGCCGATGAACAACTGGTCGAAATCGTAGCTGCGTAACACCTGCTCGGCCACTTGGCCCTGGAAGGACTCGGAGTGCGGGTCCCAGGTGCCCCCCGTCATCAGCAGCACCGGCTCCTGCTCCAGCTCGCACAGTGCGTTGGCGACGTGCAGCGAGTTGGTCATCACCACCAGGCCTGGCTTGCGGCCAAGCTGGGGAATCATCGCTGCCGTGGTGCTGCCGCTGTCGATGATGATGCGCGCATGTTCGCGAATGCAGCCTACCGCGGCGCGGGCAATGGCCTGCTTCCACGGTGAGATCGGCTGCGGCGCATCGTCGGCAATCAGTTCCTGGGGCATGGAGACCGCGCCGCCATAGCGGCGCAGCAGCAAACCGTTTTTTTCCAGGGCTGCAAGATCCTTACGGATGGTGACTTCCGAGGTGGCGAAACGCTTGGCCAGGGCATCGACACTCACCTCACCCGCTTCGGCCAGCAGGGCGAGGATCGCATGTCGACGTTGTGGAGTGTTGCGTTTGCCAAGCATCAGGTTTCGATTCGAAAGTTAAAGGCGCGAATCAAAACCTAATGAAGCGTTTGCGTCAAGCAGATCTGGATAAAAAATACTCAAAAAAATCCAGCGGTCAGTGTGCCTTGGCAAGCTGGGCACCACCCCGCTCCGCTCAAGAACGGGGGTTGCGCCGCTGCCAGCCATTTACTGGTTATTTTTGATCTTTTCCGGGCGCTTCCAGCCGTCGATGTTGCGCTGCTTGCCGCGCCCAACTGCCAAGGCATCCGCGGGCACATCCTGGGTAATGGTCGAGCCGGCACCGGTGGTGGAACGATCCCCCAGGTTCAGCGGTGCGACCAGCGAGCTGTTGGAACCGATAAACACGTCCTCGCCCATGATGGTCTTGAACTTGTTGGCGCCGTCATAGTTGCACGTGATGGTGCCGGCACCGATGTTGGTGCGCGCGCCGATCTGGGCATCGCCCAGGTAGCTCAGATGTCCGGCCTTGGCACCCTCGCCCAGCACGGCGTTTTTCAGTTCGACGAAATTGCCGACGTGGGCTTTCTTGCCCAACACCGCGCCGGGGCGCAGGCGGGCAAACGGACCACAGTCAGCGCCTTCGCCCACCTCGGCGCCTTCCAGGTGCGAGTTGGCCTTGATGATCGCACCGGCGCGCAGGATGCTGTTTTTGATCACGCAATTCGGGCCGATCTCGACGTTGTCCTCGATCGTCACGCGGCCTTCGAGCAACACGTTGACGTCGATCAGCACATCGCGGCCAACCGTAACCTCGCCGCGCAGGTCGAAGCGCGCCGGATCTCGCAGGGTAACGCCCTGGGCCATCAGCTTGCGCGCCGCGCGGTACTGATAGTGGCGTTCCAACTGGGCGAGCTGGATGCGGTCGTTGGCGCCGAGCACTTCCATCTCGTCTTGCGCCTGTTCGGTGGCCACGGTCAGGCCATCGGCCACCGCCATGGCGATCACGTCGGTGAGGTAGTACTCGCCCTGGGCATTGCTGTTGGACAGGCGGCCCAGCCAGTCGCCCAAGCACTGACCCGGCACGGCGAGAATGCCAGTATTGCCCTCGCGGATCGCCCGCTGCGCCTCGTTGGCGTCCTTGTGCTCGACGATGGCGCTTACCGCGCCGCTGGAGTCACGGATGATGCGTCCATAACCGGTAGGATCGGCCAGGTTCACGGTGAGCAGCCCCAGCTGGCAGTTGGAGACCAGGGCCAGCAGACGCTGCAGGGTGTCGGCCTCGATCAACGGCACGTCGCCGTACAGGATCAGCACCCGTTCGGCCTTGAGCACAGGAAGGGCCTGGGCCACCGCATGGCCAGTGCCCAGTTGCTGTTCCTGCACCACGAAATTCAGGTCGTCTGCGGCCAAACGCTCACGCACCAACTCGGCGCCATGGCCGATCACCACATGAATGCCCTGTGGATTGAGGCTGCGGGCGGTGTCGATGACATGGCCGAGCATGGAGTTGCCGGCCAGTGGGTGCAGCACCTTGGGCAAGGCGGAACGCATGCGGGTGCCCTGGCCGGCGGCGAGAATGACGATATCGAGGGACATGGAGAGATCCTGAAAGTCGTAAGCCGGCAATCCCGGCGTTGCCTCGCCTGCTGGCATCCCGCCGGCGAAGCCTTTGCTGATTCTGAAAAAGAAAAAGGGTAGCCCAAGCTACCCTTTTACTCATTCGCCATGAAGCGGTCGGATCAGCCCCGGCCGTACTTCTTGCGCAGTGCCTGCACGGTGCGCAGCTGGGCTGCGGCTTCGGCCAGACGAGCGGCGGCGGAACCGTAGTCGAACTCCGCTCCCTTCTCGTTCAGGGCCTTCTCGGCTGCCTTGACGGCGGCCTGAGCAGCGGCTTCGTCCAGATCCTTGGCGCGGGTAGCCGTGTCAGCGAGGATCTTCACCATGTTCGGCTGCACTTCGATGAAGCCGCCGGAAATGTAGAAGATTTCCTCGTCGCCACCCTGCTTGATCACCCGCACCGGACCCGGCTTGAGGTCACTGAGCAGCGGCGCGTGATTCGGCAGGATACCCAGGTCACCAAGATGACCATGGGCGATGACCATTTCCACCAACCCGGAGAAGAGCTCTTCTTCCGCACTGACGATGTCGCAATGGACTGTCATAGCCATACAAATGCCTCAGTAGTCAGGTCAGGCGGGGTAAACCCCGCCCTGGATATGCGCCTGTTGCCAGGCGCGACCCATTACAGTTTCTTGGCTTTCTCGATGGCTTCGTCGATGGTGCCGACCATGTAGAACGCTTGTTCCGGCAGGTCGTCGTAATCGCCATTGAGGATGCCCTGGAAGCCACGGATGGTTTCCTTGAGCGGCACGTACTTGCCCGGGGCGCCAGTGAACACTTCGGCCACGTGGAACGGCTGGGACAGGAAGCGCTGGATCTTACGCGCGCGGGCCACCAGTTGCTTGTCCTGCTCGGACAGCTCGTCCATACCCAGGATGGCAATAATGTCCTTCAGCTCCTTGTAGCGCTGCAGAACGTACTGCACACCGCGGGTGACGTCGTAGTGCTCCTGACCGACGATCAGCGGGTCCAGCGAACGGCTGGTGGAGTCCAGCGGGTCAACGGCCGGGTAGATACCCAGGGAAGCGATGTCACGGGACAGAACGACAGTGGCGTCCAAGTGGGCGAAGGTGGTCGCCGGGCTCGGGTCGGTCAGGTCGTCCGCAGGAACGTAGACGGCCTGGATCGAGGTGATCGAACCGGTCTTGGTGGAGGTGATGCGCTCTTGCAGAACACCCATCTCTTCGGCCAGGGTCGGCTGGTAGCCCACCGCGGACGGCATACGACCCAGCAGCGCGGACACTTCGGTACCGGCGAGGGTGTAGCGGTAGATGTTGTCGATGAACAGCAGAACGTCCTTGCCTTCTTCACGGAACTTCTCAGCCATGGTCAGGCCGGTCAGTGCCACGCGCAGACGGTTTCCTGGCGGCTCGTTCATCTGGCCGTACACCATGGCCACTTTGTCGAGAACGTTGGAGTCCTTCATCTCGTGATAGAAGTCGTTACCTTCACGAGTACGCTCGCCCACACCGGCAAACACGGACAGACCGCTGTGCGCCTTGGCGATGTTGTTGATCAGCTCCATCATGTTCACGGTCTTGCCGACACCGGCGCCGCCGAACAGGCCTACCTTGCCGCCTTTGGCGAAGGGGCAGACCAGGTCGATGACCTTGATACCGGTTTCCAGCAGGTCAGTGCCGCCAGCCTGTTCGGCATAGGTCGGCGCCGCGCGGTGGATACCCCACTGCTCGTCGCAGGCAACCGGACCGGCTTCGTCGATGGGCTCACCCAGGACGTTCATGATGCGGCCCAGCGTGCCGGCACCAACCGGAACAGCAATGGCGGCGCCAGTGTTGTTCACGTCCAGGCCACGCTTGAGGCCTTCGGTGGAACCCATGGCGATGGTACGGACAATGCCGTCGCCCAGCTGCTGCTGGACTTCCAGGGTGGTTTCCGCGCCTTGTACTTTCAGCGCGTCATAAACGTTCGGTACCTGATCGCGCGGAAATTCCACGTCGATAACGGCGCCGATGATTTGAACGATACGTCCGCTACTCATGTTTGGTTCCTCAGAATATTTGAACCGTTCTTAAACCGCGGCAGCGCCGCCGACGATTTCCGAAATTTCCTGCGTGATCGCCGCCTGACGAGCCTTGTTGTACACAAGTTGCAGATCGCTGATCAGCTCACCGGCGTTATCAGTTGCACTCTTCATGGCGATCATCCGCGCGGCCTGTTCGGCTGCACCGTTCTCGACCACGGCCTGATATACCTGGGACTCGATGAAACGAACCAGCAGCGCATCCAGGAGAACCTGGGCGTCGGGCTCGTAGAGATAGTCCCACTGACCTTTCTTCACCGGCTCAGCGTTCGCATCGGCTGCCAGGGGCAGCAGCTGGTCGAGCGTCGGCTTCTGGGTCATGGTATTGATGAACTTGTTCGACACCAGGTACAGGCGATCGATGCGACCGGCGTGGAAGGCATCAAGCATGACCTTGACGCTGCCGATCAGATCATTGATCGACGGTGTTTCGCCGATGTTGCCGATTGCCGCGACGACGTTGCCGCCGTAGCTGCGGAAAAAGCTTGCACCCTTGTTGCCGATCACGCACAGGTCGGCCTCGACCTGCTGGTCGTGCCACTCCTTCATGCTCTTGATCAGGGCCTTGAACAGGTTGGTGTTCAGGCCACCGCACAGACCACGGTCGGAGGATACGACGATATAGCCGACACGCTTGACCGGACGCTCCACCATGAACGGGTGACGGTATTCCGGGTTGGCGACGGCCAGATGGCCAATCACCTGCCGGATCCGCTCCGCATAGGGACGGCCTGCAGCCATGCGCATTTGTGCCCTGCGCATCTTGCTGACCGCCACCTTTTCCATGGCGCTGGTGATCTTCTGCGTGCTTTTGATGCTCGCAATCTTGCTGCGAATCTCTTTTGCGCCTGCCATTTGACACCTATCGGGTTAGCAGGCGGGAGCCTTGCGGCTCCCGCTGCGGCTTACCAGGACTGGGTCGCTTTGAACGACTCGATGCCGGCCTTCAGGCCTGCGTCGATTTCGTCGTTGAAGTCGCCCTTGACGTTGATCTTGGTTACCAGATCGGCTTTTTCACGGTGGAAATAAGCAATCAGCGCTTGCTCGAAGGCACCCACTTTGGCCACTTCAACGTCGGTCAGGAAGCCACGCTCAGCTGCGTACAGCGAGATTGCCATGTCAGCGATGGACATCGGCGCGTACTGCTTCTGCTTCATCAGCTCGGTAACGCGCTGACCATGCTCGAGCTGCTTGCGAGTGGCTTCGTCCAGGTCAGAGGCGAACTGGGCGAAAGCCGCCAGTTCACGGTACTGAGCCAGGGCGGTACGGATACCACCGGACAGCTTCTTGATGATCTTGGTCTGCGCGGCACCACCTACACGGGATACGGAGATACCGGCGTTGACCGCCGGACGCAGGCCAGCGTTGAACATGGCCGATTCCAGGAAGATCTGACCGTCGGTGATGGAAATCACGTTGGTCGGAACGAACGCGGAAACGTCACCGGCCTGGGTTTCGATGATCGGCAGGGCGGTCAGAGAACCGGTCTTGCCCTTCACTTCACCCTTGGTGAACTGCTCTACGTATTCCTCGGACACGCGGGAAGCGCGCTCCAGCAGGCGGCTGTGGAGATAGAACACGTCGCCCGGGTAGGCTTCACGTCCCGGCGGACGACGCAGCAGCAGGGAAATCTGGCGATACGCCACTGCCTGCTTGGACAGATCGTCATACACGATCAGCGCGTCTTCACCGCGGTCACGGAAGTATTCGCCCATGGTGCAGCCAGCGTAGGGAGCCAGGTACTGCAGTGCAGCGGACTCGGAGGCGGAGGCGGCAACGATGATGGTGTTGGCCAGTGCACCGTGCTCTTCCAGCTTGCGCACGACGTTGGCAATAGTGGACTGCTTCTGGCCGATGGCCACATAGACGCACTTAATGCCGCTGTCTTTCTGGTTGATGATGGCGTCGATGGCCAGAGCGGTCTTACCGATCTGACGGTCACCGATGATCAGCTCGCGCTGGCCACGGCCAACCGGAATCATGGCGTCAACGGACTTGTAGCCCGTTTGTACCGGCTGGTCGACCGACTTACGCCAGATCACGCCCGGTGCCACTTTTTCCACAGCGTCGGTCAG
Organism: Pseudomonas sp. B392_1p; assembly: GCF_052245235.1. NCBI lineage: Bacteria > Pseudomonadati > Pseudomonadota > Gammaproteobacteria > Pseudomonadales > Pseudomonadaceae > Pseudomonas > Pseudomonas sp. B392_1p. The sequence continues at coordinate 45,185 of NZ_JBQPXM010000001.1, forward strand.
CTTGGCATTGACCGGGCCTTTGCCATCGATCGGGTTGCCCAGGGCGTCGACCACGCGGCCCAGCAGTTCCGGACCAACCGGGACTTCCAGGATGCGGCCGGTGCACTTGGCGCTCATGCCTTCGGACAGCCCCAGGTAGCCACCCAGGATCACTGCACCTACGGAGTCTTGCTCCAGGTTCAGTGCCATCCCGTAGATGCCGCCAGGGAATTCGATCATTTCGCCGTACATCACATCGGCCAGGCCGAAGATACGCACGATACCGTCAGATACGCTGACGACGGTGCCCTCATTACGGGCTTGGGCAGTCACATCGGATTTCTCGATGCGCTGCTTGATGATTTCACTAATCTCGGAAGGATTCAGTTGCTGCATGCCATGACCCTCAAATCAGGATTTCAACGATTCGGCCAACTGGCTCAGTTTGCCGCGGACCGAACCGTCGACAACCACATCACCGGCGCGAATCACTACGCCGCCGATCAGAGCAGGATTCACGGCCTGCTGGAGGTTGACGGTGCGATCTAGCCGCTTCGATAGGGCGGCAGCCAAAGTTTGGAGTTGTTCGGTGCTGAGCTCGAAGGCAGTTTCGACCTGCGCATCAAGCGTTTTCTCGGCTTGCGCCTTGAGTTCCTCGTACAGCTCGCGCACGGTCGGCAGAACCGCCAGGCGATCGTTTTCGCCCAAGGTCAGCACGTAGTTGCGAAAGGCGTCGTCAATGTCGTTGCCGAACAGACGCACGACGGCCTGAACCTTGCTTTCGCTGGTCAGGCGCGGGTCGTTCAGCAACGCAGCGACTTCAGGAACTTCAACGGCGACGGCAGCCAGGTTCAGCATCGCCGACCAGGCATCAGTCTGCTTGGCGGCACTGGCGAACTCGAAAGCAGCTTTGGCGTAAGGCCGAGCAAGCGTCTGGGTATTGATCATCGCTCGCCTCGCTTAGAGTTGGGAGGCCAGTTTTTCGACCAGATCGTTGTGTGCCTTGGCGTCCACCTGGGACTCCAGGATTTTCTCCGCACCGGCGACGGCAAGAGCCGCTACCTGATTGCGCAGTTGATCCTTGGCACGATTCACTTCCTGCTCGATTTCGGCGCGCGCGCCGGCAACCAGTCGTTCGCCTTCGGCGCGTGCTTGCTGCTTGGCTTCCTCGATGATCGAGTTGGCGTGCTTGTTCGCCTGCTCGAGAATCTGGGCGGCTTGCTCCTTGGTCTCACGCAGGGTGTTGGACACCTTGTCTTGAGCCAATTTCAGATCTTGCTGCGCACGGCCGGCTGCATCCAGACCTTCAGCGATCTTCTTCTGACGTGCACTCATGGCGGCCGTTACCGGCGGCCAGACGAACTTCATGCAGAACCAGACGAAGAGAGCGAAGGCGAGCGTTTGACCGAACAGCGTCAAGTTAATGTTCACAGCGGTTTACCTCGTGCTATCTCGTTCAACGCGGGAGTCACTTCCACGGCAACGGGGTTCGCCCGGCGAACCCCATCTCAAGCCGGTGAATGCTTAGCCGGCGACAACGAAGATGAGGTACATCGCGATACCAACACCGATCATCGGCACGGCGTCGAGCAGGCCGGCCATCAGGAAGGTCTTGGTTTGCAGCTGGGGAGCCAGCTCCGGTTGACGAGCGGTGGATTCCAGCAGCTTGCCGCCGAGAATGGCGAAGCCGATGCCGGTGCCCAGAGCACCCAGACCGATCATGATAGCGGCGGCAATGTAGACGAGTTCCATGTAAAGCTCCTGAAGCTAAGGGGGGTTAAGGTTTGCGATAAAGCGTTAAAACACTGTTAGTTGTGTTCTTCGTGGGCCGAGCTGAGGTAAACAATCGTCAGAACCATGAAGATGAAGGCCTGCAACGGGATGATCAGAATGTGGAAGATCGCCCAAGGCACGTTCAGGGTCCACTGCACGTAGAACGGCAGCAGCGCGATGAGGATGAACACCACCTCGCCGGCGTACATGTTGCCAAACAGACGCAGCGCCAGGCTGAGCGGCTTGGTCAGCAGACCGAGGACTTCGAGAAACAGGTTGAACGGGATCAGCGACCAGTGGTTGAACGGGCTGAGCGTCAGTTCCTTCGTAAAACCGCCGACACCCTTGACCTTGATGCTGTAAAAGATGATCAGCAGGAACACGCCCAGGGACAGACCGAAGGTGCCGTTCGGGTCGGTGGTCGGCACGATTTTGAACGCCGGCAGGCCAATCAGCGTCGCGAGACCCGGGATGTAATCGACCGGAATCCACTTCAGGCTGTTCATCAGCAGCACCCAGACAAAAATCGTCAAGGCCAGCGGGGCGATCAGCGCATTGCGGCCATGGAACGTGTCGCGGACGATGCCTTCGACGAACTCCACGGTCATTTCCACCAGGTTCTGCAGCTTGCCCGGCACGCCACTGGTCGCGCTCTTGGCCACCATGCGGAACAGGAAAATGAAGATGAAGCCCATCAACAACGACCAACCCAGGGTATCCAGGTGCACGGCCATGAAGCCCATGTCGCGAGCTTCCAGGCCAGTCTGGGCAATGGTCCAGGTCGCTTGATCAACAACAGAACCGTCTGCGCGAACATAGCCCTCAGGCAACTTACCCAGGGTCAGATTCTGCAGGTGGTGCTGGATATACTCAGCCGGGGTATTTGCCATAAACGCCTCAAATGCTCAATGCTTCGGATTGCTTTTCATCAGCAGCAGCGCACTCGCTCCGGTGCCCAGTACCAGCACGTAGCCGGCAAACAAGGCAAGCGGCTGCAGCGGGTGAACTGCTACGAACACCAGCGCAAACAGCGCTGCCGTCAGAATCAGTTTGCCCATTTCTCCCGCCCAGAATGACTGGACGATAGCCTGGGCCGAACGCGCGCCAAAAAAACGAAAGGCCTTATACGCGAAATACAGGTTGGCTACCAAGGCGATCAGACCGCCTAACAGCGCGGAATACCCCGCCACCCCACCAAACACACCCGCGCATGTTGCGGCCATCAGCACTGCTACGAGCGCCTGGGCTCGCAATAACCGAAAAACCGGTAAGCGATGCAGTGGTGTCTTGTTGCGGATGTTCACCGGATGTCCAACGCCTCCGGTAGCCCACCGAAAAAATGCGGTGGCGAGTATAGGGCGCTCCCCTTTGGCACTCAACCGCCTAATTGCCTTTTTGGCGCCCTTTATGTGCGCATTTGTATCAACGAATATGCGCCAGGACGCCTTGCAACTCGTCCAGCGAGTTATAGCGGATCACCAGCTGTCCCTTGCCCTTGCTGCCATGTTTGATCTGTACCGGTGAGCCCAGACGCTCTGCCAGCCGTTGCTCCAGGCGACTGATGTCCGGATCGGGCTTGGCGGCCTCTGGAGTGTGGTCGGGTTGATTCAGCCAGTGGCGCACCAGGGCTTCAGTCTGACGAACGGTCAAAGCACGTGCGACAACATGTCGCGCACCTTCGACTTGTCGCTCGGCGGGCAACCCGAGCAAGGCACGGGCATGGCCCATCTCCAGATCACCGTGGGACAGTAACGTTTTGATTTCTTCGGGCAGGCCGATCAGGCGCAGCAGGTTACTGATGGTGACCCGCGACTTGCCCACCGCATCGGCGACTTGCTGCTGGGTCAGCTCGAACTCTTGCTGCAAGCGCTGCAGCGCAACAGCCTCTTCAATGGGGTTGAGGTCTTCACGCTGGATGTTCTCGATCAGTGCCATGGCGATGGCTGCCTCGTCGGGCACCTCGCGAACCATGGCCGGAATGCTCTCCAGACCTGCCTGCTGACTGGCGCGCCAACGGCGCTCGCCCGCAATGATTTCAAAGCGACCCTCGCCAATCGGACGCACCACGATCGGCTGCATCACACCCTGGGCCTTGATCGACTGGGCCAGTTCTTCCAGGGCGGTTGCATCCATGTCACGGCGCGGCTGGTATTTACCACGCTGAATCAGGTCCAGCGGCAGGTATTGCAACTCGCGCTGATCGACCTGCGCAGCCTCCTCCTGCATGGCGGCCACGCCGCCACCGAGCAAGGCGTCGAGTCCGCGGCCGAGGCCTTTTTTCTTGATCGCCATGGAGTGTCCTTATGCGTTTGCGGGGCGACTCTGCCGGCGCGACAGTTCGCCCGCCAGCGCCAGGTAGGCGAGCGCCCCTCGGGATTGCTTGTCATATGCCAGTGCCGGCATGCCGTAACTGGGTGCTTCGGCCAGACGCACATTGCGCGGGATCACCGTATCGTAGAGGCGATCGCCGAAGTGTGCCTTGAGCTGCTCGGAAACATCATTGGTCAGCCCGTTGCGCGGGTCATACATGGTGCGCAGGAGGCCTTCGATCTTCAGCCCCGGATTGAGTGCGGCAGCAATGCGCTGAATGGAATTGACCAGGTCGCTCAGCCCTTCCAGGGCGTAGTACTCGCATTGCATGGGAATAATCACGCCATCGGCCGCCGCCAGGGCGTTGACGGTGAGCATTGACAAGGTCGGCGGGCAATCGATGAGGATGTAATCGTAGTGATCACGCACCGGTGCCAGTGCGTCGCGCAAGCGCAGCTCCTTGTTCGGCACCTTGAGCAGTTCAACCTCCGCGGCGGTCAAGTCGCGGTTGGCCGGCAGCAGTGGATAACCGCCGTGCTCGGAAAACTGCAGAGCTTGCTCAAGCTCACTGCTCCCCACCAGAACGTCATAGATTGAAAGTTCCAGGCTGGACTTATCCACACCGCTGCCACTGGTGGCATTACCCTGTGGATCAAGATCGATCAACAACACCTTGCGCTTGGTCGCCACCAGCGACGTGGCGAGGTTGATGCAAGTGGTGGTTTTACCCACCCCGCCTTTCTGGTTCGCAATGGCAAGTACCTTGGCCATGACTGTCGCGCTCTCCCTTAGATCGTGCGGCGCAGTATCAACAGATGCCGCTGACCTTGGCAACCGGGAACCTTGAGGACTTCACAGCTTTCGAGGCGAAAATCCGTCGGCAGCGCCTGCAGTTCATCATCCGGATGCACGCCTTTCATGGCCAGCCAGCGGGTTTCCGCAGTCCCCAGGTGACGTGTCCAGTTAGCAAAATCTTCCAGGGAGCTAAAGGCTCGCGAGCAGATGCCCTCAAACAGCTGGGCTGGCTGGAATGCTTCGACCCGGCTGTGGACAACTTGCAGGTTGGCCAGTTCCAATTCCAACTTCACCTGAGTCAGAAAGCGGGTTTTCTTGCCGTTGGAGTCCAGCAAGGTAAAGCGTCGCTCGGGAAACAGTACGGCTAGCGGCACCCCGGGCATGCCACCACCAGAGCCGACATCCAGCCAGTTATCCCCAGCCTTGGCGACCTGCGGCACCACCGACAGGCTGTCAAGCAGGTGGCGCGACACCATTTCATCAGGGTTACGCACGGCCGTGAGGTTGTAGGCCTTGTTCCATTTGATCAGCAGGGCCAGGTAGGCCAGCAGCAGCGCCTGTTGCTGGTCACTGAGCGTGACGCCCAGTTGTGCAGCGCCCTGCTGCAACTCTTCGGCATGGCGGAGGGAAAAGGGGGACATCAAGCAGTTTGCTCCAGGCTCTGGCCGGCGCCACGTTTTTTCAGGTGGATCAACAGCAGGGAAATGGCCGCCGGGGTAACGCCGGGGATGCGCGATGCTTGTCCCAGGGTTTCGGGCCGGGCCAGGCTCAGCTTGTGGGTAATTTCCTTGGACAGGCCGGAAATCGTTGCATAGTCGATATCGGCCGGCAGCCGTGTGTTCTCGCTGGCTCGCAGACGGGCAATTTCGTCCTGCTGACGATCGATATAACCGGCATATTTGGTCCGTATTTCGACCTGCTCAGCCACCTGCGCATTCTCGCTGCCGCCACCGGTGACGGCGATCAGGCCGGCGTAATCGATTTCCGGCCGGGCCAACAGGTTGAGCAGGTTGTACTCATGGGTCAACGGCGTGCCGAAGCGGGCGGCCACTGCATCGCCTTGCGGCGTGCCGGGGCGTACCCAGGTGCTTTTCAGGCGCTGCTCTTCGCGGGCTATGCCTTCGCGCTTGGCCTCGAAGACAGCCCAGCGCGCATCGTCCACCAGGCCCAATTCGCGGCCTTTTTCGGTCAAGCGCAGGTCAGCGTTATCTTCGCGCAGAATCAACCGGTATTCGGCGCGCGAGGTGAACATGCGGTACGGCTCCTGGGTGCCAAGTGTAATCAGGTCATCGATCAGCACGCCCAGGTAGGCTTCGTCACGGCGCGGGCACCAGGCGTCCTTGTCCTGGGCACGCAACGCCGCATTGGCCCCGGCCAGCAAGCCCTGGATCCCGGCCTCTTCGTAACCCGTGGTGCCATTGATCTGTCCGGCGAAGAACAGGCCGCCGATCACCTTGGTTTCAAGGCTGTATTTCAGATCACGTGGGTCAAGGTAATCGTATTCGATGGCGTAGCCAGGCCGCACGATATGGCAGTTTTCCAGGCCCCGAATGGAGCGCACGAGGTCGAGTTGTACATCGAACGGCAGCGATGTGGATATCCCGTTCGGATAGTACTCGTTTGTGGACAACCCTTCGGGTTCAAGAAATACCTGATGGCTGTCCTTGTCGGCGAAGCGATGGATCTTGTCCTCGATGGAGGGACAGTAACGCGGACCAATACCTTCGATCACGCCCGAATACATCGGTGAGCGATCGAGGTTGCTGGCGATGATTTCATGGGTGCGCGTGTTGGTATGGGTGATCCAGCAACTGACCTGCTGCGGATGTTGCTCTGCATCGCCCAGGAACGACATAACCGGCACCGGGGTATCGCCGGCCTGCTCGGTGATCAGGGTGAAATCGATGCTTCGCCCGTCCAGGCGCGGCGGTGTGCCGGTCTTCAGGCGACCAATACGTAGCGCCAACTCGCGCAGGCGTTTGGCCAGTGCGATTGACGGCGGGTCACCCGCACGGCCACCGGAATAATTCTGCAGGCCAATGTGGATAAGTCCGCCGAGAAAGGTTCCAGTGGTCAACACAACGCTATCAGCCAGAAAACGCAGGCCCATCTGGGTGACGACACCGCGTACCTGGTCTTGTTCGACGATCAGATCATCAGCAGATTGCTGGAATATCCACAAGTTGGGTTGGTTTTCCAGCACGCTGCGGATAGCCGCCTTGTACAGGGCGCGATCGGTCTGGGCGCGAGTGGCGCGCACCGCCGGCCCCTTGCGGGCATTGAGGACGCGGAACTGGATGCCGCTCAGGTCGGTGGCGGTCGCCATGGCACCGCCCAGCGCATCGATCTCCCTGACCAGATGGCTTTTACCAATGCCGCCAATGGCCGGGTTGCAGCTCATGTGGCCCAGGGTGTCGACGTTGTGGCTCAGCAACAAGGTCTTCACGCCCATCCGTGCGGCTGCCAGCGCAGCTTCGGTACCGGCATGGCCGCCGCCGATCACGATCACATCAAAACGGGAAGGGAAGTCCACCACGCACCTCGTGCCTGTGTTCAGGGAATTCTGGAGAGCCGGCAAGTATAGGCCCTCCAACGTTGCGAAAGAAGCGCTTGGACAAAAAACGATCAGCCGTTCGGCCAGCCGTTTTTTCCACATTGCTTAGATATAGATAAAGATAAGAATCTTTTTAAAGAGATTATTTTTAATGTTATTAATGGTTGGGACGTTTTCTGTGGATAAGGAGCTGTACGCCATGTGCAGCCTAGGTTACAGCGAATGATAAGCGTGTGGCGAAGATGCGCGGAAGCTCGGCATAGCCGGTAGGCAAGCTGTGGATGAATCAGCCGTTTGTCCACAGGGGCGTTTATGCCCTGGGTTGTCCCGTGGTTACGGACCGGGTTCAGGCCCGGTTCTCCACAGGGTTCAGGCGTACCAACTCGCTGAAAAGCGCCAATAAAAGAATGCAGGTACGGGCTGCTTTGCCGGGTAAATGCTCAGATGGGTCTCGGGTTGGTAACCCTCGGACAGGAAAAACCCCTTGGAGCCTTCGGCTGCAAGGGGGTCGTACCGATGCGTCAATTGCAAGGCTGAAGCCGCACCCGAGTAATTCAGAACCTCAGCAAGGCGCCATCTTGAGGAATTTCGACTCGATCCTGGATACCCGCTTCGTCAACGAACTCGCTCAGCTGTTCACGGCTTAGAGCCATGTGATTGATGGCATCCAGATGGACCGCGACGACGGTTGCGCTGGGCGCAGCTTGGGCAGCACGCAGTACGTCATCCTTGCCCATGATGATGGCACCTTCGAAGCCGCTGAGTTGTGCATAACCGGCATTCAGCACTACCACGTGCGGACGGTACTGGGCCAGGGCCTGGTCGACTTCATCACGCCAGATGGTATCGCCTGCAAGATAGAGAGTCTTATGCCGGGGCGCCTGGAAAACCACGCCCATGGCCGCGCCAAGAGCCTCCGCCACCTGAGGCAAGGCATACATCTGATCGGTGCCATGCTGGCCGCCGGTCTTGCTCAGCGTCACGCCGCCAAATTCGGTGTGATCGTTGAGGATGCGTACATCGCGAAAGCCTTGCTTGCGGATGAGTTCGGCATCGGCTGCGTTCTGCACAAACAGCGGAAGATCCTTGGGCAGCAATTGCTGGGCTGCGTCGTCCCAGTGGTCAAGATGGGTATGCGTGACGATTATCGCATCGACCCCGGCAATGACCTCGTCTGCCGACATCGGCAGATCGACCAGGGGATTGCGCAGCTCACTGCGGTAGGTGTTCTCGAATCCTGGGTAGCTGCCCTTCTTCGCCAACATCGGATCGATCAGAAACGTGGTGTCCGCGTACGTGATCTTTACGGTGGCATTTCGGATTTGCTGCAACTGCAGCGGCTCCGACGGTACTGACGTTGACTGGGCGAATACACCGCTGGTGGTAAGGCTCAAGGCCAGCGCCAGAGAGCTGACGAGCGTTCTGATCTGCATGAAGCATCTCCTGTGTTGCATGGATCGGACAATAGCGCCCATTCTGGCGGGGTGGGGACGACCGCAACAGTGACCCGAATGCCAGTCTTCGATAGTATCGGGCCAATATCGACGGTTGGACCCTGATCATGACCACGCTTCGTGTTGTCGCTCTGGCTTTTGATGGAGTGAGCCTGTTCCATCTCTCCGTGCCGGGTATGGTGCTTGCGGCAGCCAAGGAGTTGCCGGACCTACCGAGTTACGAGGTTCGCTACTGCGCGGTTGCCCCCGGCAGAATCCGCAGCGACCAGGGCCTCATCATCGAGGTGACGGACGGCCTGGAAGTCATGCACCACGCGGACATGATCATCGTGCCGGCCTGGAACGACCCTAGCCAGCCCGCACCCGCCGAGCTGAGCGACGCCTTGCGTCGAGCCCATGCGCAGGGCGCCATGATTGTTGGCTTATGCCTCGGCGCCTTCGTGCTTGGCGATGCCGGCCTGCTCGATGGCCGAGAAGCCACCACCCATTGGCTTGCCCGCGAGGTATTCGCCAAGCGCTTTCCGCGCAGCCACTTTCGGCCAGATGTGCTGTATGTTGCGGACAACAACATCGTGACCTCAGCCGGTACGGTCGCCGCCATCGATTGCTGTCTGTACCTGCTGCGTCAGCGCCACGGTGCCGATGCCGCAAACCGAATGGCCAGGCTGCTGGTCACCCCACCGCACCGGCAGGGTGGGCAGGCACAGTACATCGAGCAACCCGTACCGCAACTGCCTAGCGAGAGCCGGCTGGCCGCTGTGCTGGAATGGGCACATGAGCATTTGGCCGAGCCTTTGACGCTCGACATGCTCGCCGAGGTGGCTTGTATGAGCCGCCGCACCTTCACCCGGCGCTTTCGGGAAACCACCGGCACGACGTTCGTAAAATGGCTGAATGCCGAACGCGTAGCCAGAGCGCAGCAGTTGCTGGAAACCACCCAGATGCCCATTGAGGCCATCGTTTCTGAAGTCGGTTTTGGTACGCCCTTGTCGCTGCGTCAGCAGTTCGCCGCTCACATGGGGATCACGCCCTCGGATTACCGGCGCACCTTCTGTACGCGCCTGCTTGAACGAGGCAGCTCAGACAAGGGCGATTATTGCGCGCGCTAAAAGGGGTGGCTGCGCGCTGACGTTGCAGGAAACGTCCTTGGGTTCAGGCCCCATTCATTTGCCGATGCAGAAACTGGAAAAAATCCGCCCCAGCAAGTCATCGGACGTGAACGCCCCGGTAATCTCGCCGAGTGCTTGCTGGGCCTGTCGCAGGTCCTCGGCGAGCAGTTCACCGGCGCCCGCCAGTGTCAGCTGAGCGTGGCCATGGTCGAGGTGCGCAGCAGCCTGGTGCAGCGCTTGCAGATGGCGGCGGCGGGCGCTGAAGCCGCTTTCCGCGGTCTGCTCGAAGCCCATGCAGGCTTTCAGATGGTCCCGCAACAGGTCCAGTCCATCGCCGTTGCGTGCTGACAGGCTGACAGTCACGTGGCCATCGGCATTGCTGTGCATTTCAACAGTCTCGCCGCTGAGGTCGGCCTTGTTGCGGATCAACGTCACCTTGTCCGGTTGCGGTCGGATATCGAGAAACTCAGGCCAGAGGGCGAAGGGATCATCGGCTTCGGGAGCGCTGGCATCGACCACCAGCAAGACACGGTCGGCCTCGGCTATGGCTTTAAGGGCGCGCTCTACGCCGATGCGCTCCACCTGGTCCTCGGTAGCGCGCAGGCCTGCGGTATCCACCACATGCAACGGCATGCCATCAATGTGGATATGTTCGCGCAGCACATCACGGGTGGTGCCGGCGATGTCGGTGACGATCGCCGCTTCGCGTCCGGCCAGGGCATTGAGCAGGCTGGACTTGCCGGCATTGGGCCGACCGGCGATCACCACGGTCATGCCATCGCGCAACAAGGCGCCCTGCCCGGCTTCGCGCAACACTGTGGATAACCGATCGCGCACGGCTTCCAGTTGCTGCAGCACATGACCGTCGGCGAGGAAGTCGATCTCTTCCTCGGGAAAATCAATGGCGGCTTCGACGTAGATGCGCAACTGGATCAGTTGTTCAGTGAGCGCGTGCACGCGCCGGGAAAACTCGCCTTGTAGCGAGCGCACCGCGTTGCGTGCGGCCTGGGCCGAACTGGCCTCAATCAAGTCGGCGATGGCTTCGGCCTGGGCCAGATCCAGCTTGTCATTGAGGAATGCCCGCTCGCTGAACTCGCCAGGGCGGGCCAGCCGTGCACCCAGCTCGACGCAACGTTGCAGCAGAAGATCAAGGACCACCGGGCCGCCATGGCCCTGCAATTCCAGCACATCTTCGCCTGTGAACGAGTTCGGGCCGGGAAAGAACAATAGCAGTCCTTCATCGAGCACCTCGCCTTGAGCGTCATGCCAGGCGCCATAGTGCGCATAGCGAGGCTTTGGCTCACCCTCACCCAGTTGCAAGGCGATCACTCGGGCCGCCGGACCGGAGACACGCACGATGCCGACGCCACCACGGCCTTGGGCGGTGGCGATAGCGGCGATGGTGTCGCGTGGGCTGTTCATGAACGTGCTCTCCGAAGTGCAAACAGTAGATAGCAAAACGCCCCAGTCAAGGGGCGTTTTGTGTAACGGCTAGGCTCAGGCTTGCTTGGCCGCAGCCTCGATCTGCCGGGTAATGTACCACTGCTGGGCGATGGACAGGAGGTTGTTAACCACCCAGTACAGCACCAGGCCCGCAGGGAACCACAAGAAGAAGAAGGTGAAGACGATCGGCATCAGCTTCATCACCCGGGCCTGCATGGGATCCGGCGGCGTCGGGTTGAGCATCTGCTGCACGAACATGGTCGCGCCCATGATGATCGGCAGGATGAAGAACGGATCCTTGATCGACAGGTCAGTGATCCAGAACATCCACGGCGCCTGGCGCATTTCAACGCTTTCCAGCAGCACCCAGTACAACGCCAGGAACACCGGCATCTGCACCAGGATCGGCAGACAGCCGCCCAGCGGGTTGATCTTCTCTTTCTTGTACAGCTCCATCATCGCCTGGGAGAGCCTCTGGCGATCATCGCCATGCTGCTCCTTGAGCGCCTGCATTTTCGGCGAGACGGCACGCATGCGCGCCATGGATCGGTAGCTGGCAGCCGACAGCGGGAAGAAGATCAGCTTGATGATGATGGTCAGGACGATGATCGACCAGCCCCAGTTGCCCAGCAGCTCATGGATTTGTTCCAGCAGCCAGAAGATCGGCTGGGCGAGGAACCACAGGAAACCGTAATCGACTGTCAATTCCAGCCCAGGGGCCAGTTCGGCCAGCTTGTCCTGGCTCTTGGGGCCGGCATACAGGGTGGCACCAGTCTCGGCCTGGGCACCGGCAGGTACGTTCAGTGCTGGTCCGGTAAAACCGAGAATGTAGTTACCCTGGCCGTCCTTGCGGCTCTGCACCAAGTTGTTGCTGTCTGCCGCCGGAATCCAGGCAGTGACGAAATAGTGCTGCAGCCAGGCGACCCAACCACCCTGCACGTTCAGGCGCAGTGGCTTGTCGTCCATGTCGCCCATTTTGACTTTTCTGTACGGCTCGTCCTGGGTCCAGACCGCACCGCCCAGATAGGTGGCGGAAGTGGCGGTGGTCGACGACGGGTCGCTGCTGGCGTCACGCTTGAGCTGGGCAAAGAGGTTGCCGGTCCAGGGCTTGTCGCTCTGGTTGTCGATCAGGTAGCGCACGTCCAGGTCGTAGGTGCCCGGCTTGAAGGTGAAGCGCTTGATGTAGTTGATACCCGCTTCGCTGAAGCGCAGGTCGACGATCAGTTGCTGCTGATCCTGGCCAAGCACATAGCTGCGTTGCTCGCTGCTGTACAGCGGACGACCATTGGCGCGGGCATCCGGGCCGTTGGCGCCGGTCAGACCGCTCTGCGCCAGGTAAGTCCGCTCGTTGCCGTTGTCGAACAACTGGAAGGGGACATCGGGTCGGTCTTGACGACGCGGGTATTCCGGCAGCGTCAGCTGCACGATATCGCCACCACGCGGATCAATGGCCAGCTCCAGCACATCGGTTTTGACCCGAATAAGTTGATTGCTGGTTGCCGTGCTGGCACTCAGCATCGGCTCCGGTTGTGCCTGGGTTGCGGTCGGCACGTCACCCTGACTACCGACGGCGCCTGCCGTGGTGTCCGGCAAATCGGACGCAGGAGTGCTGGCGACGGAATGCTGTGTCGGCGGCAAAGCGGCCTGGCCATAATCCTGGTTCCACTGTAGAACCAACAGGTAGGCCACAACCGCCAGGGCGACGAGCAGGATCGAACGTTTGATATCCATGATTACTCGGCCATCGAAGAGGGGCGGGAAGAGGAAACGGGTGGAACCGGGTCATACCCCCCGGAATTCCAGGGATGGCAGCGGCCGAGCCGACGCAGGCTCAACCAGCCACCGCGCAGGACGCCATGTTGTTCAATGGCTTCCAGTGCGTAGCAAGAGCAGCTGGGATAGAAACGGCAGTGACTGGCCATCAGTGGGCTGATGGCATAGCGATAGAACTGGATCGGTGCGAGGACCAGTTTACGCATGTTGGCTGCGTGCCCCTTGTGCATCGGCTTGCGGATCGGGTCGGTTGCGTGCAAGACGTTTCCAGAGTTTGACGAACTGCTCGGCGAGCTCGTCATTGTCCAGATCGCCGAGGCCCTTGCGGACCACCACGACGATATCCCAACCAGCCAGATGATCCTGGGCATGGCGGAAGGTTTCGCGGATCTGGCGCCTCAGCCGGTTGCGCTCCACGGAGAGCTTGACGCTCTTCTTGCCGATGACCATGCCCAAGCGAGGATGATCGAGGCCATTGGCGCGGGCCAGAAGCAGAACGTGCTTGCCGGGTACCTTGCCGGTAGGTGAGTCGAATACTGCCTTGAATTGTCGGGGAACCAGCAAGCGCTTTTCCCGACTGAAGCTCCGGCTCACCTTCCGTGCCGGGCAATCAGACTGCGAGGCGCTTGCGGCCCTTGGCGCGACGACGCGACAGGACGGCACGACCGTTCTTGGTGGCCATACGGGCGCGGAAACCATGCACGCGAGCGCGCTTGAGAGTGCTGGGTTGGAAAGTGCGTTTCATGATGGATCTACCTGGTGGTCACTACGGGCCGGGAGTGGCCCCCGTTTAAGAGACCGGCGATTGTAGAGAAGGCGTGGCCGTGGGTCAATTTCCAGCCAACATTGAATGGATGAAATAGATAAAAGGATAAGAAGGTTAAAAGAAGATAGATGAAGCTGTTGTATATAGTGCCAGCCCTTTCTGTGGATAACCCAGCCAAGCGGCTCTATTTTGCTGCCTGCCGGCAAGGGTAATGCGGTGGGAAACCCGTGCCACGGCTGTCGATTGCCTGGGGAAATGCAGTGGATGGAATGATGAGATATGCACAGATTAGTTATCCCGCGGGTTTTCCACCGCTTTTGCGCGGGGGTTAAGCGGTTGTTATCAACAGAGTTATTTGGCTCGAGCAGCAACCAGGTTCAGATGATTAGCCCGACTTTCTTGTGGATAACCCAGGGTCGGCTCGCTACAATGCGGTTTGTTTTTGGCGGCTTTTACGCCTAATTGATGTTTGGGGGTAAACCGTGTCTGTGGAACTTTGGCAGCAGTGTGTCGAACTGCTTCGCGATGAGCTGCCGGCCCAGCAATTCAATACCTGGATCCGTCCACTGCAAGTGGATGGCGACAGCGAAGAGCTGCGCGTCTATGCACCTAACCGCTTCGTTCTCGACTGGGTCAATGAAAAGTACCTGGGGCGACTCATGGAGTTGCTCGCTGAGCGAGGCAATGGGTTAGCACCCGCCCTGGCATTGCTGATCGGCAGCCGCCGAAGCGCAGCGGCACGTCCAGCACCCACTGCGCCCAAGGCGGCGGCACCGGCACCTTTACCTTCAGTATCTGCTCCTGCTCCTGCTGCGCCAACAGCCTCAGCACCCCAGCGTGCCGCTCCTTCTCGCAGCAGCTTCGACAGCATGGGCGGCAGCGCCCCGGTGGCCCCACCTGCGGCGACGATGCGCAACGAACGCACTGTGCAGGTTGAGGGCGCGCTCAAGCACACCAGCTATCTGAATCGTACGTTTACCTTCGAGAACTTCGTCGAGGGCAAGTCTAACCAGTTGGCCCGCGCGGCGGCCTGGCAGGTGGCGGATAACCCCAAGCACGGCTATAACCCGCTGTTTCTATATGGCGGTGTCGGGTTGGGCAAAACTCACCTGATGCATGCCGTTGGCAATCAGCTGCTGAAGAAAAATCCCAACGCCAAGATTGTCTATCTGCATTCCGAGCGTTTTGTGGCTGACATGGTCAAGGCCCTGCAGCTCAATGCCATCAATGAGTTCAAGCGCTTTTACCGATCCGTTGATGCGCTGTTGATTGATGACATCCAATTCTTTGCTAAGAAAGAACGTTCGCAGGAAGAATTCTTCCATACCTTCAATGCCTTGCTCGAAGGTGGTCAGCAGGTAATTCTCACCAGCGATCGCTACCCCAAGGAAATCGAGGGGCTTGAGGAGCGCCTCAAATCGCGCTTCGGTTGGGGCCTGACGGTTGCGGTCGAGCCGCCCGAGCTGGAAACCCGGGTGGCCATTCTGATGAAGAAGGCCGAACAGACCAAAGTGGAGTTGTCCCACGAGGCGGCTTTCTTTATCGCTCAGCGCATACGCTCCAACGTGCGCGAGCTGGAGGGTGCGCTCAAACGGGTGATCGCCCATTCGCACTTTACCAATCATCCGATCAGCATCGAGCTGATCCGTGAGTCGCTCAAAGACCTGCTGGCCCTGCAAGACAAGCTGGTCAGCATCGACAATATTCAACGGACCGTGGCTGAGTACTACAAGCTCAAGCTGACCGAGATGTTGTCTAAGCGCCGCTCGCGTTCCATCGCCCGCCCCCGCCAGGTGGCCATGGCATTGTCCAAGGAACTCACTAATCACAGCCTGCCGGAGATCGGCAGCGCGTTTGGCGGCAGGGACCACACCACCGTGCTGCATGCCTGCCGTAAAATTGCCGAACTGAAAGAATCGGACGCAGACATTCGCGAAGATTATAAAAACTTGCTGCGTACACTCACCACCTGATATTCACCACGCAAGGGATCGACCATGCATTTCACCATTCAACGCGAAGCCCTGTTGAAACCCCTGCAGTTGGTCGCCGGCGTCGTGGAACGTCGCCAGACCCTGCCCGTCCTCTCCAACGTTCTGTTGGTCGTGCAAGGTCAGCAATTGGCGCTGACCGGTACTGACCTTGAAGTCGAACTGGTGGGTCGTGTGGCGCTTGAAGAGGCGGCTGAGCCGGGCGAAATCACGGTCCCTGCGCGTAAGCTGATGGATATCTGCAAAAGCCTGCCGGGCGATGCGTTGATCGATATTCGGGTGGATGAGCAGAAGCTGATCATCAAGGCCGGGCGTAGCCGTTTCACCTTGTCTACCCTGCCGGCCAACGATTTCCCCTCGGTTGAAGACAGCCAGGGTTCGCTGAATTTCAGCTTGCCGCAAAGCAAGTTGCGCCGCCTGATCGAGCGTACCAGCTTCGCCATGGCCCAACAGGATGTACGCTATTACCTCAACGGCATGCTGTTGGAAGTAAATGCGGGCTATCTGCGTGCCGTCGCCACCGATGGACACCGTCTGGCGATGTGTTCGCAGCCTGCCGTCATTGAGCAGGTCGATCGTCACCAGGTGATCGTGCCGCGAAAAGGCATCCTCGAGTTGGCACGTCTGCTCACTGAGCAGGACGCCGATGTCGCGATTAGCTTGGGGCAGCATCACATTCGCGCGACCACTGGTGAGTTCACGTTCACCTCCAAGCTGGTTGACGGCAAGTTTCCTGATTACGAGCGTGTATTGCCCCGTGGCGGTGACAAGCTGGTGCTGGGTGATCGGCAACTGTTGCGTGAAGCCTTCAGCCGCACGGCGATTCTTTCCAATGAGAAGTACCGGGGCATTCGCCTGCAGCTTGAGTCTGGCTTGTTGAAGATCCAGGCCAACAACCCGGAGCAGGAAGAGGCTGAAGAAGAAGTGGCTGTCGACTACAACGGCGCTGAATTGGAAATTGGCTTCAACGTCAGCTACCTGCTCGATGTGCTCTCGGTAATGGGCACCGAGCAAGTCCGCTTGATTCTTGCCGACGCCAATAGCAGCGCTCTGCTGCAAGAGTCTGATAACGACGATTCCGCTTACGTTGTCATGCCGATGCGCCTGTAGCACTCCAACGTGTCCCTGAATCGCATCTCCCTCACCGCGGTGCGTAACCTGCACCCGGTGACCCTGTCTCCTTCACCGCGCATCAATATCCTCTACGGCGCCAATGGGAGCGGTAAGACCAGCGTCCTGGAAGCAGTGTACCTTCTTGGCCTGGCACGTTCATTTCGCAGTTTGCGCTTGCAACCGATGATTCAGTACGAGCAATCGGCATGCACGGTGTTTGGTCAAGTGCAACTGCCGCAAGGTGGGCTGTGTAACCTGGGTGTTTCCCGGGGCCGTGATGGCGAGTTCCAGATTCGTATCGACGGCGAAAATGCGCGAAGCGCGGCACAGCTGGCTGAAACGCTTCCGCTGCAATTGATCAATCCCGACAGTTTTCGCCTTCTGGAAGGCGCTCCCAAGGTGCGCAGGCAATTTTTGGATTGGGGAGTGTTCCACGTGGAACCTCGCTTTCTGGGTGGCTGGCAGCGCGTCCAGAAGGCGCTCAGGCAGCGGAATTCGTGGCTCCGGCATGGTAGACTTGACGTCATTGAACAAGCAGCCTGGGACCGGGAATTAAGCTTGGCTAGCGCCGAAATTGATGGCTACCGACGAGAATACCTCCAGGCGCTTAAGCCCGTCTTTGAGCAGACCCTGACGGAGCTGCTCGACTTGCCAGGTTTGCAACTCAGCTATTACCGGGGCTGGGACAAGGAGCGCGAACTTCTGGATGTGCTGTCGACTTCCCTACCTCGCGACCAAGCTGTTGGGCACACGCAAGCCGGTCCGCAACGTGCTGACCTGCGGTTGCGCATCGGAGGCCACAACGCAGCGGATATTCTTTCCCGAGGCCAGCAGAAACTGGTGGTGTGCGCTTTGCGCATTGCCCAAGGCCATCTGGTCAATCAAGCCAAGCATGGCCGGTGTATTTACCTGGTGGACGACTTGCCTTCGGAGCTTGATGAACAACATCGGCAGGCGTTATGCCGCTTGCTGGAAGATTTGCAATGCCAGGTGTTTATCACCTGTGTTGACCCCCATTTATTGAAGGATGGCTGGCGAACGGATACGCCGGTAGCCATGTTCCACGTGGAACATGGTCGAATCACCCAAGACCATCGGAGTGAAGCATGAGCGAAAATAATTCGTACGATTCGTCCAGTATCAAAGTACTGAAAGGATTGGATGCGGTGCGCAAACGGCCCGGTATGTACATCGGTGACACCGATGACGGCACCGGTTTGCACCACATGGTATTTGAGGTGGTGGACAACTCAATCGACGAAGCGCTGGCCGGTCACTGCTCCGAAATCTCCATCACCATTCACACCGATGAGTCCATCACGGTGCGCGACAATGGGCGTGGAATTCCCGTGGATATCCACAAGGAAGAAGGCGTCTCCGCTGCCCAAGTGATCATGACGGTCCTGCACGCCGGTGGTAAGTTCGACGACAACAGTTACAAAGTCTCCGGTGGGTTGCACGGGGTAGGTGTTTCGGTGGTCAACGCACTGTCCGAAGAGCTGGTCATGACCATTCGCCGCGCGGGTAAAGTCTGGGAGCAGACCTATCACCATGGTGTGCCGCAGGCACCCTTGAGCCCGGTGGGGGAAACCGACGGTAGCGGCACGCAGATCCACTTCAAACCCTCCAACGATACCTTCCGCAATATCCATTTCAGCTGGGATATTTTGGCCAAACGCCTGCGCGAATTGTCATTCCTCAACTCCGGCGTGGGTATCGTGCTGCGTGACGAACGCAGTGGTAAAGAAGAGTTGTTCAAGTACGAGGGCGGCCTCAAAGCCTTCGTCGACTATCTGAATACCAACAAGACGGTCGTCAACCCAGTCTTTCATTTCAGCACTCAGCGCGAAGAAGATGGTGTCGGGGTTGAAGTGGCTATGCAGTGGAATGACAGCTTCAACGAAAACCTTCTGTGCTTCACCAACAATATTCCCCAGCGTGACGGTGGTACCCACCTGGCCGGTTTCCGCTCGGCCCTGACGCGCAACCTGAATAATTATATCGAAGCTGAAGGCCTGGCCAAGAAGCACAAGATAGCCACCACCGGCGACGATGCCCGCGAGGGGCTGACGGCGATCATTTCGGTCAAGGTTCCAGACCCGAAGTTCAGCTCCCAGACCAAGGAAAAGCTGGTCTCCAGCGAAGTGAAGACCGCGGTTGAACAGGAGATGGGCAGGCAGTTTGCCGATTACCTGTTGGAAAACCCCAACGAAGCCAAAGCTGTGGTGGGCAAGATGATAGATGCGGCGCGGGCGCGTGAGGCGGCCCGCAAGGCACGGGAAATGACCCGCCGCAAAGGGGCATTGGACATTGCCGGTCTGCCCGGCAAATTGGCTGACTGCCAGGAGAAGGACCCTGCCCTCTCCGAACTCTACCTGGTGGAAGGTGACTCTGCTGGCGGCTCCGCCAAGCAGGGACGTAACCGTAAGACCCAGGCCATCCTGCCGCTCAAAGGCAAGATCCTCAACGTGGAAAAGGCGCGCTTCGACCGAATGATTTCATCCCAGGAAGTCGGCACGCTGATTACCGCTCTGGGCTGCGGCATTGGTCGAGATGAGTACAACATCGACAAGCTGCGTTACCACAACATCATCATCATGACCGACGCGGACGTTGACGGCTCGCACATCCGTACCCTGCTGCTCACCTTCTTTTTCCGTCAGCTGCCTGAGTTAGTCGAGCGCGGCTACATCTATATTGCCCAACCGCCGCTGTACAAGGTGAAGAAGGGCAAGCAGGAGCAGTACATCAAGGACGACGAGGCCATGGAGGAGTACATGACCCAGTCGGCCCTTGAAGACGCCAGCCTGCACGTCAATGACAATGCCCCAGGATTGTCCGGCGAAGCGCTGGAAAGCCTGGTACAGCAATACCGTGGGGTAATGAAAACTCTCGCTCGTTTGTCGCGCCTGTATCCTCAGGAGCTCACCGAACACTTCATTTACCTGCCCCGCGTAGGACTGGAGAAGTTCTCTAACCAGGCCGAAATGCAGGAATGGTTGGACGGTCTGCAAGCTCGTTTGGGCGCGGTGGAAAAATCAGGCGAAACCTACAAGCTGCAGCTGCGTGAAGACCGCGAGCGAGGCTTCTGGCTACCCGAGATCGAAATCAAGGCCCACGGCCTGTCGAATTTCATTACATTCAACCGGGACTTCTTTGCCAGCAACGACTACAAGTCCGTTACTGATCTGGGTGAAAAACTCAACAACCTGCTCGAAGACGGCTCCTACGTGCAGCGCGGCGAGCGCAAGAAGGCCGTCAGCACCTTCAAGGAAGCATTGGCCTGGTTGATGACGGAAAGCACCAAGCGGCACAGCATCCAGCGCTACAAGGGGCTGGGTGAAATGAACCCGGACCAACTCTGGGAAACCACCATGGACCCTAACGCCCGACGGATGCTGCAGGTGACTATCGAGGACGCCATTGCTGCCGATCAGATTTTCAACACCCTGATGGGCGATGCCGTTGAACCGCGCCGTGAGTTCATCGAAACCAACGCCTTGGCGGTATCCAACTTGGACTTCTAACGCTCTCTGTCTGTGCTGTTTTCTTTGTTCTTGAAAACCCCGGCCTGGTGCCGGGGTTTTCCGTTTTAGACCAGGCTATTAGCTGGAGAAGTGGGTGGTGGTGAATGGGCGCCCCATATATCGACCTCAGGCAGGCTACCCAGGAAGGACGTGTTACCTCAGGATCCCGGCAGAGCAAAAAGCGGGTGGGAAGGGAACACTCCTGGCATCGCGACTCCCCGCAAAAACAAGCCTTTATAGGTAACCAATTGATTTATAAGGGTATTTCGAATTTGGCACAGGAAGTGCTTTATAAGTATTACAACAACAATAAAAACGCAGAACCTCAATAACAACAAAACGTAGCGACTCTGATCAAATAACAACAAAACGGCAGAGGCGTAGCTAGCAGATTCTTTTGAAGTTGATGTACGGCGCAGGGCCAGTCCCGCAACCGGTTCGAACAATAAAACTGTCTACCAAGCAGACCTGTTCCGGTTGAATCACCTAGGTGATCGCAGCGACATCAGTGATCAAAACAATACGTTCGCTCTTGATTCCGGTTGGAATCGACATTTGGCAAGCAAATGCCCGGGGAACGATAAAAATAACAAGCGTTCATCGTGTAGAACAAAAATATGCAGCACCGATAGGGGAGCCCAGAAGGCTCCCCTTTTTATTGCTGCAAAAATAGTGCTTCGCAAGCGACTATCCGCGGGCTGGATAGCGCCGTTCATGCGGGGCGGCAATCGGCTGGTAAAGCACTCATAAAAAAGCCCCGCTCGAAGCCTTCGAGCGGGGCTTGTGCAGTTAGGTCACAAGCGTTACGCCAGGCCTTCTGCCTTCAAGGCTTGCTGCACAGCGGGGCGTACTGCGACGCGCTGCTGGAAGGCGACGACCGCCGGATAGGGCGCCAGATCGATTTGCATGTGCTGGCACCAGGCAAGGATTACGAACAAGTAGGCGTCGGCCACGCTGAACTGTTCGCCAGCAAGAAACGCTTGCCCAGACAGCGCTTGTTCAACGTAGCTCAAGCGCTTGGCAATGCTGGCCCGTGCGGCGTTCTTGCTGTCATCGGACGTGGTGGGGTTAAACAGCGGAGAAAAGTTCTTGTGCAGTTCGGTGCCGATGAAGCCCAGCCATTCCTGCACGCGAGCGCGTTCCAGAGTACCGGCGGCGGGCAACAGACCAGCCTCGGGCTTGAGATCAGCCAGGTATTGGACGATGGCCGGACCTTCAGTGAGGATCTGGCCATTTTCCAGTTGCAGCGCCGGCACGTAGCCCTTGGGGTTGATCGCGTAATAATCGGCCCCAGAGTCAGTGGTGTGGCTGCGCAGGTCGACCTTTTCCAATTCATGGGCCAGACCCAGTTCGCGCAGGACGATGTGCGGGGACAGGGAGCAGGCGCCAGGCGTGTAAAAAAGTTTCATCGATAACTCCATGACAGTGATGGATGGGGACGACTCCGGGCAGCCCTGCTTGAGCATCTGCCCGAAATGAAAAGTCGCGTTGCCGGATTGTAGATCGCGCGAAGGCCCAGATTAACAGGGCCGTTGGCCAACGCAGTATACCTTGCAGGGGGGTTGTCACCGGTCAGCTGGAGAAGGCGCCTTGCTCTCAGCTTTCCTTAAGCACACAGCGATTGCGACCCTGGCTCTTGGCCAGATACAGGGCTTCATCGGCGCGACGCAGAAGGCGTTGGTAATCGGGGTGCCCGTCATGCACCGCAACACCAATGCTCACCGTGACGTTGAGACTTTGCTGGTTGGAAAGCTTGGCGGGTTCCGCAGCGATACGGTGACGCAGGTTTTCGGCAACCTGCATGGCTTTGGTGGGGTTGATATCCACCAGCAACACCAGAAATTCCTCGCCACCGTGGCGGAAGGCATAGTCGCCGCCACGGGTATTGCTGGTCAGCAACCCGGCAAGGTGTTGCAGTACCTGGTCGCCCACATCGTGTCCGTGGTTGTCGTTGATCTGCTTGAAATAGTCGACATCCAGCAGCAGCACCGCAAAGGTATGACCTGACTGTCGGCTGTAAAGAACTTCCTTGCTCATCACCACCGGCAAAAACTTGCGGTTGAGCAGCCGGGTCAGGGCATCGCGGCCCGCTTCCAGGTCGTTGGCCTGCTCGAAGAGACTGTCGAGCAGAAACTTGATGGACTTGGTTTGCTCGCGAACCTTGCGCAGCAGGCCCAGCGTGGTTGCTTGGTCGGCCAGATACGTCATGTCGCGCAGTTGAGCATCGATCGCTTCGATATAACTCAGGATCGAGGTACTTTCCGGCGAACCCTGAAAGGCATGGGAAGCTTTGTGGCGAAACCACAGGCCGAACTCCGAGGTGGCTATTAAAGGCAGGGAGTCGTGGCCCTGGCCGGTAGCCAAGGCGAACATCAACTGGTTCTCCCAGTCCAGCAAGGCGCCACGCTGACGTTCCTTTTCGGCGCCCAGGTTATGGGAGACCGAAAACAGCCGGTACGCTTCTTCAGCCCGCGAATTGCGGTCATGGGATTGCGAATAAGCCAGGCTCATTAATTCCATGGCCAGGTCGATCAGCCGTGCGGATAGTCGGCTGCAGGCCAGGCTCTGCTCAGCAGAAAGAGAAGACTGCTCAATGAACAGCGCCAGGCTGACCTTCAACTGCCGCGCACCCCGCAACACCAGACTGACGGGAACCTCGATACGGGCGTGAATTTCTCCGACCTGTTTTTGCAGGTCGATGACGGCATCGATTTCCTCGGCCGAGCGGGCGGAAAACACGGTGAGGATCCAGCGCTCCATCGAAGCCGCAAGCCGGGTTTTGACCTGGTCATGGGTTAGAAAGGGCGATGAGGTCGGGTTGTCCAGCATATGCGCATAGAAAAACCGCGCCATTTCTGTACGGTGAGTTTCGGCAATCCGTTGCACGGTATCGAGTGTGTCGCTGGGAAACTCATCAAGCAGAGAGCGCCATTCAAGGGCGAACTGCTGACTGGCGTAGGTAGGCATAAACGAAAATTCGAGTTAGCGCCGGACGCATCCGGCAAGGGGAATAAGATCAGCCCGGGACCGCGGCGCGACCTTCCAATGCTTCCATGCGCTCGCTGATCCAGCGTTCGGCGCGTTGATTGAGTTCGGTAATGGCCCGCGGACCTTCGTCTTCAGCATGCATCAAGGGACCAATTTCCACTTTGATGGTGCCCGGGTATTTTGCCCAACCCTCTTTGGGCCAGCAGTGTCCGGCGTTGTGGGCGATCGGCAGTACCGGCAGGTTCGAGTTGACGGCCAGCGCGGCGCCGCCTCGAGAAAACTTACCCATCTGGCCCACCGGCACACGGGTGCCCTCGGGGAAGATCAGCACCCAGGCGCCCTGCTCCAGGCGCTCTTTGCCCTGCTTGGCGATCTGCTTGAGGGCCACCTTGGGGTTTTCGCGATCAATGGCGATGGGACGCATCAACCACAGCGACCAGCCAAAGAAGGGTACATACATCAGCTCGCGCTTGAGCACTTGGCTCAGGGGCGAGAAAAAGCCGGACAGGAAAAA
Source organism: Pseudomonas sp. B392_1p (assembly GCF_052245235.1). Lineage (NCBI taxonomy): Bacteria > Pseudomonadati > Pseudomonadota > Gammaproteobacteria > Pseudomonadales > Pseudomonadaceae > Pseudomonas > Pseudomonas sp. B392_1p. Next base: position 69,274 of record NZ_JBQPXM010000001.1, read on the forward strand.
GGTTTCCCAGGTGCTCTGGTGCTTGGCGAGAATTACGCAGGGGCGCTGGGGGATGTTTTCCAGACCGCTGACTTCGTAGCGCACACCCACCATAACCTTGGCCAGCCACACGGCGAAGCGGCACCAGCGCTGCACGACGAAACGATAGCGGGCACTGAACGGCAAGAAAGGCGCCACCAGCAGGTTCAAGGTTCCCCAGAGGAAGGCACTGAGGGACAGTACCAGGTAGAACAGGACAGTCTTGAGGCGTTGCACAAGGGTCATTGACGAGCGTCCAGTAGATGATCGGCCACGGCGGCCAGGTCGGCGAAAACCTGCGTGCCGGGCGGCAGGGGTTTTTCCAGGGTGCGCAGTCCCTTGCCGGTTTTCACCAGGTAGGGTTCGGCGTTCAGGGTGAGTCCGGCCTGCAGGTCGCGCAGACTGTCGCCGACCACTGGCACGCCGGTTAGGTCAGGCAACTGATAATGGGCGGCGATGCGCCGGAACATGCCGGCAAGCGGTTTGCGGCAGTCGCAGGCGTCGTCAGGACCATGGGGGCAGTGCTCGATCAGCTCGATGTGCCCGCCCTGCTCGGTAACCAGCCGCTGCAATTCGGCATGCATGGCCTCGAGAATGGCCGGGCTGAAATACCCGCGTGCCAGCCCGGACTGGTTGGTGGCCACGGCCACGTTCCAGCCAGCCTTGCACAAACGGGCAATGGCCTCGATGGCGCCGGGAAGCGGAATCCACTCGGCCACCGATTTGACGTACGCGTCGGAATCTTCGTTGATGACCCCGTCGCGGTCGAGAATGATCAGTTTCATAGCGGCAAGCCTCAAGTTTCAAGCTGCAAGCCACAGCCGCTCGCTTGCAGCTTGTGGCTTGCAGCTTGTCGCTGCTTTAACCCAGTAGGGAAATATCCGCCACACCCAGGAACAGCCCGCGCAACTGGGCCAGCAAGGCGTAACGGTTGGCGCGCACGGACTCATCTTCGGCATTTACCAGCACCGCATCGAAGAACGCGTCCACTGGATCGCGCAGCGCGGCCAGACGCTCAAGCGCTTCGCGGTAGAAGCGCGCGGAGGCCAAGGGTTGTACGTCCTGCTGGGCGTGCTGGATGGCCGCGTTGAGCGAGAACTCGCTGGCATTGTCGAAGTAGCGGGCCTCGACACCTGCCGGCAGCTTGCCTTCCAGCTTGCCCAGCAAGTTGGAGACGCGCTTGTTGGCGGCAGCCAGCGCAGCGGCTTCGGGCAGTTGACGGAAGGCTTGCACGGCCTGCACGCGCTGGTCGAAGTCCAGCGCCGAGTGGGGATGTACGGCACGTACGGCGAGGTACGTGGACACCTCCACGCCTTCGTCTTCATAACGCGCACGCAGGCGGTCGAAGATGAAGTCCAGCACCTGGTTGGCCAGGCCGTCCGCCTTGACCTTGGCGCCGTATTGGCTGACGGCGAACTCGACCGCTTCCACCAGGTTCAGGTCCAGCTGCTTCTCGATCAGGATGCGCAGCACGCCGAGGGCCGCGCGACGCAGGGCATAGGGGTCCTTGGAGCCGGTGGGCAGCATGCCAATGCCGAAGATGCCGACCAGGGTGTCTAGTTTGTCGGCCACCGCCACGGCAGCACCGGTCAGGGTGCTGGGCAATTCACCGCCTGCGCCGCGCGGCATGTACTGCTCGTTCAGCGCCAGGGCCACGTCCTGCGGCTCGCCATCATTGCGGGCGTAGTAATAACCGGCGATGCCCTGCATTTCCGGGAATTCACCCACCATCTCGGTGGCCAGGTCGCACTTGCTCAACAGGCCGGCGCGGGCCGCCAGCGTGGTGTCGCCGCCAATGCGCTCGGCAATGAACGCCGCCAGGTGCGATACGCGCTGGGCTTTTTCCAGCACGGTGCCCAGTTGGGCCTGGAACACGACGTTGGCCAGGCGCTGGTTGAACTGCTCCAGCGGCTGCCTCTGGTCCTGCTTGAAGAAGAACTCGGCGTCGGTCAGGCGTGGACGCACGACCTTCTCGTTGCCGGAAACGATCTGCGCCGGGTCCTTGCTCTCGACGTTGGCCACGGTGATGAAGCGCGGCAGCAATTTGCCGTTGGCATCCAGCAGGCAGAAGTACTTCTGATTGTCCTGCATGGTGGTGATCAACGCTTCCTGCGGCACGGCCAGGAAGCGTTCTTCGAACGAGCACACCAGCGGCACCGGCCACTCGACCAGCGCGGTGACTTCGTCGAGCAGCGCCGGCGGCACGATGGCGCGGCCGTTCTGTTCGGCGGCCAGTTCGGCCACACGGCGATCAATCAGCTCGCGGCGTTCGGCAAAGTCAGCCAGCACATAGGCGCTGCGCAGGTCTTCGGCGTAAGTGGACGGTGAGGAAATCCGCACGGCTTCAGGGCTGTGAAAACGGTGGCCGCGCGACGTACGGCCAGCTTTCTGAGCCAGGATTTCACAATCGACCACGGCATCGCCGTACAGCATGACTAGCCACTGGGTCGGGCGGACAAACTCAACGCGGCGCGCCGCCCAGCGCATGCGCTTGGGAATTGGCAGGGCGTTGAGCGAGGATTCGACGATGCCCGGCAGCAGGCTCACTGCCGGCTGGCCGGCAATGGTCTGCGAGAAGCGCAGCTTGGCGCCGCTGCAATCGATGTCAGCGATGTCCACGCCGCACTTGCGGGCGAAACCCAGCGCAGCCTGGGTAGGCTGGCCATCCTTGAACGCGGTCTGCAGCGGCGGGCCGTCAAGGTTAACGCTGCGATCCGGCTGCTGAATGGCGAGTTGTTCGACCAGCACCGCCAGGCGACGTGGCGCGGCGTAATAGCGGGCATTGGTGTAGTCCAGGCCGGCGGCCTGCAGGCCTTTTTCGATGCCGCTGAGGAAGGCTTCGGCAAGGCTTTTCAGCGCCTTGGGAGGCAGCTCTTCGGTGCCCAGTTCAACCAGAAAGTCTTGTGCACTCATTCCGCAGCCTCCAGCTTGGCTAGCACTTCATCACGCAGTTCGGGGGTGGCCATGGGGAAGCCGAGGCGCGCGCGGGCCTGCAGGTAGCTCTGCGCCACCTCGCGGGCCAGGGCGCGCACACGCAGGATGTAGCGCTGGCGCTCGGTGACCGAAATGGCGCGGCGGGCATCCAGCAGGTTGAAGGTGTGCGAGGCCTTGAGGACCATTTCGTAGGTCGGCAACGGCAGTTGCACGGCGAGCAGGCGCTGGGCTTCCGACTCGTAGAAGTCGAACAGCTCGAAGAGTTTTTCGACGTTGGCGTGCTCGAAGTTGTAGGTGGACTGCTCCACTTCGTTCTGGTGGAACACGTCGCCGTAGGTCACAGTGCCGAACGGGCCGTCGGTCCAGACCAGGTCGTATACCGAGTCGACGCCCTGCAGGTACATGGCCAGGCGCTCCAGGCCATAGGTGATCTCGCCGGTCACCGGGTAGCACTCGATCCCACCCACTTGCTGGAAGTAGGTGAACTGGGTGACTTCCATGCCGTTCAGCCAGATTTCCCAACCCAGGCCCCAGGCGCCCAGGGTCGGCGATTCCCAGTTGTCCTCGACGAAGCGGATGTCATGCACCAGCGGGTCGATGCCGATGGCCTTCAGCGAACCCAGGTACAACTCCTGGAAATTCTCCGGGTTGGGCTTCAAGACCACCTGGAACTGGTAGTAGTGCTGCAGGCGGTTGGGGTTCTCGCCATAACGACCGTCGGTGGGGCGTCGGGACGGTTGCACGTAGGCAGCGTTCCAGGTTTCCGGGCCGATGGCGCGCAGGAAGGTTGCAGTGTGGAAGGTACCGGCACCCACTTCCATGTCGTAGGGCTGCAACACCACGCAACCCTGCTCGGCCCAGTACTGCTGCAGGGCTAGGATCAGGTCTTGGAAGGTGCGCACGGCGGGCGTAGTCTGGCTCACGAATTTTCACCTGTGCTGATGCGTGGAAAGCGCGTGGTAACCGAGCAAACCAAGCCGGCTCGACAGCGCTTCGTCGACGTATAAAACGCGGGAGTATACCCCAATCATGGATGCTTAGAATCGAGGGAAAGCCTTATGCCACGCTGCTTTTGGTGCACGGACGATCCGCTGTACATGCGTTACCACGATGAAGAATGGGGCGTGCCGGTATACGACGCGGGCGTGCTGTTCGAAATGTTGGTACTCGACGGCTTTCAGGCCGGCTTGTCGTGGCTCACCGTGTTGAGAAAGCGCGCCCACTACCGTCGTGTCCTGCACGGTTTCGATCCGGCCCGGCTGGCGCAGCTGAGTGATGAGGAGATCGAACAGCTGATGCAGGATCCGGGCATCATCCGCAACCGCGCCAAGCTGCGTGCCGCGCGGCAGAATGCCCAGGCCTGGCTGCGCCTGGAGGACCCGGTGGGCTTTCTCTGGTCGTTTGTCGGCGGGAGCCCAAAAATCAATCAGTTCACGGCACGCGAAGACGTTCCGGCGATTACCACCGAGGCCGAGGCAATGAGTCGCGCACTGAAAAAGGCCGGTTTCAGCTTTGTCGGCCCCACCATCTGTTACGCCTTCATGCAGGCGGCGGGCATGGTCATGGACCACACCCGCGACTGCGATCGTTTCGCCGTGCTGAGCGTTCCCCGCGACCGGTCACCCACCAGTCGCCCGGCCTGAGAAAGGGAAGCCTGCCGAGTAGATTTGCGTACGCTGGCTACATGAAACGGCGTTGCGCTGGTTACAATGCCGCCCTTGCGAATATCGGGAGTAGCGAGTGGAAACCTTCAAAGGCGCCCTGGTGGTGGGCTTTCTCAAGCTGTTTGCCCGGCTGCCGTGGCGCGCCGTGCAAGCTGCTGGCACCGGCATGGGCTGGTTGATGTGGAAGGTGCCGAACCGCTCTCGCGACGTGGCACGCACCAACCTGGCGCGCTGCTTCCCGGAGCTTGATCAGGTGGCCCGCGAGCAGTTGCTGCGTCGCACCCTGATAAACATCGGCAAGACGTTCACCGAAAGTGCCTGCGCCTGGATCTGGCCGGTGGACAAAACCCTGTCCAAGGTGCGTGAAGTCGAAGGGCTGGACGTGCTGCAAGCGGCCTTGGCCTCCGGCAAGGGGGTGGTGGGGATCACCAGCCACCTGGGTAATTGGGAAGTGCTCAACCATTACTATGGCTCCCAGTGCCAACCGATCGCCTTCTACCGGCCGCCCAAACTGGATGCGGTGCATGAGTTGCTGAAAAAACAGCGCACGCTGACGGGCAATCGTGTGGCCCCTTCCACCAAGGAAGGCATTCTCAGCGTCATCAAGGAAGTGCGCCGTGGTGGGGCGGTGGGCATTCCCGCCGATCCGGAGCCGAGCCGCAGCAGTGGCGTGTTCGTGCCCTTTTTCGCCACCCAGGCGCTAACCAGTAAATTCGTGCCCGGCATGCTCGCCGGCCACAAAGCGGTGGGGGTTTTTCTGCATGCCGTACGCTTGGAGGACGGATCGGGCTTCAAAGTGATCCTCGAAGCCGCCCCCGAGGCCATGTACAGCGAAGACCCGCAAACTGCAGTGACGGCCTTGAGCGCAATGGTGGAAAAGTATGTGCGCGCCTATCCCGACCAGTACATGTGGAGCATGAAGCGTTTCAAGCAGCGGCCGCAGGGTGAACCCCGTTGGTACTGACCGACAATCGGCGGCGGCATCCGCGCACTCCGCTCAATTGGCAGATCTGTGTCTGGCACGAAAGCTTCGGTGAGTTGCGTGGGCAAACCCGCGATTTTTCCGACGGTGGTGTGTACATCCAACTGGTCGAGTTGACGCGCTTGCCGCTGGGTACGCGCATGATTGGTCAGATACAAGGCCTGCCCAACGAAGCGCCGCGGGTGGAAATGGAAATCCGCTGGGCTGATGACCGTGGAGTCGGCCTGCGCTTCGTGCGTTAGCTGCCCGCAATTTCTTTCGCAACGAAAGCCTTCACGCCTGGGCCACAAGGCCGCCCACGACAGGATGCCTCCCACCACCTGACGAAAACCGCTAGAATGCGGCCGCGCCACACCTGGGCGCACACATGGGTTCCCTCGCCCCCATCATTAAAAAGGATGCTCAGATGCCGTTATTGACCGCATCGGCGCAGCGCACGACGCTGGCCGCGCTCATTGCCTTTCATATCCTCATCATCATCGCCAGCAACTACCTGGTACAGCTGCCGATCAGCCTATTTGGCTGGCATACCACCTGGGGCGCGTTCAGCTTCCCGTTCATCTTCCTGGCCACCGACCTGACCGTGCGCCTGCTGGGTAAAGGGCCGGCCCGCCAGGTGATCGCACGGGTCATGCTGCCGGCTCTGGTCGCTTCCTATGTCGTCTCGGTGTTGTTCCAGGAAGCGGTGTTCCGTGGGGCCGGCGCACTGCTGGAGTTCAACAGTTTCGTGTTGCGAATTTCCCTGGCCAGTTTCGTGGCCTACGTGCTGGGGCAGATCCTCGATATCCAGGTGTTTGACCGGCTGCGTAAAAAGCGCCAGTGGTGGATTGCCCCCACGGCGGCGATGATCGTTGGCAATCTGCTGGACACCTTCGCATTCTTCTCGGTGGCTTTCTGGAACAGCAGCAACCCGTTCATGGCCGCCAACTGGGTGGAAATCGCCTTGGTGGACTACGTCATCAAGCTGGCGATCAGTCTGATGATGTTCGTGCCGCTTTACGGCATGCTGCTCAACAGCATCGTGCGTCTGCTGCCCAAGCGCGCGGCGCTGGTGTAAGGCGCTCGGCTTTTGTAGGGTGGATCGCGCTTCATCGATCCACCGGGTGGCGATCCACAGAGCAGGGCCATGGTGGATGTAAAAAACGACATCTACCCTACGGCTGGTTGCCGGCAGCTATCCCTGCGCCGACTTGTCGAGTTTTTTCAGAAATACCGTCATTTCCTTTTCCGCCTGCTTGTCGCCGTGGGCCTGTGCGGCGATCAGCCCCTGTTGCCAGGCGGCGCGCGCTCCGGCCGGATCGTCGGCGGCTTGCAGCGCCTTGCCGAGCAGTTTCCAGGCGGCGGAATATTTCGGATCCAGTTCAACGCAGCGGCGCAGATGCTCGGCAGCGCGCGCCGCTTCCCCCGCGTCCAGATAACCCTTGCCCAGCCCAAAGCGCAGCAGTGAATTGTCGATACCCTTGGCAAGCATGTTTTCCAGCGACGTAAGCATGTCAGCCTCCTATGGCGAGGGTCAGCGGAAGCCTACCTTACCGTTTTCAGCGCACAAATGGCCGTAACACCTCACCAGGACGCACAAACCGTCGGCCGGAGCCCAGGCGCTGGCCGTGGTGTGGTTTCTCTCTGCGCGGGAATGACGACCTGAGGCCTAAAAGAACGTCAGGCCGGCCTGAAATAGACGTTCCACGTCGCGGATGTGGCGCTTGTCGACCAGGAACAGGATCACATGGTCGCCGGACTCGATCACCGTGTCATCGTGAGCGATCAACACTTCTTCGTCACGGATCACCGCGCCGATGGTTGTGCCCGGCGGCAGGGCGATGTCGCAGATCTTGCGGCCGATAACCTTGCTCGATTTGGCGTCGCCGTGGGCGATGGCCTCGATGGCTTCGGCGGCGCCTCGACGCAGCGAATGCACGCTGACGATATCGCCCCGGCGCACGTGGGTAAGTAGCGTGCCGATGGTAGCCAGTTGCGGGCTGATGGCGATATCGATCTCACCACCCTGCACCAGGTCGACGTAGGCCGGGTTGTTGATCAACGTCATCACCTTGCGCGCGCCCAGACGCTTGGCCAGCAGCGAGGACATGATGTTGGCCTCGTCATCATTGGTCAGAGCCAGGAAGATATCCGCATCGTTGATGTTTTCTTCCATCAGCAGGTCGCGATTCGAGGCGCTGCCTTGCAGTACGATGGTGCTGTCCAGCACCTCGGACAGGTAACGGCAGCGCGCCGGGTTCATCTCGATGATCTTTACCTGGTAGCGGCTTTCGATCGCTTCGGCCAGGCGCTCACCGATATGCCCGCCGCCGGCAATCACCACTTTCTTGTAGCTGTGCTCCAGGCGGCGTAGCTCGCTCATCACCGCGCGGATATTGGCCTTGGCGGCAATGAAAAACACCTCGTCATCCGCTTCGATGACCGTATCGCCGCGGGGCAGGATGGCCCGGTTGCGGCGGAAGATGGCCGCCACTCGGGTATCCACGTTGGGCATGTGCTGGCGAATCTGCTTGAGCTGATGACCCACCAGCGGACCGCCGTAATAGGCGCGAATCGCTACCAGTTGAGCCTTGCCTTCGGCGAAATCGATCACCTGCAAGGCGCCGGGGTGCTCGATTAGGCGCTTGATATAGTTGGTCACCACCTGTTCGGGGCTGATCAGTACATCGACCGGAATCCCCTCATTGCTGAACAGCCCGCCGCGGGTCAGGTAGGCGGCTTCGCGCACCCGGGCGATTTTGGTCGGGGTATGGAACAGGCTGTAGGCCACCTGGCAGGCGATCATGTTGGTTTCGTCGCTGTTGGTGACGGCGACCAGCATGTCGGCATCGTCGGCGCCAGCCTGGCGCAACACGGTGGGAAACGAGCCGCGGCCCTGAATCGTACGAATATCCAGGCGGTCGCCCAGGTCGCGCAAACGGTCGCCATCCGTGTCGACAACGGTGATGTCGTTGGCCTCGCTGGCTAAATGCTCGGCCAACGTACCACCCACCTGACCGGCACCCAGAATGATGATCTTCACCCGTTCACTCCCTCGTGTCTGCCCACAGGCGTTGCGCTAGCACGCAGCGATCTTGATCAGTTTGGCGTAATAAAACCCGTCATGGCCGCCTTCCTGTGGCAGCAGCTGGCGACCGTGAGGCTGCTTCAGGCCGAACGGGCCGCCGATGGCCAGCTCGCGCGCTCCGGGCGTACGGGCCAGAAAGGCCGCGATGTTAGCGCTGTTTTCTTCCGGCAGCACCGAGCAGGTGGCATACAGCAGCACGCCGCCCACCTCCAGGGTCGGCCACAGCGCATCGAGCAGTTCGCCTTGCAGCTGCGCCAGGGCGCTGATGTCGTCGGCTTGGCGGGTGAGTTTGATATCCGGGTGGCGGCGGATCACGCCGGTGGCCGAGCAAGGGGCATCCAGCAAAATGCGCTGGAACGGTCGGCCATCCCACCAGGCGGCGGTATCGCGACCGTCGGCGGCAATGAGCGTGGCCTGCAGTTTCAGGCGCTCTAGATTTTCCCGCACGCGCAGCAGACGTTGCGGCTCCAGATCCAGCGCCACCACTTCCATCAGACCGGCTTCGGCTTCCAGCAGGTGGCAGGTCTTGCCACCTGGCGCGGCGCAGGCATCCAGTACGCGCTGCCCCGGGGCCAGCTCCAGCAGGTCGGCGGCCAGTTGGGCGGCTTCGTCCTGCACGCTGACTCGCCCTTCGGCAAAACCCGGCAAGAGGGTGACATCGCAGGGCTGCAGTAAGCGAATGCCATCGCGGCTGAATGCGCAGGCTTCACCGGGAAAGCCGGCGGCCTGCAGGTCGGCCAAGTAGGCGTCGCGGCTGCCATGGCGGCGATTGACGCGTAGCAGCAAGGGCGGGTGGGCATTGTTGGCCGCGCAAATGGCTTCCCACTGTTCCGGCCAGTCCGCCTTCAGGCGCCTTTGCAGCCAGCGCGGGTGGGCGGTGCGGCTCACCGGGTCGCGCTCCAGTTCGGCGAACAGCGCCTCGCCTTCGCGCTGGGCACGGCGCAGCACGGCGTTGAGCAACCCCTTGAGTGAGGATTTTCTCAGCTGGTCAACGCAGCCGACCGTCTCGCCGATCGCCGCGTGGGGCGGAATGCGCGTGTAGAACAGCTGATACAGGCCGACCAGCAACAGGGCTTCGACGTCGCGGTCGGCCGCCTTGAAGGGCTTTTGCAGCAGTTTTTCCGCCAGCAAGGCCAGGCGCGGTTGCCAGCGAGCGGTACCAAACGCGAGATCTTGGGTCAGGGCGCGGTCGCGGGCGTCCACCTTGTCGAGCAACGGCGGCAGGCTGCTGCCCAGTGAAGCTTTGCCGTTGAGCACGGCGGCCAGGGCGCGGGCGGCGGCCAGGCGCGGGTTCATTGGCCCAGCACCTGGCCGACGGCGAACTGCTCGCGGCGGCTGTTGTAGAGATCACTGAAGGTCAACGGCTTGCCACCCGGCAGCTGCAGGCGAGTAAGCAACAGCGCGCCTTGCCCGCAGGCGACGGTCAGGCCTTCTTTGCTGGCGGCGAGAATTTCGCCGGGCGCGCCCTGCCCTTCGCCCACGCGTGCGCCGTGCACCTTAAGCGTCACCTCACCGAGGGTGCTGTGGCAGATCGGCCAGGGATGCAGCGCGCGAATCTGTCGCTCCAGTTCCACCGCCGGGCGCTGCCAGTCGAGGCGGGCTTCGTCCTTGTTCAGTTTGTGGGCGTAGCAGGCCAGGGCATCGTCCTGTATATCGCCGCGCAAGGTGCCAGCCTGCAGGCCGTCCACGGCGCGCACGATGGCCTGCGCGCCGAGCTCGGCCAGGCGGTCATGCAGGCTGCCGCCGGTGTCTTCGGCGGTAATCGGCGTGCTGACCTTGAGTAGCATCGGCCCGGTGTCCAGGCCGGCTTCCATCTGCATCACGGTCACGCCGCTCTCGGCATCGCCGGCTTCCACGGCGCGCTGGATCGGCGCCGCGCCACGCCAGCGCGGCAACAATGACGCGTGGCTGTTGATGCAGCCCAGGCGCGGCAGGTCCAGCACCGCCTGGGGCAGGATCAGGCCGTAAGCGACCACCACCATCAGGTCAGCGTTGAGTGCCGCCAATTCCGTCTGGGCGGCGGAGTCGCGCAGGGTCTGTGGCTGATAGACCGCAATGCCGTGAGCCTCGGCAAGTTGCTTGACCGGGCTGGGCATCAGTTTTTGTCCGCGACCGGCCGGGCGATCCGGCTGGGTGTAGACCGCAACGATCTGATGATCGGTATTCAGCAGGGCCTGCAAATGCTGGGCGGCGAATTCCGGAGTACCGGCGAAGACGATGCGCATGGCGTGACTCACTGATAAAAAGCGGCTGAAAAGAAAAAGGCTTGCCGTGGCAAGCCTTTGAAGGCGTGGATCAAGCCTGCTGGCGGTGCTGTTTTTCCAGCTTCTTCTTGATCCGGTCGCGCTTGAGCTGCGACAGGTAATCGACAAACAGCTTGCCGTTGAGGTGATCGCACTCGTGCTGGATGCACACGGCGAGCAGTCCTTCGGCGATCAGCTCATACGGCTGGCCGTCACGGTCCAGGGCTTTGATCCTGACCTTTTGCGGACGGTCGACGTTTTCGTAGAAACCGGGTACCGACAAACAACCTTCCTGGTACTGATCCATCTCGTCGGTCAGGGTTTCGAACTCGGGGTTGATGAATACGCGCGGTTCGGACTTGTCCTCGGACAGGTCCATCACCACCACGCGCTTGTGCACATTCACCTGGGTCGCCGCCAGGCCGATGCCCGGTGCGTCGTACATGGTCTCGAACATATCGTCGACCAGCTGGCGAATGCCGTCGTCGACCACGTCCACCGGCTTGGCGATGGTGCGCAGGCGCGGATCGGGAAACTCGAGGATGTTGAGAATGGCCATAAGCGTTTGTGAAGCACGTATGCAATTGAGAAAAAGGCCGCTGCTAAGATGCCAGCCAGCATTGCAAAACGCCTTCAACCCACGGCTTTCAAGGGATTGCCGGGTGCTGAAGGGGCTTTTGCGCGAAGACACATGATAAAGGGATTCGCCGCATGAGGAAATCACTACTCGCCCTGTTGCTGTTGACTGCGGGCGGCTTGGCCTACGCAGGCGTACCGCTCAAGGAGAATCATCCAGAGCGTTATACCGTGGTCAAGGGCGACACCCTGTGGGACATCTCCGCCAAGTTTCTCAGTAAACCCTGGAAGTGGCCGCAGATCTGGCACGTCAACCCACAGGTGGAAAACCCCCACCTGATCTATCCGGGGGATGTGCTGAGTCTGGTCTATATCGACGGCCAGCCGCGCCTTATGCTGGACCGTGGCGCCAGTCGCGGCACCATCAAGCTGTCGCCCACCGTGCGCAGTACGCCAATGGCCGAGGCGATTCCGGCGATCCCGCTGGGGGCGATCAACAGCTTCCTGCTGTCCAACCGCATCGTTGACAGCGCCGAGGACTTCGAGACCGCACCGTACGTTGTGGCTGGTAATGCCGAGCGGGTGATCAGCGGCAAGGACGACCGGGTCTATGCACGCGGCACGTTCCCCAACGATGAGCCGGTCTATGGCATCTTCCGCCAGGGTCGGGTGTACGTTGACCCGGAAACCAAGGAGTTCCTCGGTATCAACGCCGATGACATCGGCACCGGCGAGCGAATTGCCGAGGAAGGCGATATCACCACCTTAATGCTCAGCCGTTCGACTCAGGAGATTCGTCTCGGCGACCGTCTGTTCTCTACCGAGCATCGCACCCTCAATTCGAGCTTTATGCCCAGTGAGCCGGCCAACGAGATTCGCGGCCTTATTCTTGATGTACCGCGCGGCGTGACGCAGATCGGCCAGTTCGATGTGGTGACCCTCAACAAGGGCGCGCGCGATGGCCTGGTGGAAGGCAACGTGCTGGCGGTGTACAAGACCGGGGAAACCGTGCGCGACCGCATCACCGGTGAGCGGGTGAAAATTCCCGACGAACGCGCCGGCCTGTTGATGGTGTTCCGCACTTACGAAAAGCTCAGCTACGGCCTGGTACTGGTTGCCACGCGCCAGTTGGCGGTGATGGACAAGGTGCGCAACCCCTGACATTCGCCTGACGGCTGTACCTGAATGCCGCTCGCCCGTACGGGAGCGGCATTTTTTATGATATTCAAGCGGAAAAGGCCGTTGGGTGCGCACGGGCTATGCTGACTCGTCCCTTTACGATCAAGGACGATCGCCATGTCGCTGCCCTCGCCCGCCGAACTCGAAGCCCGTTTGCGTCTGCATGCCTTGCCCGAGCTGGGTCCACGCCGGTTTCGGCGCTTGTTGCAGGCGTTCGCCAGTGCCGGTGCTGCGTACAGTGCGCCGGCCAGTGCCTGGCGGTCGCTGGGATTGCCGGCGGTGTGTGCCGATGCGCGGCGCAGCCCGGAGGTCCGCGAGCGGGCACGCGCCGCGCAAGCCTGGTTGGAGCAACCTGGCCAGCACCTGTTGATGTGGGACGACCCCCGCTATCCCGCCCTACTGGCCGAGCTGCACGATGCGCCGCCGTTGCTGTTCGTGGCCGGGAATGTCGGACTGCTGGAGCAACCACAGGTCGCTGTGGTCGGCAGCCGTCGCGCTTCGCGGCCCGGGCTGGATACCGCCGAAGCGTTTGCCCGCAGCCTGGCCGGCGGTGGCTTGGTGATTACCAGCGGCCTGGCCCTGGGAATCGATGGCGCCGCCCACCGGGCCGCCCTGGATGTGGGCGGACGCACCGTGGCGGTGCTGGGCACCGGCCTGCAACGTGTGTATCCCGCCACGCACCGTCAGTTGGCGGCGCGCATTGTTGATGAGGGCAGTGCGCTGGTGTCCGAGTTTCCTCTGGATACGCCACCGCAGGCGGGTAATTTCCCACGGCGCAACAGATTGATCAGCGGCTTGTCGCTGGGTGTGCTGGTCATCGAGGCCAGTCCGTCCAGTGGCTCGCTGATCACCGCCCGGCTGGCCGCCGAACAGGGCCGCGAGGTGTATGCGATTCCCGGCTCCATCCATCATCCCGGCGCACGCGGTTGCCATCAACTGATCCGCGAGGGCGCGACCCTGGTGGAAAGCGTCGAGGATATTCTGCAGGAATTGCGCGGCTGGCAGAACATGGCGCCATTGCCGGAAGCGCCCGTTATACCTAGCGCGACGGGAGCCTCCAACGCCGAGCATCCGTTGCTGGAGCTATTACTGGCCGCACCGTACAGCAGCGAAGCCCTGGCCGATGCCAGCGGCTGGCCGTTGCCGCAGGTGTTGGCGGCGCTCACCGACCTTGAAATAAGCGGCCGGGTTGCTTGCGCGGCGGGAGTCTGGAGCGGTCGGGCGGGTTAAACACAGGATTGACCGCTGGGGTATGTCGCATCGCGGAAAAGCCTGCGCCTGCAGTACACTGCGCGCGGCTCAAAACACGTGAAGGTTGCAATGAACAGCAGTTGGCGGGTGCGGCACATGGCAGGCGTGGTGCGAGCTGGCGGAGTGATCGCCTATCCGACCGAAGCGGTCTGGGGGCTGGGCTGCGATCCGTGGAACGAGGCGGCGGTGTTGCGTCTGCTGGGCTTGAAGTCACGCCCGATGCGCAAAGGCCTGATCCTGGTGGCGGGCAGCGTCGCGCAGTTCGATTTTTTGTTGCATGACCTGCCAGCGGACTGGCTAAAGCCCCTGTCCAGCAGCTGGCCGGGACCGAATACCTGGCTGGTGCCGCACCAGAACCGGCTTGGCGAGTGGATCACCGGCGAGCATGACAGCGTGGCGTTGCGGGTCAGTGATCATCCGTTGATTGCCGAGCTGTGTGCGTTGACCGGTCCGCTGGTGTCAACGTCGGCCAACCCGGCCGGTCGCCCTTCGGCCCGTTCACGCTTGCGGGTTGAGCAGTATTTTCACGGACGCCTGGACGGCGTACTGGGCGGGAGTCTGGGTGGACGGCGTAACCCCAGCCTGATCCGCGACTTGGCCACGGGCAAAGTAATCCGGCCTTCCTGACCACCGGGCCCCGTCGGTGGATGGAACACCATCCTGCCGACGGGCCAGCTGTGCTCAGGGCAACAGAATCGTCGAACCCACCGTCTCGCCAGCGGCTAGCGCGGTCTGCGCCTGAGCCGCGTCCTTGAGCGCATAGCGCTGGCTGATGTCCACTTGCACCTGGCCGCTGGAGATCATGGCGAACAGCTCATCGGCCATGGCCTGCAGGCGTTGTGCCGTCGTGGCGTAGCCGGCAAGGATCGGCCGGGTGACATACAGCGAGCCTTTTTGCGCCAGGATGCCGAGGTTCACGTCGGTGACCGCGCCTGAGGCATTGCCGAAGCTGACCAGCAGGCCGCGCGGCGCCACGCAGTCCAGGGAAATTTCCCAGGTGGCCTTGCCCACCGAGTCATACACCACCGGGCATTTCGCGCCGTTGGTCAGCTCCAGCACGCGTGCGCGAATATCCTCGTGGCTGCGGTCGATGGTCGCCCAGGCGCCCATCGCCTTGGCCCGTTCGGCTTTTTCCGCCGAGCCCACCACACCGATCAGCTTGGCGCCCAAGGCCTTGGCCCACTGGCAGGCCAGCGAGCCCACGCCACCGGCGGCCGCGTGAAACAGAAGGGTTTCGCCCGGCTGCACGACATGGGTCTGGCGCAGCAGGTACTGCACGGTCAATCCCTTGAGCATCACCGCGGCGGCTTGTTCGTAGGAAATATTGTCGGGGAGCTTGACCAGTTTGTCGGCGGGCAGCACATGCAGTTCGCCGTATGCGCCCAGCGGGCCAGTGGCATAGGCGACGCGGTCACCGATCTGCAAACCGGTCACGTCGCGGCCTATTGCCTCGACTTCGCCTGCGCCCTCGGTGCCCAGGCTCGACGGCAGCGAGGCCGGTGCATACAACCCGCTGCGAAAATAGGTGTCGATAAAATTCAGGCCGATGGCGTGGTTACGCACGCGTACCTCAAGCGGGCCCGGTTCGGCCGGTGTGTAGTCGCGATACTCAAGCACCTCGGGACCACCGTGAGTGCTGAACTGGATGCGCTTGGCCATGAATCTCTCCGTGAGATGAGTGAGGGAACGATGCCTATCCAAGCGCTCCGGCGACGCGGCGTCAACTGCGGCGGCTCCGGGCCCGGTGTATGCTTAGCACTTTTCCGCCCACCGACCTCGGCGGGACGCGCTACAAGGTAATTTTTCATGAGTGACCAAACCGAGGCCATCAAAGCCTATCTGCTTGATCTGCAAGACCGCATCTGCGCCGCGCTGGAAGCCGAAGACGGCCGTGCCCGTTTCGTTGAAGATGCCTGGGAGCGCCCGGGCGGCGGCGGTGGCCGCACGCGGGTGATTGGCGAGGGTGCCCTGATCGAGAAAGGTGGGGTGAATTTCTCCCATGTGTACGGCGATAACCTGCCGCCTTCGGCCAGCGCTCATCGACCGGAACTGGCCGGGCGCGGATTCCAGGCCATGGGCGTGTCGCTGGTCATCCACCCGGAAAACCCCCACGTGCCGACCTCCCACGCCAACGTGCGCCTGTTCAGCGCCGAGAAAGAAGGCGCCGAGCCCGTCTGGTGGTTTGGCGGTGGCTTCGACCTGACGCCTTACTACGCCCATGAAGAAGACTGCGTGCACTGGCACCAAGTGGCTCGCGATGCCTGCGCGCCCTTCGGCGCCGACGTTTATCCGCGCTTCAAGGCCTGGTGTGATCGCTACTTCTATATCAAGCACCGCAGTGAGCCGCGAGGCATTGGTGGCCTGTTCTTCGATGATTTCAACGAATGGGACTTCGACACCAGTTTCGCCTTCATGCGGGCCATTGGCGATGCGTACCTGGCGGCGTACCTGCCGATTGTCGAGCGCCGCAAAGCTACTCCGTTCACCGAGGCGCAGCGTGAGTTCCAGGCGTTCCGTCGCGGCCGCTATGTGGAATTCAACCTGGTCTGGGACCGTGGCACCTTGTTCGGCCTGCAATCGGGCGGGCGTACCGAGTCGATCCTGATGTCCCTGCCGCCGCAAGTGCGCTGGGGCTATGACTGGAAGCCCGAGCCGGGCAGCGAAGAAGCGCGCCTGACGGAGTATTTCCTACAGGATCGAGACTGGCTCGCGGACGCCTGAATGAATCGGGTGGCGACCAGGTCGTCACCGACACGCCCCAAAAACCGAGGAATTTCATGGACCGCTACGGCGTATTCGGCAATCCCATTGGCCACAGCAAGTCGCCGCTGATCCACCGTCTGTTTGCTGAACAGACGGGCGAGCAGCTGCGTTACGAGGCGCTGCTGGCGCCGCTGGATGACTTTGCCGGTTTTGCTCATGAGTTTTTTCGCCAAGGGCACGGCGCCAATGTCACCGTGCCGTTCAAGGAAGAGGCCTATCGCCTCGCCGATACCCTCAGCGAGCGGGCACGACGTGCCGGGGCCGTGAATACCCTGAAAAAAACTGCGGACGGCGGGTTGTTGGGCGACAACACCGACGGCGCCGGGCTGGTCCGGGACCTGAAAAGCCAAGGCTTCCCGCTGCGAGGACAGCGCATCCTGATCCTCGGGGCCGGTGGGGCGGTGCGTGGCATTCTCGAGCCTTTTCTGGCTGAGCAGCCGGACCTGCTGCTGATTGCCAACCGGACCCCGGCCAAGGCTACGCAATTGGCCGAAGCCTTTGCCGACCTGGGCCCGGTCAGCGCTTGTGGCTTCGATTGGCAGGGTGAGCCGCTGGACCTGATAGTCAACGGTACCTCGGCGAGCCTGGCCGGCGACGTCCCGCCGATTGGCGCGACCTTGATTCGCTCTGGCCATACGCTGTGTTACGACATGATGTATGGCGCCATGCCGACGGCGTTCAACCGCTGGGCGGCCGAACAGGGCGCGCTGACCCGCGATGGGCTCGGCATGCTGGTCGAACAGGCTGCCGAGGCGTTCTTCGTCTGGCGTGGGGTGCGTCCCGAAACGGCACCGGTGATGGCCGAGCTGCGCCGCCAGCTGAGCGCCTGACGTCGGCGCTACTGATTCCGGGAGGCTGCGCACCGCGCAGCCTGCGGTTGTTATCTCAGGATCGTCGGTACATCCAGAGGCACCCGATCACCACACACACACCTAGCACCAGCGCAGCGCTGCTGACGGGATGCTCGCGGACGCATTCGCGGGCCAGGCGACTGGCTTCGCGCGTATTTTTGCTCAGGTCACCGTAGCGCTCGTTCAGGTGATGGTCATGCCACATGGATTCGGCACGGCGACGTAAGGTATCGAAACCTTTGCGGGTGCCGTGCAGGCTGTCGTGCCGAAGATCATCCAGGGCTTGTTGCAGGCGCTGAATCTCCTCAAGAACATCTTCGCGGCTTTGCGCCGCATGTGAACCGAAACGGGCCATGACAAAACCTCCCAGTGCTGAATGTGCAGGGAGTTGGACTCTCGGCGCGCCGGGAGGTGCGATGGGGTTCCCGGACTATTCTGACCCGCGCCGTTCGGCTCAATGCAGCGCCTTGCAGGGGGCGCTCACCGCCCGGCAGGACGTTTCCGCATCGATCTGCCGAACGGCATGGGCGCAAAGAGCGTTATCACCCATATACTGTATAAAAAAACAGTGTATGGGGTTTGTATGACCTTTTCCTCACCGCCACGGGGTCGCGGCACTGCCAGCAACCCGGTCAATCGCTTTGCGCCGACACGTACCGAGGCCTTTGATGACGGCTGGATGCAAGAGGTGCCGGACAGTCGCGCCACTGAAGTGCGCAGTGAAACCGCCAAGACGGTGGTCACCCGCAATCGCTCGCCCGACGTGGGCTTCGACCGCTCGGTGAATCCTTATCGCGGCTGCGAGCATGGTTGCATCTACTGTTTCGCGCGCCCCAGCCATGCCTATTGGGACCTCTCGCCGGGTATCGATTTCGAAACCCGGCTGATCGCCAAGAGCAACCTGGGGGACGTGCTTGAGGAACAGCTGAGCAAGCCGGGCTATGTACCCCAGCCTATCGCCCTGGGTGTCAACACAGACGCCTACCAGCCGATCGAGCGCCAACAGCGGCTGACGCGCCGGGCACTGGAAATCCTGCTTCGTTATCGACATCCGGTGCATATCATTACCAAAAGCTCGCTGATTCTGCGCGACCTGGACCTGCTTACGGAGTTGGCCGAACAGCGCCTGGTCAGTGTGTCCATCAGCCTGACCACGCTGGACGACGAATTGAAGCGCATCATGGAGCCGCGGGCGGCCTCACCCGCGGCGCGCCTGCGTTGTCTGCGGGTGTTGAGTGCGGAGGGTGTGCCCGTCAATGTGATGTGCGCGCCGATGATACCGATGATCAACGATGCCGAGTTGGAGAGGCTGTTGCAGGCTGCGCATGATGCCGGTGCGCAAACCGCGGGCTATGTCTTGCTGCGGTTGCCGCTGGAGATTGCTGAGCTGTTCGAGGAATGGCTGGCCACGCATTTCCCCGAGCGAGCGGAACATGTGATGAGCCTGATTCGACAATGTCGCGGCGGTCACGCGTATGACAGCCGCTTTGGCGTGCGCATGCGCGGCGAGGGACCTTTTGCCGAGCTGCTGGCGCACCGCTTCCGGATTGCCTGCAAGCGCCTTGGACTAAACGGACGCGACGCATCGCCTGGGCTGGATTGCAGCCGGTTTGCGCCACCCAGCGACCAGATGTCGTTGTTTTAAGCTGCGACTGACTTCCGATCAGCCGGCGTTCGTTCCGCTGCCGAGCTGCAGGCCAACACCCAATTGTCGACTCAGGCAGGGCCAGTGGTGCCAAGCATCCTGCAAATGTTGGTCCCCCAGGTGATCACGGCAGGCGACCTGCTCGGCAGCGCTCAGACGTGAGGGATCAAGCAGGCCATCGACGCTGTCAAATACAGCCTGATCCAGGGCATTTGCGAACGGCTCGCCAATCAATTGGTGGGCGATAAGATTGGCCGTGGTGTTGTCCAAAGGGATCAGCGGACGGCCCAATTGGGCGAGGTAACGATCATTGACCTCCTCAATCAGGCGCTGGGCCAGATAGGCGTCATCCAGTAAGGCGGCAAGGCCGGCCTCAGCGTGCAGGGGGGCCTTGAAGAATTGCACGGCAACCCGCAGCAGCGGTTCGATGTGGGCTTCCAAACCGGTTTCCCGGGCGACCGCGGCGGCCGCCTCGAGCAATTCGGGAACTTGTTCGATATAGGCGCTGATAAAGTGCAGCAGCGTATCGGGCGTATTTCCATCCGGCAGCTGTATGGCCGGGTGCAAGCTTGCCAGACGCGTGCTAAGCAGATTGGCGAGCAAGCCGCTGCGGTGTTCCTCCTGCAGAGCTTCACGTATGGTTTCGCGGATGGGGGACAGGTCCATGACTACTCCTGATGAGCATTGCACTATTTACCTTAGCCGATGCGACTTTCCTGTGGTTTCGGTCGGGTAAGGGATTGCCGGTGTTGGCGAGCCGGCATAAATTGCTCTTCCAAAAAACCATGTGACTTGAGTGAGCTACTTGCTGTCGTCATGCATTGAACGTTTTCGACTAAACCACTGGAGGCAGCACGATGCCGTATAAGCACAAGGCCATTCCCATTCACGTGCGGACGGCCAGCGAGAGTGCGGATGAGGCATTGCACAGTATCGTCGATGGATTCAAACGCTTTCGTAATGAAGTGTTTCCTGCCCAAGAGGAACTGTTCAAAAGTCTGGCTACTGCCCAAAACCCACGGGCCATGTTCATTACGTGCGCTGATTCACGCATCGTTCCAGAGCTGATTACACAAAGCTCTCCCGGCGACCTGTTCGTCTGCCGCAACGTCGGTAACGTAGTTCCCGCGTACGGGCAGATGATGGGGGGCGTATCCACCGCCATCGAATACGCGGTGCTGGCGCTACACGTTCAGCACATCATTATCTGCGGCCATTCCGATTGCGGGGCGATGAAGGCGGTGCTCGACCCGGTTGCGCTGGCCAGCATGCCCACGGTACAGGCGTGGCTGCGCCATTCGGAAGTGGCCCTGCGTGTGGTCGAGGAAAATTGCGGCTGCGGCCATCACGATGTCCTGGAAATCCTCACCGAGGAAAACGTTGTCGCCCAGCTCGACCACTTGCGCACCCATCCTTCCGTGGCGGCACGGCTGGCCAGCGGGCAGCTGTTCATCCACGGTTGGGTGTACGACATCGAAAGCAGCAAAATCATTGCCTATGACTCCGAACAGGGCCGCTTCCTGCCTCTGGATGGCGACATCGTCCCCATGGCCACGCCGCGCCAGCGTTATTTCCGCAGCTGACGTTTTCGCGGCGCACGCCGCGGTCTGATTCTTTTTTGCGGGTTCTCCGCCGCGTTGGGCGCCCTGTCCTTGGGCGCTCCCACAGCGTTTCCGGCCATTTCACCGGCGTAATTGCCAGGTGCGGGTCGCTGTCTATACTTCGACACGAACGACGTTACCTGATAGGAACCGACAGCGCCTCGCGTGCCGGTTTCGGCAGTTGAAGCGTGCAGTCTCGATTGCCGTTCCCTGGCAGCCCGGTGTTTCGGCGGGATAACAAGAACGATAGGGGAACCCGCAATGTTGCGACATCCACGACTCGGGATGGGTCTGCTGCTGTGGTCGCTATTCAGCCAGGCGCAGGCTGCATGGGACGTCAACATGTCACCCGGTGTTACCGACGTCAGCCGCTCGGTATTCGATCTGCACATGACCATTTTCTGGATCTGTGTGGTTATCGGTGTATTGGTCTTCGCCGTGATGATCTGGTCGATGATCATTCACCGTCGCTCCACAGGCCAGAAACCGGCCAATTTCCATGAAAACACTCGAATCGAAGTGCTCTGGACAGTGATTCCGCTGCTGATCCTTATCGCTATGGCGGTGCCGGCCACCCGTACGCTGATCCATATCTATGACCCCAGCGAATCGGATGTGGATATCCAGGTCACGGGTTATCAATGGAAATGGCACTACAAGTACCTGGGTCAGGATGTTGAATATTTCAGCAACATGACCACGCCGCGCGAGCAGATCAACAACCAGGCCCCTAAAGGCGAGCACTATCTGCTGGAAGTGGACAATCCGCTGGTGGTGCCGGTGGGTGCCAAGGTGCGTTTTTTGATCACCTCGGCCGATGTGATCCACTCCTGGTGGGTGCCGGCACTGGCTGTGAAAAAAGATGCCATTCCCGGCTTCGTCAACGAATCCTGGACGCGCATCGAAGAGCCGGGCTTCTACCGTGGCCAGTGCACCGAGCTGTGCGGCAAGGACCACGGCTTCATGCCCGTGGTGGTGGAAGCAAAAAGTCCAGCGGACTACGCCACTTGGATGGCCGAACGCAAGGCCGAAGCGGCCCAGCTCAAGGAGCTGACCAGCAAGGAATGGACGCGTGAGGAGCTGGTGGAGCGAGGCGGCACGGTGTACCAGACCTACTGCTCGGCCTGCCACCAGGCGGGTGGGGAAGGTCTACCGCCAATGTTCCCGGCGCTCAAAGGCTCGCCGATAGCCGTCGGTCCGATGGAAGCTCACCTCGATATCGTTTTCAACGGCAAGCCTGGCACGGCCATGGCGGCGTTCGGCAGGCAGCTGTCGGAAGTGGACATCGCCGCCGTGGTGACTTACGAACGCAACGCCCTGGGTAACAGTGTCGGCGACATGCTGACGCCGCAGGACGTACTCGCCCTCAAGCAGGCCCAGGAGTAAGACATGAGTGCAGTGATCGACCATGGTCATGCCGGACATGACCTCCACCACGGCCCAGCCAAGGGCTTGATGCGCTGGTTGCTGACCACCAATCACAAGGACATCGGCACGATGTACCTGTGGTTCAGCTTCGGCGCCTTCCTGCTCGGCGGCACCTTTGCCATGGTGATCCGCGCCGAACTGTTCCAACCCGGCTTGCAGATCGTGCAGCCGGAGTTCTTCAATCAGATGACCACCATGCACGGCCTGGTAATGGTCTTCGGGGCGGTGATGCCGGCCTTCGTCGGCCTGGCCAACTGGATGATTCCCTTGATGATCGGCGCGCCGGACATGGCTTTGCCGCGCATGAACAACTTCAGTTTCTGGTTGCTGCCGGCGGCCTTTACGCTGCTGGTCAGCACGCTGTTCATGGAAGGTGGTGGGCCGAACTTCGGCTGGACCTTCTACGCACCACTGTCCACCACCTATGCACCGGAAAGCGTGACCTTCTTTATCTTCGCCATCCACCTGATGGGCTTCAGCTCCATCATGGGCGCCATCAACGTGATCGCCACCGTGCTCAACCTGCGCGCGCCGGGCATGACGTTGATGAAAATGCCCCTCTTCGTATGGACCTGGCTGATCACGGCCTTCCTGCTGATCGGCGTGATGCCGGTGCTGGCGGGCGTGGTAACCATGATGCTGATGGATATCCACTTCAGTACCAGCTTCTTCAGTGCAGCCGGCGGCGGCGACCCGGTGCTGTTCCAGCACGTGTTCTGGTTTTTCGGTCACCCCGAGGTGTACATCATGATCTTGCCGGCCTTCGGCGCGGTCAGCTCAATCATCCCAGCCTTCTCCCGCAAGCCACTGTTCGGCTACACCTCCATGGTCTACGCCACTGGCGCCATCGCCTTCCTGTCGTTCCTGGTCTGGGCGCATCACATGTTTACCGTCGGCATTCCGCTGACCGGCGAGCTGTTCTTCATGTATGCCACCCTGCTGATCGCCGTGCCCACCGGCGTCAAGGTATTCAATTGGGCGAGCACCATGTGGCAAGGGTCGCTGACCTTCGAGGCGCCCATGCTGTTCGCGGTGGCCTTCGTCATCCTGTTCACCATCGGTGGCTTCTCGGGGCTGATGCTGGCCATCGCGCCAGCGGACTTCCAATACCACGATACCTATTTCGTGGTGGCCCACTTCCATTATGTGCTGGTGCCGGGCGCGATCTTCGGCATCTTCGCTTCGGCGTACTACTGGCTGCCCAAATGGACAGGGCACATGTACGACGAGACCTTGGCGAAGCTGCATTTCTGGATGAGCTTCGTCGGCATGAATTTGGCGTTCTTCCCGATGCACTTCGTGGGCCTGGCCGGCATGCCCAGGCGGATTCCGGACTACAACATGATGTTCGCCAATTTCAATATGGTGTCATCGGTGGGCGCCTTCATGTTCGGCGTCACCCAGTTGCTGTTCCTGTTCATCGTCATCAAGTGCATTCGCGGCGGCAAGCCCGCCGCGGCAAAACCCTGGGATGGCGCCGAAGGACTGGAGTGGACGGTGCCGTCGCCGGCGCCTTACCACACCTTCCAGACACCACCGGAAGTGAAATGAAACGCTGGGGAGTCGCGTCATGAGCAGAGCCATCAGTACGCCCCGTCTGGTCACCCGTCTACTGCTGCTGGCGGTGGCGATGTTCGCCTTCGGTTTCGCTCTGGTGCCCATCTATGACGTGATGTGCAAGGCCTTTGGCATCAATGGCAAAACCGCCGGCGCCTACCAGGGCTCGCAGTCCATTGACGAGTCACGCGAGGTACGCGTGCAGTTCCTCGCCACCAATGCTGCAGGCATGACCTGGGAGTTCCAGCCGCTGACCGAAGAGATCCGCGTCCATCCCGGCGCCAGCCAGGAAGTTCTCTTTATCGCCCACAACACCACGGACCAGCCGATGACTGCCCAGGCGGTGCCCAGCGTAGCGCCTTCCCGAGCGGCGGCGTATTTCCACAAGACCGAATGTTTCTGCTTCACCCAGCAAGTGTTGCAGCCCGGCGAGCGTATCGAGATGCCTGTGCGCTTCATCGTCGATCGCGACCTGCCCCGCGATGTGTATCACCTGACACTCGGCTACACGCTGTTCGATATCACTGCTCGCCAACCAGTCGCGGCCCGCCATGACGGTTAAGGAGAATAAAGAGATGGCAACTCACGAGCCGTATTTCGTTCCTTCGCAAAGCAAATGGCCGATCATTGCCAGTCTCGGCATGTTGGTGACTGTGTATGGCCTGGGCAGTTGGTTCAACGATTTGTCCGCGCAGCGGGAGAGTTCCAACGGTCCGCTGATCTTCTTCATCGGCACGCTGTTTCTGGCCTACATGCTGTTCGGCTGGTTTGGCAATGTCATCAGGGAAAGCCGGGGCGGGCTGTATAGCGCGCAGATGGATCGTTCATTCCGCTGGGGCATGACCTGGTTCATTTTTTCCGAGGTGATGTTCTTCCTCGCGTTCTTCGGCGCGCTGTTCTATGTGCGCTACTGGGCCGGCCCCTGGCTCGGCGGCGCTGGCGACAAGGGCGTGAGCAACATGCTCTGGCCGGACTTCACCTTCTCCTGGCCCCTGCTGGCCAACCCCGACTCCAAACTGTTCCCGCCGCCCACCGAAGTCATCAGCGCCTGGTCGCTGCCCTTGGTCAACACCATCCTGCTGGTCAGTTCCAGCTTCACTCTGACCTTTGCCCATCATGCATTGAAGAACAGCAACCGCACCTTGCTGAAAGCCTGGCTCGCATTGACCGTGCTACTCGGTATCGCCTTCCTGATCCTGCAGGCGGAGGAATATGTGCATGCCTATCAGGAGCTGGGGCTGACCCTGGGCTCAGGCATCTACGGCGCCACCTTCTTCATGCTCACCGGTTTTCACGGTGCCCACGTCACCCTGGGCACCATCATCCTGATTGTCATGCTGGTACGGGTGCTACGCGGGCACTTCACACCCGAGCAGCATTTCGGCTTCGAGGCAGCAACCTGGTATTGGCACTTTGTCGACGTGGTGTGGATTGCATTGTTCATTTTTGTCTACGTGCTCTGACCTGACATCGTGGCCAGCACCCGCCTGAAGCCCGGGGTTTACCAGGTGACATGGGGCTGTAAGTGCCCAGAGTAAAACCCCCAGGCAATCAGCGACACGGTGAGTGCGGCCAGGCCGACCCGGACATACAACGCATACATCATCCGACGCCCGTGGCCCTGGTCCTTGACCATGAAAAACAGGGCGCTGAACAGGCTGATCAGAATGGCCAGCAATAACAGGAGGATCGCCGCCTTGAGCATTGCGGGACTCCGGGGGAGACGTATGAAGTTGCAGTATAGCCAGTCACTCGGTGCGTCTGGCTGGCGGCTGACACAGCATTTCAAGCCCGGCTGGCTGCCAAGCCTGTGTGTATTGTGCATGCTCCCGCTCTTGGTCGGCCTGGGCTGCTGGCAACTGGCGCGGGCGGAAGAAAAGCGCGTCCTGCTGGCCAGTCAGGAGGCCCGCCGCCAGGCCCCACCGATCCGGCTCGATGCGCTGGATCTGACCAGTCCGCCGGCCTTTCAGCGCATACGTTTGCACGGTTATTTCGAGGCCGCGCATAGCCTGTTGCTCGACAGCCGTGTGCACCAAGGCCAAGTAGGTGTCGAACTACTGCAACCGTTTCTCGACCAGCCCAGCGGCCGCTGGGTGCTGATCAATCGCGGTTGGCTGCCTTGGCCGGATCGCCGCATACCGCCACGTTTTGTCACCCCCTCCGGGGCGCTGGACGTGCTGGCCTGGGTCTATGTATCGCCGGGTCAGCCACTGGTCCTGGCTGGCGAGCGTGGAACGTCCTGGCCGCGCTTGACCAATCGGGTGAAGCTTGACGCCTTCTGGCAAGAGCTGGGGCGTGACGGCCTGTCTGTTGAGTTACGCCTCGAACCAGGGCCCGCCGCGTTGGCGGTCGACTGGCCGATTGTCAGCATGAGCCCTGAAAAACACCTGGGCTATGCGGTGCAATGGTTCGCTCTGGCGGCAGCCCTGTGCGCCCTATTCATCTACTTTGGAATCCACCAGGCACGAGAGGTACGCGATGCAGCCAGCCATCGACATGAGTGAAACCCCACCGGCACGTCGCGGGCGACTGCCATTGATCCTGATGCTGGTGATGGTGATCGGGCCAATGGTGCTGGCCACGGCCATGTATCAGTGGCGTTTCTGGGTGCCGCAGGAGCGCACCTACCACGGTGTGCTTATCGGCAATGGCCAGAGCCGCGCCGATCTGGGCATTGAGGGTGTGGCGGATGTGGGGTGGCAACTGCTGGTCACCGCACCCGATGGCTGCCGCGGCGAATGTCGCCAACTTGTCTATTTGGCCCGCCAACTGAACATCGGCCTGGGCCGCGAGGCCAGTCGCGCCAGCCATGCTCTAGCCACCGCTGGGCCGTTGGATGCCGATTACGAAGCGCAGCTGCGACGCGAATACCCGCAACTGGGGATTCATAGCTTGGATCTGCAGCGCTACGCACGCAGCGTCACTCCGACACACGAGGCGCAACTGTGGATTGTCGACCCGCTCGGCAACCTGGTTCTGCGTTACGACAGCAGCACGCCAGGCAAGGCGATTCTTGAAGACTTGCGCCTGCTGCTCAAATTGTCGCGGATCGGCTAAAGGAGCCCAGGATGCGCAAGCCCGGTTATTGGCTAAGCCTGTTCGCCTTCGCGTTGGCAGGAGTTGTGGTCCTGCTTGGCGCCTACACCCGCCTGACCCATGCCGGCCTCGGTTGTCCCGACTGGCCGGGCTGCTACGGGTTTCTCGGGGTGCCGATGAGCGAGCAGGCCCAGGCGCTGGCCGCCGCGCGGTTTCCCGAGGCGCCGCTGGAGGTGCACAAGGGCTGGAATGAAATGGTCCACCGCTACTTCGCCGGTGCCCTGGGATTGGTGATTCTTGGGCTGGCCATCCAGGCCGTGCGTCGGCGCAACGAGGTGGGACAGCCGCTCGGCTTGCCGCTGTTATTGCTGGGCGTGGTGATCACCCAGGCTCTGTTCGGCATGTGGACGGTCACCCTGCAACTCTGGCCGCAAGTGGTCACCGCGCACCTGCTGGGTGGCTTTGCCACCTTAGCGCTCCTGTTTCTGCTCAGCGTTCGCCTGTCCGGATACGGGGCGGCGGTGTCACCCATCCCGAGGCGCCTGCGCCGGCTGGCTGGAGTGGCCTTGCTGTTGGCTATCGGCCAGATCATGCTGGGTGGTTGGGTCAGCTCCAACTATGCGGCTGTGGCCTGTCCGGATTTTCCCACCTGCCAGGGCGTGTGGTGGCCCGACATGGATTTTGCCAACGGTTTAAACCTCACCCAGCATATTGGCCCCAATTACCTGGGTGGCCTGCTGTACGGCGATGCCCGCACAGCCATTCACATGAGCCACCGTCTAGGCGCGCTGGTCCTGAGTCTGGTGTTGCTGCTGCTGGCTTGGCAGTTGTGGCGTCATAGGCGCGGCAGGTTGGCTGCCTTGCTGGTGCTGGCGCTGGGTATACAGCTCGGCCTGGGCGTGGCCAACGTATTGCTGCACCTGCCGCTGGCGGTGGCCGTGGCGCATAACGGCGGCGGCGCGGCGCTTTTGCTGGTGCTGGTGCTGATCAATGAACGGCTACGCAGTCCGCTGGCCGAGCGCTGCACAGGGCCGCTGGACGCCTGGGGAAAACCCCTTGTGGATATCAGCCCGTTGAAAAATGTAGGCGAGGCAGGCAGGACGAGGCGAAAACAGCCGAAGAAGCGCAGTTTAGGTGTTCTAAATGAGCATTCTGAGGCTGTTTTTTTTAATGACGTATTGCCAACGCAGGTAGGTTTTAAACGGCCTGATAACTCTTGAGCCTGAGCAAAAGGAGCATTGTCATGACCCCTGTCTTGAGCCAAACCCACCTCAACGCTACGTGGCGTGACTATCTGGAACTGACCAAGCCCAAGGTTGTGGTGCTGATGCTGATTACCTCGCTGGTCGGCATGTTTCTGGCTACTCGGGCGGGAGTGCCCTGGACAGTGCTGGTGTTCGGCAACCTGGGTATTGCCTTGTGCGCCGGTGCGGCGGCGGCGGTCAATCATGTCGTCGACCGGCGTATCGATGCGCTGATGGCGCGCACCCACAAGCGGCCGGTGACCGCGGGCCGGATGTCGCCGGGTGCCGCGCTGGGTTTTGCCCTGCTGCTCGCCCTGCTCGGCCAGGCGCTACTACTGGTCTTCACCAATCCGCTGACCGCTTGGCTGACGCTGGCTTCGTTGCTTGGTTACGCGGTGCTCTACACCGGTTTTCTCAAGCGCGCCACGCCACAGAACATCGTCATCGGCGGGCTGGCCGGTGCGGCGCCGCCGCTGCTTGGCTGGGTGGCGGTCAGCGGCCATATAAGCGCCGAGGCGCTGCTGCTGGTGCTGATCATCTTCGCCTGGACACCGCCGCACTTCTGGGCGCTGGCGATCCACCGCAAGGCCGAGTACGCCAAGGCGGATATTCCCATGCTGCCGGTAACCCATGGCGAGCAGTACACCAAAGTGCATATCCTGCTCTACACGCTGATCCTGCTGGCGGTCAGCCTGCTGCCGTTTGTCATTCACATGAGCGGCCCGTTGTACCTGGTCAGCGCGCTGCTGCTCGGCGGTCGTTTCCTGTTTTGGGCCTGGGCGTTGTACCGTGACAGCCGACCTCACGCGGCGATCAATACATTCAAGTACTCGATCGCCTACCTGTTTTTGTTATTTATCGCGCTTTTGCTCGATCACTACCTGAAGTTGAATGTATGACCCGAATCCACACCACCGTTTTTATCCTCGTTGCGCTGATCGCCGTGGTGATCGGCCTGACTGTCTCCAAGGCGCTGAATCGCCAAGACCAGGTCAATCCCGCCCAGTTGCTGGATGCCGGCATCGTTTTGCTGCCACAAGGCCGGCCGATGCCGGATGTGCGATTAATCGACCAGAACGGCGCAGTCCAGCCCGTCGATCAGCTGCAAGGCGCTTGGACCGTGCTGTTTTTCGGCTACACCTTTTGCCCGGACATCTGCCCGACAACGCTGGCCGAGTTGCGCCAGCTCAAGGGTATGTTGCCCGAGGAGATCCGGGACAATCTGCGGGTGGTGCTGGTCAGTGTCGACCCCGCCCGTGACACGCCGCAGCAGCTCAAGGAGTACCTGGGCTTTTTTGATGCCGAATTTCGTGGTCTGACCGGCGAGCTGGCGGATATCCAGAAGTTGTCCAACAGCGTGGGCATCCCCTTCATTCCCGGCGACGAGAGCAAACCGAATTACACCGTGGATCACAGCGGTAACTTGGCCCTCATCGGCCCGGACGGTCGCCAGCGCGGTTTTATTCGCGGACCACTGAACAATGCCAAGCTGGCCGCCCAGTTGCCGACGCTGCTGGCAGGCGAAGGATAAAGGCCGGCCTGTGGAGGGTGGACCGCCACCCTGTGGATCGCCACCCGGTAGATTGATGAAGCGCGATCCATCCTACAAACCGGTGCTCATGCCAGCGGTTCTGTAACCCGCTCCCACCCCCGCTTCCTGAATGGACAGCGAACCGGCTAGCCCGGGCACGGTCACAATCCCCACAACGGTTCGCCAAACGGCCTCGTGGGGAAGCCAGGATGCCCTTGCTCAAACTGCTGCACCTTGCCGCCTTGCTGTGCTGGTGCGGCGCCCTGCTCTACTTGCCGGCCCTGATTGCCGCCGGAACCCGCCATAGCGATGCGCTGTTCTATCGTGATCACGCCCACCTGACGCGCTGGGTGTTCACGCTCTTTGCTACGCCAGCGGCGCTGCTGGCCATTGGCTCAGGCACGGTCCTGTTTCTACGCGATGGCACCCTGGCAGGCTGGCTGATTCTCAAGCTCAGCGTGGTCGCCGCCATGGTGCTCTGTCATGCCTTGTGCGGCGTGTTGGTGCTGCGCATCGAGCGCGAGCCGCAACGTCGTGTGGCGGCGGAGTGCGCGGCGTTGGGCAGTCTGGCAACGGTATTGATCGGCCTGACGTTGTGGCTGGTCCTGGCCAAGCCCCTGTGAGCCAGAGGACCGCTCAGGCTATTGAGCGCGGGCTATTCGGTCTGCACGCCCACCGCGTGTTCATAGACCAGGCGTCCGCCCAGAAAGGCGGCCAGGCCAATCAGCCCGGCCGTCAGCACGGACAGGTACAGTGCCCACAGCGCCACGGCCTCGCTCACCAGGGTCTCGTAGCGCAGCAGCCAGTTCAGCGAGGCCAGCGACAGCATCATCACGGCGAGGATGGCGTGGCACCAGGCGGTGATCTTGCGGCGAATTTCCGCCACGGTGAGCAGATCGATCAATCCGGCCAGACTGGCCACCCAGCCGCCGAACGCGCCGACTCCCGCCAGCCAGACGCCGGCGCGCCACCAGAACACATCGTCGGTCCACAAAAACGCCAGGTCCACCGGCACCAATCCGAGCAAGGCGGCCACCGGAAAGTGGATCAGCATCGGATGCAGCGGGTGCTGGCCGATGGCGGCATTACTGGTAATCGGCTCGCGTACGCTGGGCACCGCTGTTTCCCCTGGTTGGCACGTCCGGCTGGCCGTGTTCTGCAATGGACCACACTGGCGCTGGCAGTTCCCAGTCTGACGGGTTGTCAGGGCGTGCAGTCGATCCTCGATCCGGCCGGTCCCATGGCCCGCGAAGTGGCGCTGGTGTGGTGGGTCATGTGTGCTTTTGCACTGCTGGTGTTGGTGCTGGTCAGCGCCTTGTGGCTGTATGCCATGCTGCGTGCGCCACGTACCGTCAGTCCCGAGCGGGAGCGGCGCGCGCAACGGCGCTGGCTGGTCGGCGGCGGTTTGCTACTGCCGACAGTCAGCGTCGTGCTGTTGCTGGTCTATGGACTCTCCGCCGGGCGCGGCCTGCTGCCGCCGCTGCCGGTTATCGGTGGCGAGCAACCGCTGCGCATCGAGGTGACCGGCCATCAATGGTGGTGGGAAGTGCGCTACCCGGACAGCGGCGTGGTCACCGCCAATCAGCTGATCGTACCCGTGGGCCGTCCCTTAGACATTGAGGTGGGTAGCGCCGATGTGATCCATGCGTTCTGGGTGCCGAAGCTGGGTGGCAAGCTGGACATGATGCCCGGCCGTCGCCACGTGCTGCGCCTGCAGGCGGATGAGGCCGGCGTGTTTCGTGGGCAATGCACGGAATTTTGCGGCACCCAGCATGCGCACATGATTCTGCATGTCGAGGCTCAGGCGCCTGACGCCTTTACTGCCTGGATCGCAGCGCGAGCCGAGCGCGAGATTGCAGCACCTGCGCCAGGCTCCGCCGGCGAGGTGTTTGCCAGTCGCTGCGGCCTGTGTCACCGCGTGGCGGGCATTTCCCAGGGGCAGCGCGCCCCGGACCTGAGCGACCTCGCGTCGCGGCCTACGCTTGGCGCGGGTGTGATTGCCAACGATGCCGAGGGGTTACGCCGCTGGTTGCGCGAACACCAGACGCTGAAACCCGGCAATGCCATGCCGTCCCATGACGTGGTGGAGGATGCCGATCTGGATGCCATTGCAATCTGGCTGGAGAGCCTCGTGCCATGAACCCGAGCCGCGAAACCGGCGCGCCGGCCACCGATCCGGCGCAGTTGCACGATCAGTTCAATGCCGTGTGGGGCAGTCCGCGCGGTTGGCGGGCGCTGACGGTCGTCAACCACACCACCATCGGCCTGCGCTTTCTGGTTACCGGCGCGGTGTTCTTTCTGTTCGGCGGGCTGCTGGCCATGCTGATCCGTGCTCAGTTGGCCGTGCCGGGCTACGTGATGATGGAGCCGGACGTCTACAACCAGGTATTCACCATGCACGGCACGGTGATGATGTTCCTGTTCGCCGTGCCGATGATGGAAGGCCTGGCGGTCTATTTGATCCCCAAGATGCTCGGGGCTCGCGACCTGGCCTTCCCTCGTCTCTCGGCGCTCGGGTATTTCTGCTACCTGTTCGGCGGCATCATCCTGTGCGTCAGCCTGTTCCTCGATCTGGCACCCAAGGCCGGCTGGTTCATGTACACGCCGCTGTCCAGCGCGGTGTATACGCCAGGCATGAATTCGGACTTCTGGCTGCTGGGCATTACTTTCGTGGAGATTTCCGCAGTCAGCGCCGGCGTCGAACTGGTTGTGTCGATCCTGCGCACCCGCGCCAATGGCATGGCTCTGCACCAGATGCCGATCTACGCCTGGTACATCCTCGTCATGGCGCTGATGATCGTGTTCGGCTTTCCGCCGCTGATCCTGGGCAGCATCCTGCTGGAGCTGGAGCGCGCCGCCGGTCTGCCATTCTTTGACGTGGCGCGCGGCGGCGATCCGTTGCTGTGGCAGCACCTGTTCTGGCTGTTCGGCCATCCCGAGGTGTACATCATCTTCCTGCCCGGTGCGGGCATCGTGTCCACCCTGCTGCCGGTGTTTTGCCAGCGGCCGCTGGTGGGCTACCGCTGGGTGGTGCTCGGTGTGCTGACCACCGGTTTTCTGAGCTTCGGCCTGTGGGTGCACCACATGTTCACCGTCGGTATTCCACAGCTGGCCCTGGCGTTCTTCTCGGCGGCCAGCATGCTGGTGGCGATCCCCACCGGCGTTCAGGTGTTCGCCTGGATTGCCACGCTGTGGCTGGGCAAGCCGCTGTACCGGGTGCCGATGCTCTGGCTGGTGGGGTTTCTGATCGTCTTCGTGGCGGGCGGGCTGACCGGGGTGATGCTTGCCCTGGTGCCGTTCAACTGGCAGGTGCATGACACCCATTTCGTGGTCGCGCACATGCACTACGTACTGGTGGGTGGCATGTTCTTCCCGCTGATGGCCGGGCTGTATTACTGGCTGCCGCATTTTTCCGGGCGCATGCCGTCGGAGCGCCTAGGTCGCTGGGGCTTCTGGCTGGTATTCATCGGCTTCAACCTGACCTTCCTGGTCATGCACTGGACCGGGCTGATGGGCATGCCGCGCCGCGTGTACACCTATGACAGCGGCCTGGGCTGGGATCTGCCCAACCTGGTCTCGTCGATCGGCAGCTTCGTCATGGCCATGGGCGTGGCGACCATCCTGCTGGATATCCTCCTGCATTACCGCTTCGGCCTGGCCGCGCGGAAGAATCCCTGGCGCGCCGACACCCTGGAGTGGGCAACCAGCCTGCCGCCCAGCCCCTACAACTTCGTCAGCCTGCCGGATGTTCACAGCCGCCACCCGCTGTGGGACGACCCGCAGCTGCCGGACAGCATTGCCCGTGGCGAGCATGGGCTGACGGTCATCGACCATGGCCGGCGCGAGACGTACGGTGTCGATCCATTGACCGGCACGATACGCGAGGTCACGCACCTGCCAGGTAATACGTGGCTGCCGTTCAACACCGCGCTGTTGCTCGCCGGGTTGTGCCTGAGCCTGCTGCTCAAGAGCTATTGGCTGGCGCTGGGCATCAGCCTGGCCACCCTGTTGGTGCTGCTGCGCTGGTCGTGGATGAATGGCGCGCATCCCGCCGCTTCGCCGGACACGCAAACGCAGCCCGGCGATCCGCCGCTGCATTGGCGCACCTGCGACGGGCCGGGGTTGTGGGGGATGGGCGTGACCCTGCTGGCCAACGCCGCGTTGTACCTGTCGTTGCTATTCGGCTGGTTCTACCTGTGGACCGTGGCGCCGGCCTGGCTGGTGCCGGAGCGCGCGGGGCAAGGCGGCGGCTGGCTGCTGGGCAGCGCACTGCTGCTGAGTGTCGGCACGCTGTGGCTGCGGCGCGTGCTCAAGCGCCTGCGTCGCGGCGATGATCACCGGCTGCAAGGCCAACTGGCCCTACTGTGTGGGCTGGCGCTGGTGCAATCGTCCCTGGTGCTCGCTGCGTTATTTAGCGCCGACCTGCAGCCGCGCGTCACCGCCCACGATGCGCTGGTGCTGGTGATTCTGCTGTACAGCCTGATGCATTGCATGCTGGCGGCGCTGCTGACCGGCCTGCAGGCCTGGCGCGTCGCCTATGGCTATGTGAGCGCGGCGTCGCCGTACGAGCCGCTGGTGGTGGGTCAGCTGTGGACCTACAACCTGGCGGTGGTGTGGAGCAGCTACCTGGCGGTGATGCTGTTTCCCCTGGGCTGGAGCACGGGGGGATGAATCGCTCGGCCTTCAATCCCGCGCAGATCCCGCTCGGTCTGGTGATCTGGAGCCTCTGGTTTGTCGCCTTGTATGGCGCCCAGGGATTGGGCTGTGAACTGGCCCCGCCGCCGCCCCAGGCGGGGGCGACCACCTGGCTGAATGCGGCGCTGGGCCTGTTCACCGCACTGACGCTGGCGTTGCTGTTGTTCCTGGCCTGGCGTTTCTGGCGCCTAGCCGCTGCCACGGCGGCGCAGCGGTTCGTGGCGCGCTTGTCTGCGAGCGTGCATCTGGTGGCGGCGCTGGCCACGGCGTTCATCGGGCTGCCCCTGCTGAGCCTGCCGCCATGCCTGTGAAGCACGCTGCATGGCTGCTACTGGTGCTGGCATCCCCGGTCCGCGCCCATGGATTATTCGATGCGCATTTGTTTGAACGCCTGCCTTTGCTGCTGACCGCTCTGCTGCTGGGCAGCGCCTGGTTGCTTTATGGCTTGGGTGTGCGCCGGGTGGCGCCGCATCGCGGTGAGGCGCTGTGCATGCACCTGGCCATGCTGCTCGCCGTGCTGGCTATCTTCGGTCCGCTGGATGAGTGGGCGGAAACCAGTACCAGCTGGCACATGACCCAGCACATGCTGTTTATCGTGGTTATCGCCCCGCTCTGGGCGCTGGCGCGGCCGCTGCCGCAATGGCGCGCCCTCACCGGACGGCTGGGCCAATCGTTGTGGACCTGGATCCTGCGCGCCGGTCGCCATCCCACCGCCCTGGCCTTGGTGCACGGCGCGGTGATCTGGATCTGGCACACGCCCCGGCTCTATCAGCTGGCGCTGGACAACCTCTGGTGGCATGCCATCGAGCATGGTTGCTTCCTGTTCAGCGGCTGGCTGTTCTGGTGGTCGGTGCTGCGCATACCGCCACGTAAGACACCCGTGGCGCTGTTGGCGATTCTGCTGACCCTCATGCACACCGGCCTGCTGGGTGCCTTGCTGACCTTCGCCAGTGTCCCGCTGTACGGCGACACGCGGGATTTGGCCGACCAGCAGCTGGCCGGCTTGTTGATGTGGGTGCCCGGTGGGCTGGTCTATCTGATGGGGGCGGGCTGGATTGCCTGGCGCTGGCTTGGGCGGGCCAGGCAATCGCAGGGTGAGACACGGTGGCAAGGACGCTGATGGGCCGGACTTATGGATTCGGGTCAGCGGGCAAACAGCTGACCGATATCCTTGAACGCCTTGAACTCCAACGCATTGCCGCAGGGGTCGAGGAGAAACAACGTGGCCTGTTCGCCCACCTGGCCCTGGAAGCGCACGTGGGGTTCGATGACAAAGCGCACTTCGTGCGCCCTGAGGCGTTCGGCCAGGCGTTCCCATTCTTCCCACCCCAGCACCACGCCGAAATGCGGCACTGGCACGTCGTGGCCATCCACCGCATTGGTATGAGCGGCTTCCTGATGGGGCATTTTCGGTGCCTGGTGGATTACCAACTGATGGCCAAAGAAGTCGAAATCCACCCACTGCGCGCTACTGCGACCTTCGGTGCAGCCGAACACCTCAGCGTAGAAATGCCGGGCTGCGGCCAGGTCGTGAACAGGAATGGCCAGATGAAAGGGCGACAGGGACATGCGGGGTTTCCTCCGTTGCGTTGGCTTCAAGCAGAGTAGGCAATTCCCGTGCCCCACGTTTTATCTCGGGCAAAAAACAACGAAGCCCGCACAAGGCGGGCTTCGTTGGACGCGAGGCAAAGCGGCGTCAGAACGCCGGTACCACAGCGCCCTGGTACTTTTCTTCGATGAATTGCTTCACCGCGTCGCTGTGCAGGGCCTTGGCCAGTTTCTGCATGGCCGGGCTGTCCTTGTTGTCTTCGCGGCTGACCAGGATGTTTACGTAGGGCGATTCGCTGCCCTCGATAATCAGGGCGTCCTCGGCGGGGTTCAGGCCAGCTTCCAGTGCGTAGTTGGTATTGATCAGCGCCAGGTCGACCTGGCCGAGCACGCGCGGCAGGGTGGCGGCTTCCAGTTCGCGAATCTTCAGCTTCTTCGGGTTTTCGGCGATGTCGCGCGGCGTGGCGGTGATGCCGGCCTCCGGCTTGAGGGTGATCAGGCCCGCGGTCTGCAGCAGTAGCAGGGCGCGACCGCCGTTGGTGGCATCGTTGGGGATCACCACATTGGCGCCGTTGGGCAGGTCGTCGAGGTCATTGACCTTCTGCGAGTAGGCGCCGAAGGGCTCGACGTGCACGCCGGCCACGCTGACCAGGGTGGTCTTGCGGGTCTTGTTGAACTCGTCCAGGTACGGCTGATGCTGGAAGAAGTTGGCGTCCAGACGCTTCTCGGCGACCTGCACGTTGGGTTGCACGTAGTCGGTGAACACCTTGACGTTAAGGGTCACGCCCTCTTTGGCCAGGGTCGGTTTGACGAATTCGAGAATCTCCGCGTGGGGCACGGCGGTGGCCGCCACGTTCAGCGTCTCGGCGGCCTGGGTGGAAAACGCCGTGAAGGCGGCGAAGGCAACTAGCAGTTTTTTCATCGTTCAACTCCTTTGCGGGATGAGAAGCGGCTCCGCAGGTGAGGTCGCCGCAGGGTGTTCACTTGCGGGAAAAATGCACCACCAGCTTGTCGCCGACGGTTTGCAGGATCTGCACCAGCACCAGCAACAGCACCACGGTGACCACCATGACATCGGTCTGGAAGCGCTGGTAGCCAAAACGGATGGCCAGGTCGCCCAAGCCGCCGGCACCGACCACGCCGGCCATTGCCGTGTAGGACACCAACGTAATCGCGGTGACAGTGGTGGCGGCGATGATCCCCGGACGCGCTTCAGGCAGTAAGGCGTTGAGGATGATCTGCCGGGTGGTCGCGCCCATCGCTTGCGTGGCCTCGATGATGCCGCGGTCCACCTCGCGCAGTGCGGTTTCCACCAGTCGCGCGAAAAACGGCGTGGTGCCCACCACCAGCGGCGGAATGGCGCCGGCGACGCCCAGTGAGGTGCCGGTAAGCACTACGGTGATCGGGATCATCACGATCAGCAGAATGATGAACGGCAGCGAGCGCAGCACGTTCACCACGAACGACAGCAGCGCATACAGCGGACGGTTGTCGAACAGTTGGCGCGGGCCGCAGAGGAACAGCAGCACGCCCAGCGGCAGGCCGAGCAGCACGGTGAACAGCAGCGAGCCACCCAGCATCAACAGGGTGTCCCAGGTGGCCAGCCAGATCTCGTACCAGTCGATGTTGACGAAGAACGCGTCCATCAGCGCAGCACCTCCACGTGTACGTCGGCAGCTTGCAGGCGCGACAGGGCTGCCTCGACATTACCGCCGATCAACGACAGAGTGAGCTGGCCATAAGGGGTGTCCTTGATGCGGTCGATCCGCCCGGACAGGATGCTGTAGTCCACGCCCGTTTCGCGCGCCACGCGGCCCAGCAAGGGGGCATAGGTGGCCTCGCCCTGGAAGGTCAGGCGCAGGATGCGGCCGGGCACATGAGTGAAGTCATCATGCTGCTCGCCTTCGTCAACCTGCTCGTCTTCCAGCACAAAGCGGCGGGTCGTGGGGTGTTGTGGGTGCAGAAACACATCGGCCACTACGCCCTGCTCGACGATCTGCCCGCCATCCATGACCGCCACGCAGTCACAGACACGGCGAATCACGTCCATTTCATGGGTGATCAGCACGATGGTCAGGCCCAGCTCGCGATTGATTTCGCTCAGCAGCTGCAGCACCTGGGCGGTGGTTTGCGGGTCGAGGGCGCTGGTGGCCTCGTCGCACAGCAGAATCTTCGGGTCGGTGGCCAGTGCGCGGGCGATGCCGACACGCTGCTTCTGGCCGCCGGAGAGTTGCGCGGGGTACTTGCGGGCGTGGTCTTCCAGGCCGACCCGCTGCAGCAGCGCGGCAACCTTGCGGTCGATTTCCGCCGCCGGCAGCTCGCCGGCCAGGCGCAGCGGCAGGGCGACGTTGTCGGCGACGGTCTTGGAGGCCAGCAGGTTGAAATGTTGGAAGATCATGCCGACCTGGCGACGAAAACGGCGCAAGCCATCGGCTTCCAGGGCGGTGACGTCGACGCCATGCACCAGAATGCGTCCACCTGAGGGTTCCTCCAGGCGGTTGATCAGGCGCAACAGGGTGCTTTTACCCGCGCCGGAATGGCCGATCAGGCCGTACACCTGGCCCGCTTCGACGCGTAGGTCGATGGGTTGCAGGGCCGGTATATCGCGGCCCTCGACGCGGTAGGTTTTATGAACTTGGTGAAACTCGATCACGAAAGCGAACCTTGTGGGTACAGAATGATGAGCGTAACGCCGCGCAAAAGAGGCGCAGTTTAGCCGGTTTGCATGGGGATCTTTAGTTCTCTTGGCTATAGATGCTTACATTTGGCGATAAATCCCGACCAACTCTCACGCTTCGTAAACCGGCGCAGGAACATTTGGTGAGGCTTGCCGGTCGGCTATAGACGATCGCCGGCGGCCGAGTCCGCACCACGTCGAGGTAAAGCTGAATGGCCAAACAATCCAAATCCAACCCCACTCAACCCAGACCCAGCGAGTTGGCCGGAACCGATACGCCGGACCGGCAGAACCACAATGCCAAACTCGACTCACTCGAGCCCCTGCGTTCCGATGCCACCGGCGAGGCCCTTACGACCAATCAGGGCGTGAAGATTGCCGATAACCAGAACACCCTGAAAGCCACCGACCGTGGGCCGTCGTTGCTCGAAGACTTCATCATGCGCGAGAAGATCACGCATTTTGACCACGAGCGAATTCCCGAGCGCATCGTGCATGCCCGTGGTACGGCGGCGCATGGGGTGTTCCAGGCCTATGCGTCCCAGGCCGAGCTGACCAAGGCCGCATTTTTGCAGGATCCCGCCAAGGAAACGCCGGTGTATGTGCGCTTCTCCACCGTGCAGGGGCCGCGCGGATCGGCCGATACGGTGCGCGATGTGCGCGGCTTTGCCGTCAAGTTCTACACCGAGGAAGGCAACTTCGACCTGGTGGGCAACAACATGCCGGTGTTCTTCATTCAGGACGCCATGAAGTTTCCCGACTTCGTGCATGCGGTGAAGCCCGAGCCGCACAACGAAATTCCCACGGGTGCGTCGGCCCACGATACGTTCTGGGACTTCGTCTCGTTGGTGCCGGAAACCGCGCACATGGTCATGTGGACCATGTCAGACCGCGCCATCCCGGTGAGCCTGCGCGCCATCCAGGGGTTTGGGGTGCACACCTTCCGCATGATCAATGCCGCTGGCACCAGCCGGTTCGTCAAGTTCCACTGGAAGCCGTTGTCCGGGGTGTATTCGCTGGTCTGGGACGAAGCACAGAAATTGGCCGGCAAGGACCCGGACTTCAACCGTCGCGCCCTGTGGGAGGACATTGAAAGCGGTGACTACCCGCAATGGGAACTGGGCGTGCAGGTGGTCGAGGAAGCAGATGAGCACAGTTTCGACTTCGACCTGCTCGACCCCACCAAGATCATTCCCGAGGAGCTGGTCCCGGTGCAGCCGATCGGCAAGCTGACCCTCAACCGCAACCCGGACAACTTCTTCGCCGAAACCGAGCAGGTGGCCTTTCACCCCGGGCATATCGTGCCCGGCATCGACTTCAGTAATGATCCACTGCTGCAGGGCCGGCTGTTTTCCTACACCGATACCCAGCTGTTGCGCCTGGGCGGGCCAAATTTCCACGAGATCCCGATCAACCGGCCGATTTGCCCATTCCACAACAACCAGCGCGATGCGTTCCATCGGCAAACCATCCACCAGGGCCGCGCCTCCTACGAGCCCAATTCGATCGACGGTGGCTGGCCCAAGGAGACCCCGCCGGGCCCGGTGGGGGGTGGCTTCGAGAGTTATGCGGAGCGCATCGAAGGGCACAAGATCCGCAACCGCAGCGAATCCTTCGGCGACCACTTCTCCCAGGCCACACTGTTTTGGAACAGCATGAGCGCGCCGGAAAAGGAGCACATCATCGAGGCCTACGCGTTCGAGTTGGGCAAAGTGGAGCGCATGGCGATCCGCGAACGCGAGGTGAACGAGATTCTTGCCAATATCGACCCGTTGCTCGCCAGCCAGGTGGCGGCGGCCATTGGGGTTGCACCGCCTACTGGTGCCACCGTGCCCGGCAAGCCCTCCAGCCTCAAGGAGTCACCGGCGCTGAGCCAGATGAACCTGCTGTCCGGCACTATCAAGTCGCGCAAGATTGCGATTCTGATCGCCAACGGGGTCGACGGTGCGGCGGTGGCGGACATGCAGACAGCTCTATTGGCCGAAGGCGCCAAGGTCAAGCTGATTGCGCCTTCGGCCAGCCCGGTGGGCAGCGCAACGGGCCAACTGCTGACCCCGGACGGCTCGATGGCCGGCTTGCCGTCGATTGCATTCGATGCGGTCGTGCTGCCCGGCGGCAGCGACGCGGTGCGCCTGATGGCGACCAACGGCACGGCATTGCATTACGTGCTGGAAGCCTACAAGCACCTCAAGGCCATCGCGGTGCTCGGTGACGCCAAGGACCTGCTGACGGCGCTGCATCTGGATCCGGATGAAGGCGTGCTGGTGGGCAGCAACGCGGCGGCGGTGAGCGGCGATTTCATCGCC
Organism: Pseudomonas sp. B392_1p; assembly: GCF_052245235.1. Taxonomy (NCBI): domain Bacteria; kingdom Pseudomonadati; phylum Pseudomonadota; class Gammaproteobacteria; order Pseudomonadales; family Pseudomonadaceae; genus Pseudomonas; species Pseudomonas sp. B392_1p. The sequence goes on from NZ_JBQPXM010000001.1 coordinate 110,070, forward strand.
GCCATTGCCAAGCACCGGGTCTGGGCCCGTGAAGCCAAGGCTAAGGCGGTGCCGGCGTAAGTCACCGTTGGGGGAAGGGCAACGGCCTGCAGGCGACGCCTTACTCGGCGCCGGCTGCAGTGTTGGAGATCAGCACCAGGCGTGGCACGCGGGACGGGCTGTGGCTCACCTGCACATCTACCCGAGCACCGGGGGTGTGTTTTTCCAGGCTTTCGCCCAGCAGGACGATGGCCTTGTTGGATTGCCAGGAACCGCGCGCCTCAAGGATTACCGTGCAGGCACAACCCAGCACCTCGGCGGCCAGCTCGTCGAACTGCACGCGCAGGCCGGCGTAATCGCCGCGATCCAGCAGCGGCAGGGCTACGCTGCGCCCTTGCAATGCCTCGTCAATGGCGGCCTGGCCGTCGGTACTCAAGGCGTCGCCCAAGCCGGCCGTCAGCGCCGGAGCCTCGGGCAACAGGCTGCGCGCCCGGCTCAGCGCCGTGGTGGCGGTGTTTAGGTCGCCGGCCTGCAGGGCTTCCTGGCCTTGGCGCAGGTAGGCATCCGCCAGCTGACGCTCATAGGGCGCGAGCTTGTCGGCACTGACCCCCTGAGCGCCGGCCTCGGCCAATTGCTGGTCGGCCAGGCTCAACTGGTTGTTTGATAGGTATTGCTGGAACAGCACGGTTTGGCTGTCGTACTCGGGCGCGCTCTGGCAGGCGACAAGCAGGACAATGGCCAGGGTGATCAGGCAGCGGGAAGCGGATAAACGCATGGGATAAGCCTCGAATAAAGCGAGCTAAAGCGATTCTAACCGGTGCACGACAGGGCGGCCAAAACGGGCCTTGCCGCCTCTGTGTCCAACGGGTGACACATTCTCAACACGAACACCTCTGACTACCGCGCAACTTGCCGTGTCACGCCGTAGCCCTCGCATCGCCGTTACGCACGCTTGGGCAGAGCAAAGCTAAGCAGAAATAGCGCCGCGGCGCTGACCACAATGGACGGTCCGGCCGGCGTGTCCTGGTACCAGGACAGCGCCAATCCGGCACACACCGCCAGCAGGCCCAGCACGCTGGCCCCCAGGGCCATCTGCTCGGGGGTGTACGCGTGCCGTTGGGCGGCGGCGGCAGGAATGATCAACAGCGATGTGATCAGCAGCACGCCGACGATCTTCATCGCCACGGCAATTACCACGGCGATCAGCAGCATCAGCGCGAGGCGGATCGCCGCCACCGGCAGGCCCTCCACACGGGCCAGCTCTTCATGCACGGTGATCGCCAGCAGCGGTCGCCACAACGGGATCAGCAACAGCAGCACCAGCGCACTGCCGCCGAGAATCCACGCCAGGTCCGTAGGGCCGACCGCCAGCAGATCGCCGAACAGGTAGGCCATCAGGTCGATGCGCACCTCCATGAAACTGATCGCCACCAGCCCCAGCGACAGTGTGCTGTGGGCAAGGATGCCGAGTAGCGTGTCCGAGGCCAGCGGCTGGCGCTGCTGCAAGCCCAGCAGCAGAATGGCGAGCAGCACGCAGCCGACCGTCACCGCCAGCGCCGGGCTGACATCGAGAATCAGGCCCAGGGCCACGCCGAGCAGTGCGCCGTGGGACAGGGTGTCGCCGAAATAGGCCATGCGCCGCCAGACCACGAAGGAACCGAGCGGGCCGGCCACCAGGGCCAGGGCCAGGCCGGCGAGCAGTGCGTTGACAAGAAAATCGGGCATGGGGATCAATGCTTGCAGTCCGGGCCGTGGACGTGGGGTTGGTAGGGCTCGCCGATCACCACACCGCCATGCAGGTCATGGGTGTGGTCGTGCTGGTGGTGATAGATCGCCAGGCTGCGGGCGTTCTGGCCGAACAGCTCGACGAAGGCCGGGTCGCCGCTGACCTGCTCGGGATGACCGGAGCAGCATACGTGGCGGTTCAGGCACACCACCTGATCGGTGGCGCTCATCACCAGGTGCAGGTCGTGAGACACCATCAAGACGCCGCAGCCGTGGCGCGCGCGCAGCTTGCCAATCAGCCGGTACAGCTCGGCCTGGCCAGCGACATCGACGCCTTGCACCGGCTCGTCGAGCACCAGCAATTGGGGCTTGCGCAGCAGAGCGCGGGCGAGCAGCACGCGTTGCAGTTCGCCGCCGGAAATCTTCTGCAGGGGATGGTCGATGACCGGGCTGGCACCCACCTCGGCCAGCGCGGCTTGCGCCTTGGCGCGGTCCACTCCGGGCACCAGGCGCAGAAAACGCAGTACGGAGAGCGGCAGGGTGGCGTCGACCTGCAGTTTCTGCGGCATGTAGCCGATGCGCAGGCGCGGCGTGCGCCACACTTCGCCGCGGTCCGGCTTGAGCAGCCCGAGCACCACGCGCACCAGGGTAGTCTTGCCGGCGCCGTTGGGGCCGATCAGGGTGACGATCTCACCGGCGCGCACGCGCAAGCTCACATCGTCAAGGGCGTCCTGGCCCGCAAAGCGCACGCCGACGCCGCTCAGACGCAATAAGTCTTGGCTCACGCGGCCTCCCGACAGGCGGCGCACAAGCCGACCACTTCCACGGTCTGCGCCTCGACACTGAAACCGATGCTGTCGGCGACGCTGACGATGACGTCGCTGATGGTTTGTTGCTCCAACTCGATGGCGGTCTTGCAGGCGCGGCAAATCAGAAACTGGCCCTGGTGAGCCAGCTCCGGCTGATTGCAGCCAACGAAGGCGTTAAGCGACGCGATGCGGTGTACCAGGCCGTTTTCCAGCAGGAAATCCAAGGCTCGATAGACAGTCGGCGGTGCGGCGCGGCGGCCGTCTTCCTCGCTCAGCGTGGCGAGAATGTCATAGGCGCCGAGCGGCTGATGACTTTGCCAGACCAGCTCCAGCACCCGTTTGCGCAACGGCGTGAGGCGCACCCCCTGACGGGCGCACAGGGCTTCGGCCTCCGCCAAGGCATTGCGGACGCAGTGCGAATGATCATGGGGCAGACAGACCAAGGGGGTCTTGGTAATGAGTGGTCTGAGCATAAAAAAATGGTGCGTTTGATAAGAAGGACGTTATTCTATTACGTTTCCTGCCTCTGGTGTTACTGTCGTGCTGCTACGTCTGTCCGTTTGCCTGCTGATGTGCCTGTGCTCCCTAGTCGTGCGTGCCGAATCGGTGTTGCTGACCAGCATCAAACCCCTGCAGCTGATTGCCGCAGCGGTGCAGGACGGCGTCGGCACGCCTGACGTGCTACTGCCTGCTGGAGCCTCGGCGCACCATTATGCGCTGCGCCCCTCCGACCTGCGGCGCATTGACACGGCGCAGTTGTTTTACTGGGTCGGCCCGGACCTGGAAACCTTCCTGACGCGCGTGGTCGACAACCGCCGTGCGCCGAGCCTGGCCGTGCAGACCTTGCCTGGCCTGCAGTTGCGCCATATTGGCGAGACCCTGGAAGAGCACGCCGCGCATGCAGGTCACGATGAGCATCATGACGATCATCACCCTTCTGCTGATCCGCACCACGAGCATGATCATGACCATCGGCCCGGCAGTCTGGATGCCCACCTGTGGCTGCTGCCGGCCAATGCGCGGCTGATCGCCGCACGCATGGCGAGCGATCTGGCCAGTGTCGATCCGGCCAACGCGGCACACTATCAGGCCAATCTGCGGGCCTTCGAGAAGCGTCTCGATGTGCTCGACCAGCGCCTGCGTGCGCGCCTGGCACCGTTGGCCGGCAAGCCGTACTTCGTCTTCCACGAGGCCTATGATTATTTTGAGTCCGCCTACGGCCTGCGCCATCTCGGTGTCTTCAGCCTCGGTGAGGTCCAGCCGGGGGCCCGGCATGTGGCGGCGATGCGTGAGCGTCTGCAGCAGGCCGGTGCTGCCTGCTTGTTCAACGAGCCGCCGCAGCGTCCGCGCCTGGCCGAAACCTTGACCGCCGGCCTGCCGGTGCGCCTGGCCGAACTGGACGCCATGGGTGACGGTCTGAAGCCGGACGCCAACGGTTATGAACGGTTGCTAGGTAACCTTGGCGAGCAGTTGGCCAGCTGTCTGGAAACCCTTTAATTGGTGCTGTGCGTGAAGCATTCGGCGCTCTAGCTAACTAGCAATTGTGGTTTTCTGCCAGTTTCACTACAACATACGGGATTTGTCGGGGCTTTCCAGATTCGCCAACGGGTTTATTTGGCGTACAATCGCGCCCTTTTTTTACACCCTTCGTTACGAGGATGTGCAGCATGGCGAAGACGGACGGGCCGATCGCGGCAGACACCAAACAGACCACGGGCCTTGCCTTGCAACCGGCTTCCGAGGACATCTGGGCGCAGAAGTACCGCCTGACTGACAAAGACGGCACGCCGATCGACGCCGACGTTGACGCCACCTGGCAACGGGTCGCCCGCGCCTTGGCGGAAGTCGAGCCCGAGTCGCAGCGCGAACACTGGAACGAGCAGTTCCTCTGGGCCCTGCGCAACGGCGCGATTCCCGCCGGTCGGATCATTTCCAATGCCGGCGCGCTGGAGTACAAGCCGGCAACCTCGACCATCAACTGCACGGTTTCGGCGACCATTCGCGACTCCATGGACGATATTCTCGGCAAGGTCCACGAAGCCGGGCTGACCCTCAAGGCCGGTTGCGGCATCGGTTATGAATTCAGCACCCTGCGTCCGCGCGGCTCGTTCGTGTCCGGCGCCGGCGCGCACACCAGCGGGCCGCTGTCGTTCATGGATATCTTCGACAAGATGTGCTTTACCGTCAGCTCCGCGGGCGGTCGGCGCGGCGCGCAGATGGGCACCTTCGACGTCGGTCATCCCGACGTGCGCGAATTCATTCGTGCCAAGCGTGAAGATGGCCGGCTGCGCCAGTTCAACCTAAGCCTGCTGATCACCGACGAATTCATGCAGGCGGTGGAAAACGACGGCGATTGGCCGCTGGTCTTCCCGGTTCACCAGAAAGAACAGGCCGACCTGGATCTGAAGGATCCGGCCCAGGTGATCTGGCGCGAATGGCCGGTGCACGACGAGTACATCGTGCGCGAAGACGGCCTGGTGGCTTGCCGGATCTACGGCACCCTGCGCGCCCGCCATCTGTGGGACATGATCATGGTGTCCACCTATGACTTCGCCGAGCCGGGCTTCATCCTGATCGATCGGGTCAATCAGCTGAACAACAACTGGTGGTGCGAGGCGATTCGCGCGACCAATCCGTGTGGCGAGCAGCCCCTGCCGCCCTACGGCTCCTGCCTGCTCGGCTCGATCAACCTGACCGGTTTCGTGCAGAACCCGTTCGGCGCCGACGCCCGCTTCGACTGGGATAAGTACCGCAAGGTGGTGCGTATCTTCACCCGTATGCTGGACAACGTGGTGGAAATCAACGGCCTGCCGCTGGAACAGCAGCGTCACGAGATCACCCACAAGCGCCGTCATGGCATGGGCTTTTTGGGCCTGGGCTCGACCCTGACGCTGTTGAAGATGCGCTACGGTAGCCCCGAAGCCTGCGTGTTCACTGAGGAAGTGGCGCGTGAAATGGCGCTGGTTGGCTGGGAAGAGGCGCTGGAGCTATCCCGTGAAAAGGGTCCGGCACCTTTGCTGGCCGAGGAGTTCGACGTCACCGCTGAGATGCTGCGCAAGCGTCCGGAAATGGCCGAGGATGGCTACAAAATCGGCGACAAGGTGCCCGGTCGGGTGCTGCACGCCAAATACTCGCGCTACATGCAGCGCCTGGCCGAATACGCGCCGGAGCTGATCGAGGCGCTGGCCGAACAGGGCGCGCGCTTTACTCACCACAGCTCCATCGCGCCCACCGGCACCATCAGCCTGAGCCTGGCCAACAACGCCTCCAATGGTATCGAGCCGAGCTTCGCCCACCATTACTCGCGCAACGTGATTCGCCCCGGGCGCAAGGCCAAGGAAAAGGTCGAGGTGTTCAGCTACGAGCTGCTCGCCTACCGCGCGTTGGTCAATGCCCAGGCCAAGCCGGACAGCCAGGATCCGGCCAAACAGTTGCCGGCTTATTTCGTCAGCGCCGATGACATCACCCCGACTCAGCACGTGGATATCCAGGCTGCGGCGCAGAAGTGGGTCGACTCGTCGATTTCCAAGACGGCCAACGTGCCGACGGATTACCCCTTCGAAGCGTTCAAGGATATCTACCGCTACGCCTGGCGTCAGGGGCTCAAGGGCTGCACCACCTTCCGTTTCAACCCGGCGGCGTTCCAGGGCGTGCTGGTCAAGGAAGCCGATCTGCAGAACACCCTGTACCGCTTCGAGCTGGAAGACGGCAGCGTGGTCGAACTGCGCGGCAATGAAGAGGTGGAATACGACGGGGAGGTGAACACGGCTGCCAACCTGTTCGATGCCCTCAAAGAAGGCTACTACGGCAAGTACTAAGACACCGAATTGATGCCGGGTCGCCGTCAGCGACCCGGCCGGAGAACACCTGCAATGACTGTCAAGATTGAACAACGCATCAAAGGCTTTAAGGTCATCGACGAGGCTCTGGAGCGTCCCGCGCCAGCGCCTGTCACCCCGGCAGCCCCGGTGGCGCCTGTCGCCACTGTCGCGGCCGCGCCTGCAGCCGTACTTGCAGCCGCGCCTGCACCCGCACTGGCAGCCGCACCCAAGGTGGTGGAAATGGACGAAACCCTGCAGCGTCCGGAAACGCTGATCGGTGTGACTTACAAAATCAAATCGCCGCTGTTCGAGCATGCCCTGTACGTAACGGTCAACGACATTGTGCTCAACGCCGGCACGCCTTACGAGCAGCGCCGTCCGTTCGAGATCTTCATCAACTCGAAGAACATGGATCACTTCCAGTGGATCGTCGCGCTCACCCGGATCATGTCCGCGGTGTTCCGCAAGGGTGGTGACTGCACCTTCATGGTTGAGGAGCTCAAGGCCGTATTCGACCCGCGTGGCGGCTATCTGAAGAAGGGCGGTGTGTACATGCCGTCGATCGTGGCCGAGATCGGCGGTGTGGTGGAGCGTCACCTGATCAGCATCGGCATGCTAGAAGGCCAGGCGCTGGACGAAAGCCAGCGCCTATACCTGGCGGAAAAACGCGCCGCCTACGAAGCCAGCCAGGGCGCCAATAAGCTGGAACCGGGCGACGGCTTCCCGGCCGGCGCGCAGTTGTGCGGCACGTGCAACACCCAGGCGGTGGTGCAGATGGACGGCTGTGCCACCTGCCTGAACTGCGGGCATTCGAAGTGCGGCTAGCAAACGCGTGAGGTATGCGCGCCGGCAGTACGCCTGCCGGTGCCTGCATAGCGAGTCACGGTGCGCATCTGGTAGGGGCGAATTCATTCGCCTGACACACGCCCTCTAGACCACGCAGCGGATGCGACAGATTCAAGGCATTCAGCCGCGTAGTACGTAGCAACCCTGTAGGCGCCAGAAGTCTCGGTGCCAGGCGAATGAATCGCCCTTACAACACAGGGTGCAATGTCTGGGAGAAACGTTTGAGGCGTGCCTAGTAGTCCTGCTGGCCGTACAGCGCAGTGCCGTCGCCGGTGCCGCTGAGCAGCTGGTTGAGAATGTCGTTGTGCATGGCCAGCAAGCGGCCGTTGCGCTCGTTGCGCTGGCGGCAATCGCGTACCGCCTGGCCCAGTTGCTGCCATTGGCTGCGTACTGTTTCACCCTGAGTGGCGGGATAGGCATCGAGCAGGCGCTGCATCCCTTCCGGGTCGGCAGTCAGGCCGAAGGCGCGCAATACTTTGCCCCGGCGTGCACTGCACTCAGCCAAGGCGTTCAGGCAGGGCTCGATGCGCTGATTCAGCTGCTCGATGGCCAGGGTATCGCGCGCCAGCAGGCGCTCGTGAAGCTCATCCAGCAAGCTCTGCAGCTGGCCATATGTGTTCAGGTCGGCGGCGATGTCAGCCGCGACCACAGCCAGCAATTTATCTTTCTGACTCACTGATCTTTGCCGTTGTGATAAGCGCGCATGCTCGCTGCCAGCGCCTCGGGGTCGAGGGAGATCTCGCCGCGCTGCAGGGCTTGCTTGATTTGCTCGACCTTGTCCAAGTCAACTTCGGGCAGCGCGCGCAGGTTGTCTTGCAGGGATTCCAGGCTCAGTTGTGGCGCGCCGGCGATGTGTCGCTCACGTTTGCCGGCCGACGGAGCTTGCGTGCGCTGAGCGCTGGTGCCGTCGATGCCGGTGATTGCGGCGGGCTTGAGGGAGCGGCTGATTTCCATGATGGTTTCCAAACTCGGGGGCCTTACGCCATAAAGGCGACAGGTATAGGGTAAAACTTAAACCCCATGTTGCCCAAAACGTCACAAAGCCGTCGAACGGCTGTTTTGCCGCCCCCGGGATGATGCCTGAATGACGATCGCTTGGCGCTGGCGCGTCAAATTCCGGCGTTGCGCCACCAGGCTTGTGCCGCCAGGCCGTCCTGAATTTTCTGCTCCTGGCGCGTCAGGGTCAGCTGCCATTCGTCGACCTTGCCGTCGATGAACTGCTCCAGCACCTTCTCGTTGCGCATGGCCTTCATCAGATCGCCCTGCAGGCGGGCGAGGTTTTGCTCGGCAACCTCCAGTTCGCGACGTTGCAGGTCGAGCATCTTGTAGAGGGTGCTTTTGTACTGCTGCTGATTGTCACGCTGCAGCGCGGTGTTGCCGTGCACCTGGTACTCGCACAGCTTGCCCAGGCCGGTGATGTTATTGCGGTAGCGCTGGCACAGGTTGCGCTGGTACTGCACACGGCCAAGCAGTTCGTTCACCCGTGTGCGGCGCAGGGACGAGAGCTTGGACAGGGTTGAGAGGTAGTCTTTCATCCGCGATTCCCCAGAAGCTGCTGCAAGGACGCGACGCTGCTGGCCAGGTCGGCTTCCTGGCTGGTTTCCTGACGCAGAAAGCGTTCGATGTTCGGCGCCAGTTGCACGGCGCGGTCGGTCTTGGCGTCCATGCCCGGCACGTAACCACCCAGTGGAATCAGTTCGCGAATTTTCTCGTAGGTGCTGTACAGCTCCTTGAGCTGGCGCGCCGCGCCGCGATGGGCCGGCTCGCTGACCTGGGGCATGCAGCGACTCACCGAGGCGCCGATGTCGATTGCCGGGTAGTGGCCGTTCTCGGCCAGTTTGCGCGACAGCACGATGTGTCCGTCGAGAATCGCCCGCGCGCAGTCGACGATCGGGTCCTGCTGGTCATCGCCCTCGGCCAGCACGGTGTAGATGGCGCTCAGACTGCCGGTGGCGGCTTCACCGTTGCCGGCGCTTTCCACCAGCTCGGGCAGCATGCCGAACACCGACGGCGGGTAGCCCTTGGTGGCCGGCGGCTCACCGAGAGCCAGGGCGATTTCGCGCTGGGCCATGGCGTAGCGGGTCAGCGAATCGACCAGCAGCAGCACGTCCTTGCCCTGGTCGCGAAAATGCGCGGCGATGCTGTGGCACAAATCGGCGGCCTTCAGGCGCATCAGTGGCGACTCGTTGGCCGGCGCCACCACCACGACGGCCTTGCGCAAGCCTTCCTCGCCCAACGAATGCAGGAGGAATTCCTGCACTTCACGACCGCGTTCGCCGATCAGCCCAACCACCACCACATCGGCCTTGGTCTGCCGGGTGATCATGCCCAGCAGCACGCTCTTGCCTACCCCGCTGCCGGCGAACAGCCCAACGCGCTGGCCCTTGCCCAGGGTCAGCATGGCGTTGATGGCGCGCACGCCGACGTCCAGCGGTTCTTCCACCGGGCGGCGGCGCAGCGGGTGAATCGGTGCCGGTGACGGCGGTAGTGGAACTTCGCCGGTGAGCTTGCCAAGGGTGTCCAGCGGCTCGCCCAAGGCGTTGAGCACCCGGCCGAGCCAGGAATCATCGATGCGCAGACGTGCTTCGTCGCGAATCGGGAATACCCGCGCACCGGTGGCCAGGCCCAGCGGTTTCTTGAACGGCATCAGGTAGGTGATGTCGCGGTTGAAGCCCACCACCTGTGCTTCCAACAGGCTGCCGTCGGCCTGTTCGATATAGCAGCGCTGGCCGGTCTGTTGCTGGCAGCCGAGACTCTCCAGAATCAGCCCGGAGACACGCACGAGGCGGCCGCTGACCTTGGCCAGTTGCACGCTGTCGAGCGAACGCAGGGCTTCGTCGAGGGCCGCGGTATCCAGCAGCATGGCGGCTTAGGCCTCGACCTGGAGGTGGTCGGCCAACGTGTCCAGGCAGGCGTCCAGACGTTGCTGGCAACCCACGTCGACTTCGCTTTGCGCGGTGACCACGCGGCATTCGCCCAGGGCCAGGCGCTCGTCGGGGACCAGACGCCAGGCGCTGGCGCGCTCCGGGCTGATGCTCTTGATGCGCGCGCACTCTTCCGGGTTGAGCAGGATCTGCACCTCATCGGCTGCATCCGGCAGGCTGCTCAGCACTTCTTCGGCCAGGGTCAGCATCTGCGCGGGGTTGAGGGTCAACTCGCAACGGATGACCTGCTTGGCGACCTTGGCGACCAGTTCCAGCAGCTGCTCGCGGCGGCCCTGTTCGAACGTGGCCACGGCGCTGTCGAACTCGGCAATCATCCGCTCCAACGGGGCGCTGGCGGCTTCAAAGTGAGTGCGGCCCTGAATGCGGCCTTCTTCCAGACCTTTGGCCAGGCCTTCTTGCAGGCCGCGTTCGTAACCGTCGGCGTGGCCGGCTTCGGTGCCTTGGGCCAAGCCTTCCTGATAGCCGCGTTCCTGGCCCTGTTGATAACCGTCGGCCAGCGCGCGTTGCAACGCAGCCGGATCGCTGTGCAGTTGCTCCTGCACGTCGGCGCTTACTGCGGCGCGGCTACGCGGCGGAAAGCGGTAGACGCGCCAGGCGCGTCCGCCGTCCTTGATCACTCGTACCGTCATGCGCTCACCTATTCGACCGTCTGTTCACGGAACAACTGGATCTGCAGCTCGCCATCGGCGGCCATTTCGCGGACCACGCTCATGATGTCCTTGCGCACTTGCTCGACGCGGCTCAGCGGTACCGGGCCCTGGCGGCGCTTGATGGATTCCATCTGCTGCGCCTGGCGACGTGGCATGGCGTTCTGGATGGCCTTGACCAGCTCGGGCTCGGCGCCTTTGAGGGCCACCACCCACTCGTCCAGCGGTACCGCTTCGAGCAGTACCAGAAGCACTTCCTGGCTTTGCCGGGCGAGGATGAAGAAGTCGTACATCTCGTCTTCGATCTTCTCCACCAGCGTCTCGTCGTGAGCGCGCAGCATTTCGAACATCTGGATGCGGTCGCCCTTGAAGCGGTTCATGATGTCCGCCGCCTGCTTGATGCCGCGCACCTGCGAGCCCTGGGTGGACAGCACGCTGAGGCTGCGCTCGATCAGTTGCTCCAGTTCGGCGATCACATCGCCGTTGATCTCGCTGAGGTTGGCGATGCGGTACAACAGGTCGTCCTGCTGCTCGACGGGCAGCGCCTCAAGCACGTCGGTGGCCATGTTCGGCGGCAGGAAGGCGATGAACACCGCTTGCATCTGCGCGTGTTCCTTGGCGATCAAGGCGGCGAACTGGCGCGGGTCAAGCCATTCCAGCCGGGACATCTTGGCGCGGATCTCCTCGCCGTAGATGCTGTCCAGCAGGGTGCGAGTGATGTCGCCGCCCAGCGCCTTGCTGAGCATGCCGGCCAGATAGGTGCGGCTGGCGCCCTTGATGCTGCTCTGCTCCTTGTAATCGCCGAAGAAGCGTTCGATCACTTCGTTGACCGTGGGCAGCTTGACGTTGGACAGGCGCGCCATGGCCTGACTGATGGCAATGATTTCCTCGCGGGTGAAGTGCTTGAGCACCCCGGCCGCCGCCTCGTCACCCATGCTCAGCATGAGGATCGCCGCCTGCTCGATGGAACTGGGCGTGTCGCCGGAAATCACCCGGCTTTTGACTTCGGTGCTGTCGCTGGTTGGCGTGCTCATGCTTTCTTCTCGTTGCGCCCAATCCAATGCTTGATCACCTCGGAGACCCGCTCAGGCTCGTTGAGGGACAGCATTTGCAAGTGTTCAATCTGATGCTCAAGTCCCGAACCCGGCGCCGGCAGGCGGATTTCCGAGAGCGGGTTGAGCTCGCTGAAGACCTTCGGCAGACCGCTGCTCTGCGTCTCGCGAGCCAGCAGTTGCAGGTCGTCGCCGGGCAGGTTGGCGCTTGGCGGCATGCCCAGCGGTGTGCTCGGTGCAGCCAGTGCCTGGGTTTCCAGGTCAGGATCCTGACGCGGGCTGAGTGCGCGGATGACCGGGCGCACCACGAACAGCAACAGCAGCAGGCTGATGAAGGCGATCAGACCCAGGCGGCCCCACTCCAGCACCTTGTCGTCCTGCCACCAGGACACAGGTTCCTCCACCGCGGCCGGGCCGGCGAACGGCAGCACGCTGAGGGTCACCAGATCGCCGCGCTCGGCCTGGAAGCCGGCCGCACTGCGAATCATGGTTTCCAGTTCGGCACGCGCTTCCGGGGTCCAGCCTTCTTCCGGCGCACTGGATGCGTTGAGCACCACGGCCACGCTCTGCTGACGCAGGCGGAACGCCGGATACTTGATGTGCGTGACGGTCTGGTCGTAATCGAGCCGGCGGGTGCTTTCCTGGCGGGTCGAGGTGGCGGCCTGGTTTTCGTCATCACCCTCGGCCGGTTCCACCACGGGGCGGTTGCTCAGCGAGCCGGGAACCCCGAGCGCCAGCTGGTCCAGGGTGCGTTCGTCGCGCAGCACTTCGCTGCGCAGATAGGGCGTTTCACCGAAAACCTGCTGGGTTTCTTCGCGCTGGCTGAAGTCTATGTCGGCGGCGACGCTGACCCGGTAGTTACCCAGACCCAGCACCGGCGCCAGCACCTGTTCGATATTGCGGGTCATTTTCTGCTGGTAGTCGTCCTGCGCCTGCCAGTTCTGCGTCGGCCCGCCCCAGGCGTTCAGCCCGCGGGAGAGCAGCACGCCGTACTGGTCGACCACATGTACGTCTTCGGGCTTGAGTTGCGGCAGGCTGCCGGCCACCAGGTTGACGATGGCATGCACCTGTTCCTGATCCATCTTGTAGCCGGGGCTCAGCTGCAACATCACCGAGGCCTTGGCGGGCGCGCGCTTGCCGACTACGAAGGAATGGTTCTCTTCCTGGGCCAGGTGTACGCGCACGCTGTCCACGCCCTTGAGGGTCATGATGGTCTGTGCCAGTTCGCCTTCCAGGCTGCGCTTCAAGCGCACGTTCTGCACGAACTGGCTGGTGCCCAGCGGCTCTTCCTTGTCGAACAGCTCGTAACCGGCCGGCAAGCTCACCTTGACGCCCTTGGACGCCAGCAGCATGCGGGCGCGGGCCAGGTCGGCGTCGCGTACCAGAATTTGTCCACTGGTCGGGTGCACCCGATAGCGCAGTGCTTCGGCGTCCAGCACGGCCATCACCTCGGCGGCCTGGAAGCTTTCGCCGCTGCCGTACAGCGGGCGCAGGGATTCCTGATCGCGCCACAGGTAGAACACCACCAGGATGGCGATCAGGGCGGCCACGGCGGCGAGGCTGGCAAGGAACCAGCGTGGGTCGAGCTTGATGCCACGCTCGTTGAATTTGTTCAGTAGGGTCTGCAGCACAGGTCAGCTCTCGTACCGCTTAAAGCGGCGTTCTCATGATCTCGTCAAAGGCGGTGGTCAGCTTGTTGCGCACTTGCAACAACGCCGAGAAGGACACGCTGGCCTTCTGGCTGTCCACCATGGCACCGACCAGGTCTTCGCTTTCGCCCAGTTCTACGGCGCGCACTGCGTCGCTGGCGCGATGCTGGTCGGCGTCCACCGCTTTGATCAGGTGTGCGAATGCCTGGCTGACACCGCCCACTTCAGACGAGTCGAAGGCCATGGCCGGACGCACTACGCCGCCTTGGGCGGCGGCGCTGAGCTGTTCCAGGCGGGCGAGCATGTCGCGCTGGATGTTGCTGATTGAATCCATGGCCTGTTCTCCAGCCGTTAAAGGTCGATCGGTATGCCCTGTTCGCGCATCGCATTGAGGCGATAGCGCAGGGCGCGGGTGGTCATGCCGAGACTTTCCGCTGCCTTGGTCTTGTGCCCGCCGAAGCGGCGAATGGTTTCCAGTACATGTTGGTATTCGGCCAATTTCCCGCTGGCTTTAAGCGCGGCGCGTCCGCCATCGACCATCAACGGGAAGGTGGGCATCGTTGGCACGGTGTTTTCAACCGGTTTGGCCAGGCCCAAATCGCTGGGTTGAATGAACAGTCCGTTGCGCAACACCAGGGCACGCTGCAGGGTGTTTTCCAGTTCGCGGACGTTGCCCGGCCAGTCGTGCTGCAGCAGGGCCTGGCAGGCTGCGGCGGTGAGCAGTTGTTCGGCATCTTCATGGGGCGCATAGCGCTTGATGAAGGTGCGCGCCAGCGGGAGCACGTCTTCGCGACGCTCACGCAGCGGCGGGATGTGCAGCGGCAGCACGTCGAGGCGATACATCAGGTCGGCGCGAAAGCGGCCTTGCTCGACTTCGTGGGGCAAGTCGCGGTTGGTGGCTGCGATGATGCGCACATTCAGCGGGATGTCCTTGCTGGCGCCGAGGCGTTCGACGCGCTGCTCTTGAAGCACGCGCAGCAATTTGGCCTGCAGGCCCAGTGGCAGTTCGCCGATCTCGTCGAGCAGCAGGGTGCCGCCGTTGGCCTGTTCGAACTTGCCCGGCTGGGCGCTCACCGCGCCGGTAAAGGCCCCGCGCTCGTGGCCGAACAGAATGGATTCGAGCATTGCCTCGGGGATCGCCGCGCAATTGACCGCCACGAACGGCGCTTGCGCATCGCCGGCGAAGCGGTGGATGTAGCGCGCCATCAATTCCTTGCCGGTACCGGTTTCGCCGCTGATCAGGATGGGCATGTGCGTCAGCGCCACGCGCTGCGCCATGGCCAGCAGCCGACGGCCGGCAGCCGATTGGGTGACAAAGCCTTCCTGGGCGAGGCGCGCCTGCTCGTGGCGGCGCAGCAGGGCGGTGATCTGTGCGCCACTGAACGGCGCCAGCAGATAGTCCACGCAGCCTAGCTCCAGCAGGCGAGCTGCAATGGCCTGATCGGCATATTCAACGATCGGCACCACACTCAATTGCTGACAGGCTACCAAGGGTAATAATTGACGATACAAATTGTCCGCAGCAATGTCGCGGGCATAGACAAAGAGGATATCGAGTTGCGCGCGCTGTTTATCGCCAACATCGGCGAGTTCGGCATACTTGGTTAATTGACAGCCTTCGCGCTGCACATGCTGTAACAGCAGTGCGTAACTGTGGTTATCTCGATCGCCGACAATACCAATACGTGTGGCGGCGTCCAGAACTTCACATGACTGATCGTTTAAGTAATGCATATAAACTCAAGGACTTGTCGATGCAATAACGTGTGACGAACGGTCTATTACGCTGTATTATCCGACCCACGGCTGTTTGGCCACTGGTTGGTTTATTACAGCTGGCCGAATGGTTTCGACACAGACCCGCCTCTCCTCGCTTCAGGGCACGTAGCGTAGCCCTTGCAGCAACCCGCGCAAACTAGCAGCAATTTGCCAGCCCTGAACAGGTTCAAGCAGATTAAATTGCATCAGAAAGATCAAAATCAACTCAAACGCGGTTTTGATCTTTTTTGATTTAAGTTTCGGCGCCTCTCGCCGATAGTGTTATGAATCACAAATGGACGCGCTCACAAGGCATTGTTCCAACGACGCGAGCCTACATAAAGGTTGTGTGCTCGATGCAGTCAGACTCGACCGCATATAAACCTTGCGAGTTTGACCGATCCGCCACAGGCCGCGAACCAACTTCAGGATAGATCCACAACATGACTGGCCACTCAAAAGTCCAACATGATGTGCCGGCAGACAGTTTGATCCGGTTGAAGCCGCATAAACTGGGTCGACACTATCACAAGGTGCCGATTTATATAAAGGAAAGCGCCAGTAAGCATCCGCGTATTATCAGCGATTATTTTTTACGCAGTTTTCGCATCAATATCGAGCTGGGCCAGGTCGAGGTGCATGAAAGCCTGGCCGCAGAACCGGCGCTGACCTATGCAAGTGCGTTCGGACGTATCGGTTTCTCCATCGACCGTGTGCTCCTCGCGGAAATACTCGAGTGCTATTACGGCGGCAGTTCACCCGCCACCGGAAACCTGCCACCGCCCAATACCTCCGAGCAGCGCTTAAGTGAGCGGCTGGGCAAGGATGTGGCAGACATGTTCGCGCGCATGGTGCTGGGCGGCCAGTCGCTCGGCCAGCTGGAGCGCTACGAAAACGCCTATGAACAGGTGCAGTGGGAATACATCGCCGAGTTCCGTTACCTGAGCCACCACAGCCAGCAAGAGTCATCGTTGTTCCTGTACCTGGACCACGACATGGTCGATGAACTGACCAGCCGACTCAGCGAGCGCCCTGCATCGGTCTGCAATTTCGATCCGCTGGAGCAGATCAAGCGCCTGCCGTTACACCTGGATTGCGTGGTCGCTTCCTTGCAGATGAACCTGTCTGAAGTGCTGGCCCTGCGTCCTGGTGACATTATTGCGGCCCGCCTGCAAGACCCCGTCGAAGTGCGCGTCAATCAGCAACGTCTGTTCCGTGGCAGCATCTTCGAAGACAACGGCAGCCTGTTTCTAACCTCTTTGGAAAGTGTGAAAACCCCATGACCGGCCAACTGTCGAACAGCGAATTTGAATCCCTGATCAATGACGGCGAGCTGAGCCTCGCTGAACAGCCCGAAGCGGCGACCAACAGCGAACCCGTGGTCTCGACGCCCAGCCTGCCGCAGCAGGACCTGAGCTTCTTCGGCAAGATCCCCGTGCATGTCACCCTGGAAGTGGCCTCGGTGGAAGTTCCGCTGCAGGATCTACTGGCGGTGGACGTGCAGAGCGTGATCGCCCTCGACAAGCTGGCCGGCGAGCCGCTGGACGTCAAGGTCAACGGTGCGCCCTTTGCCAAGGCCGAAGTGGTGGTGCTCAATGGCAATTACGGCCTGCGCATTCTTGAGCTCATCGGCAACGGTCTGGCCGGTCTGAAGTCATGATCCCGGCTCGTCTGCTGGCGGTCCTGGCCCTGGTCGGCACCGCCCTGCTGCCCATGGCGGCCCAGGCGGCCAACGGCGAGATTACCCTGTTCAACTTCAACGACACCGAAGACGGCCAGACCCTCAGCGTCAAGCTGCAGATCCTGGTGCTGATGACCTTGCTCGGCCTGCTGCCGGCGATGCTGATGCTGATGACCTGCTTCACGCGTTTCATCATCGTTCTGGCTATCCTGCGTCAAGCCATGGGCCTGCAGCAGAGCCCGCCCAACAACGTGATGATCGGCATCGCCCTGGCGATCACGCTGCTGGTCATGCGGCCCGTGTGGCAAGACATCTACGCCAATGCCTACGAGCCGTTCCAGAACGACGCGATCAGCCTGGAGCAAGGCCTGGAGGTGGCCAAGCAAAGCATGTCCGGTTTCATGCTGGCGCAGACCAACCAGACCGCCTTGCAGACCATCCTCGACTTGGCCAAGGAAGAACAGCCTGCCGACTTGAAGGACCTGGACTTCAGCCTGCTGTTGCCGGCCTTCGTGCTCAGCGAACTGAAAACCGCCTTCCAGCTCGGCTTCATGATCTTTGTGCCGTTCCTGGTCATCGACCTGGTGGTGGCCAGCGTACTCATGGCCATGGGCATGATGATGCTCTCGCCGATGATGATTTCCCTGCCATTCAAGCTGATGGTGTTTGTGCTGGTCGATGGCTGGACCCTGTTGGTCGGCACGCTGACCAGTAGCATTCAGCCGTTCTAGAGGTCTCGTCATGCTGACCCCCGATATCGCCGTCAACATCATCACCCATGCCGTACAGATCACCGGGCTGATCGTCTGCGTCCTGGTGGTGCCGAGCCTGTTGGGTGGTCTGCTGGTGGCTATTTTCCAGGCGGCCACGCAGATCAACGAACAGATGCTGAGCTTCCTGCCACGCTTGCTGATTACGCTGACCATGCTCATCGTCGCTGGCCACTGGATTCTGCGCACCCTCAGCGAGCTGTTCATCGAGAGCTTTCGCCAGGCGGGCGGCCTGGTCGGTTGAACCGATGAATTCGAGTCAGGCGCTGTTCCATGTCAGCCAATGGCTGCTGGCTCTGCAGGTGTTCTGGTGGCCGTTCTGCCGCATCGCGGCGGCGATGAGCGTCGCGCCGATGTTTCGCCACAAGGCGGTGTCGCCGAAAATCCGCCTGCTGCTGGCCCTGGTGATCAGCGCGGCGGTGGCCGGCTCACTGCCCGCGCCGCCGCAGATCGACGTGCTGTCGCTCGCCGGTGCCCTGGCCACGGCGGAGCAGATTCTGTTCGGCATGCTGCTGGGCCTGATGCTGCAGCTGGTGTTCGCGGTGTTCAGCATCGTCGGCGCGGTGATGTCGACGCAGATGGGCATGGCCATGGCGCAGATGAACGACCCGGTCAACGGCGTGTCGTCCTCACCGATTCTCTATCAGGTCTTTTATATCCTGCTGGGCTTGGTGTTCTTCGCCATTGATGGCCACCTTTTATTGCTAAGCATTGTTTATCAGAGCTTTCTGTACTGGCCGGTGGGCAGTGGGCTGCATTATTTCGGCTTGAATGCTCTGGTGCACGCCCTGGCCTGGGTGTTTGCCGCCGCCCTGCTGATCTCGATTCCGGTGGTGTTCAGCATGTTCCTGGTGCAGTTCTGCTTCGGCTTGCTGAACCGTATTTCCCCGGCGATGAATCTGTTTTCCCTGGGTTTTCCGGTCACCATCCTGGTCGGCATGCTGTGCCTGTCGCTGATCGTGCCTTACCTGCCGGAGAGCTACCTGAACCTCAGCCGCCAGGTGCTCGACAACCTGGCCATCCTGCTGCAGCGAGGCGGTGATGGCTGAGCAGAATTCGTCTCAGGAAAAAACTGAAGAAGCTACCGCGCAGAAACTCAAAAAGAGCCGCGACGATGGACAGGTGACCCGTTCCCGCGACTTGGCCACCATGGTGTCGCTGCTCGCCACCTTGCTGTTGCTGCGCTTTTTCTTCGAATTCATGTTCGACGGTCTGCAGCAGATCTTCGCCGCCTCCTACATC
Source organism: Pseudomonas sp. B392_1p (assembly GCF_052245235.1). Lineage (NCBI taxonomy): Bacteria > Pseudomonadati > Pseudomonadota > Gammaproteobacteria > Pseudomonadales > Pseudomonadaceae > Pseudomonas > Pseudomonas sp. B392_1p. The sequence continues at coordinate 128,994 of NZ_JBQPXM010000001.1, forward strand.
AATTTCCATCACAGCGAAATCGGCCTGGACGACCTGACCACGCTGCTCACCCTGAACCTGCTGCTGTTCGTCAAAGTGCTACTGCCGCTGGCTCTGGCGCCCTTCATTGTGGTGATCTTCGGCATGATTCCCAGCGGCTGGATGTTCGCCTCGAAGAACTTTCACTTCAAACTCGACAAGATCAACCCGCTGACCGGCCTGAAACGCATCGTCTCGCTGCAGAACCTCACCGACTTTCTCAAGTCGCTGCTGAAGATCATCGTGCTGATCGCCATCGCCTGGCTGCAGATGGTCTACACCCTGCCGCGGCTGATCGCCCTGCAAAAAACCGACCTGTTCACCGCGATCGGCAGCGCGTTCTCGCTAACCTTCGATTTGCTGCTGACGCTGATGGCGGTGTTCGTCCTGTTCGCGATGATCGACGTGCCGCTGCAGCGCTTCCTGTTCATGAAAAAAATGCGCATGACCAAGCAGGAACGCAAGGAAGAGCACAAGAACATGGAGGGCAAGCCTGAGGTCAAGGCCAAGATCAAGCAGTTGCAGCGCCAACTGGCGCAGCGGCAAATCAGTAAGGTGTTGAAAGACGCCGATGTGGTGATCACCAACCCGTTGCACTACGCGGTGGCCCTCAAGTACGACACCCGCAAAGCCCAGGCGCCCTTTGTGATTGCCAAAGGGCACGACGAAACCGCGCTGTTCATTCGCGAGCTGGCCGCCAAGCTGGCCATCGAAGTGGTGGAAATGCCACCGCTGGCCCGTGCGGTGTACTTCACCACCCAGGTCAATCAACAGATTCCCGCACCGCTGTATCAGGCGGTCGCCCACGTACTGACGTACGTGTTGCAACTCAAGGCCTATCGACAAGGCCGGCGTAAACAGCCGGTGTTGCCGCAAGACCTGCCCATTCCCGAAGCCCTTGCCAACCGAGTGCCATCATGAGTCTTTTGCAGCAGTTCATGCCCACCTTGCGCAGCGGCCGTATCGGCATCCCGCTGGTCGTCCTGTCCATCCTGTCGATGATCATCCTGCCGCTGCCGCCGCTGATGCTCGACATCCTGTTCACCTTTAACATCGGCATGGCGGTGCTGGTGTTGCTGGTGTGTGTATCGACCCGCACGCCGCTGGACTTCTCGCTGTTGCCTACGGTGATTCTGATCACCACGCTGCTGCGTCTTTGCCTGAACGTGGCCTCGACGCGTATCGTGCTGCTTGAAGGGCACAACGGCACCGATGCCGCGGGCAAGGTGATCGAGGCCTTCGGCGAAGTGGTGATCGGCGGCAACTTCATTGTCGGCATGATCGTGTTCGTGATCCTCACCATCGTTAACTTCATGGTGATCACCAAGGGTGGTGAGCGCATCGCCGAGGTGACCGCGCGCTTCACCCTGGACGCATTGCCTGGCAAGCAGATGGCCATCGACGCCGACCTCAACGCCGGGCTGATCGGCCAGGACGACGCACGCAAGCGTCGCCGCGACGTGGCCAAGGAGTCCGAGTTCTACGGCGCCATGGACGGGGCGGCGAAATTCGTGCGCGGCGACGCCATCGCCGGCATCCTGATTCTGCTGATCAACCTGTTCGGCGGTTTCGCCATCGGCATGCTGGTGCATGACCTGTCCGCCGGCGACGCGTTCCGCCTGTATGCCCTGCTGAGCATCGGTGACGGCCTGGCCTCGCAGATTCCGGCCATTTTGCTGTCCACCGCGGCAGCGATCATCATCACCCGCACCAACGAGTCGGCCGACATCACCAGCCTGGTCCGTCGGCAGATGCTCGCCCAGCCGCCGGTGCTCTACACCGTGGCCGGCGTTATCGCCGTGCTGGCGATGATTCCCGGCATGCCGCACCTGGCGTTTTTCAGCTTCGCGGCACTGATCGGCTTTGTCGCGTGGAAAGTCTCGAAAACCCTGCCGGTGGACGAGGCGCAAAGCCTCGAGAAGATCACCGCACTGAGCCAGGACCTGCGTCAGGACAAGCCGCAGAGCCTGGCCTGGGAAGACATCCCGCTGGTCGAGCGGCTGTCCATTTCCCTGGGCTACAAACTGGTTGGCCTGGTCAACGAGGCCAGCGGCGCGCCGCTGCCACAGCGGATTCGCGGCGTGCGCCAGACGTTGTCCGAGCAGCTCGGCTTCCTGCTGCCGGAAGTGCACATTCGCGACAGCCTGCGCCTGAAGGCGTCGCAGTATGCGATTTACATCAACGGCGAGCGCATCGACGGCACCGAGCTGCACGCCGACCGGCTGATGGCCATTCCTTCGCCGCAAACCTATGGCGAGATCGACGGCATCCTCGGCAACGACCCGGCCTACCGCATGCAAGTGGTGTGGATCGAGCCGGGCCAGAAGAGCAAGGCGCTGAACCTGGGTTATCAGGTGATCGACTGTGCCAGCGTAGTGGCCACGCACATGAACAAGATCATTCGCGAAAACCTGGGCGAGATCTTCAAGCATGACGATGTCGACCAGCTGATGCAGCGTCTCACCCTGCAGGCGCCCAAGCTCGCCGAGCACCTCAAGGGGGCGCTGAGCTATACGCAGCAGCATCGTGTTTACCGCCAGTTGCTGCAGGAAGAAGTGCCGCTGCGCGATATCGTCACCATCGCCACCACGCTGCTGGAGTCCAGCGAAACCACCAAGGACCCTATCTTGCTGGCGTCTGACGTGCGCTATGCGCTGCGCCGCACCATCGTGTCGATGATCGCCGGTGAGCGCAGCGAGCTGGGCGTATTTGTGCTGGAAGGCGCGCTGGAAAACACCTTGCTTGGCGCCCTGGGCATCGCCCAGCAGCAGGGCCCGGTCAGCCTGGACAACATTCCCGTCGACCCGGCGCTGCTCAACCAGCTGCAGACCAGCATGCCGGTGGTCAAGGAGCGCCTGCGCAAGGACGGCCACCCGCCGGTCCTCACTGTGATGCCGCAGCTGCGCCCGCTGCTGGCCCGTTACGCACGGGTGTTCAGCCCCGGCCTGCACGTGCTTTCGCAGAACGAGATTCCGGAAAAAGTCGGTGTGAAGATTGTCGGTACGCTGGGCTAGTGGGTTGGGGTGGATGCGCTGACCATCCACCCCGCCTTCACTCACGCAACGTCAGCGGCGTCTGGGCAGACTGGTGTCCGATAACCCCAGGGTATGGCTCAGGGACTTGACCAGGTTTTCGAAAGCCCGCGAGGACTCGGTCAGCTTCAGCCCCTGCTCATAGCCGCGGCGAAAGTTCTTGCGCGACCACTGCACGACCACCTGTATGGGGATTTCCTGCTGCGGCAGCACCTTGTTGGCCGGGATGTTGAGCTGCAGCTGATATTCCTCGCCTGCCACCAGCGGCTCCGCACCGATCAGGCGCAGGCCTCCCAACGACACATCGGCCGCATAGCCCAGGGATTGTCCTCGGACGGTATCGATGACATCGATCCGCAGACCTTTGATAAACGGAAAACGGCTGAACTTACGCATATTTCGGGTCGTCTCGGCACAGAGAATACGAATAATGGCATAGGGCCTGCGCTGCTAGTCTATGCCGTTCCGCCTTCTGGGCCAAACCATGACATGGATCACCGAGCTCAGCAGTGCCTGCCGCTCGCCTGCTAGAATCGCCGGCTCGCGTTTTTCAGGCACGGTATTCATGTCCCGACTCAATCCCCGCCAACAGGAAGCGGTGCACTACGTCAGCGGTCCGATGCTGGTGCTGGCGGGTGCCGGCTCCGGCAAGACCAGCGTGATCACCCGCAAGATCGCTTATCTGATCCAGCAGTGCGGCATCCAGGCCCGGCACATCGTGGCCATGACCTTCACCAACAAGGCTGCGCGCGAAATGAAAGAGCGCGTCGGCAGCCTGCTGCGTGGCAGCGAGGGCAAGGGTCTGACGGTGTCGACCTTCCACAACCTGGGCATGAACATCATCCGCAAGGAATACGCGCGCCTGGGTTACAAGCCCGGCTTTTCGATCTTCGACGAGGGCGATATCAAGGCGCTGCTCAGCGACATCATGCAGAAGGAGTATGCCGGTGACGATGGCGCAGACGAGGTGAAGAACCTGATTGGCGCCTGGAAGAACGACCTGATCATGCCTGAAGAAGCCCTGGAAACAGCACGCAATCCCAAGGAGCAGACCGCCGCCATCGTCTACCTGCATTACCAGCGCACGCTCAAGGCGTACAACGCGGTGGACTTCGACGACCTGATCCTGCTGCCAGTGAAGCTGTTCCAGGAGCACGCCGACATTCTGGAAAAATGGCAGAACCGCATCCGCTACCTGCTGGTGGACGAATACCAGGACACCAACGCCAGTCAGTACCTGCTGGTAAAACTGCTGGTGGGACAGCGCCGCCAGTTCACCGTGGTCGGCGATGACGATCAGTCGATCTATGCCTGGCGCGGCGCGCGACCGGAAAACCTCATGCAGTTGAAGGAGGACTATCCGTCGCTCAAGGTGGTGATGCTCGAGCAGAATTACCGCTCCACCAGCCGCATCCTCAAGTGCGCCAACATCCTCATTGCCAACAACCCGCACGTGTTCGAAAAGCAGCTGTGGAGCGAGATGGGCCACGGCGACGAGATCCGCGTGATCCGTTGCCGCAACGAGGATGCCGAAGCCGAGCGCGTGGCCCTGGAAATCCTCACCGAGCACCTGCGCACCCAGCGCCCGTACAGCGATTTCGCCATCCTCTATCGCGGCAACTACCAGGCCAAGCTGATGGAGCTGAAGTTGCAGCACCACCAGATTCCCTATCGCCTGTCCGGCGGCACCAGTTTCTTCGCCCGCCAGGAGGTGAAGGACCTGATGAGCTACTTCCGTCTGCTGGTCAATCCGGACGACGACAACGCCTTCCTGCGGGTGATCAACGTGCCGCGCCGGGAAATCGGCTCGACCACCCTGGAAAAGCTCGGCAACTACGCCACCGAGCGCAAGATCTCCATGTACGCCGCCAGTGATGAACTCGGCCTTGCCGAGCATCTGGACAGCCGTTACACCGAGCGTCTGGGCCGTTTCAAGCGCTACATGGACAAGCTGCGCCAGCAGTGCGCCGAAGATGACCCCATCGGCGCGCTGCGCAGCATGGTCATGGATATCGATTACGAGACCTGGCTGCGGCAGAACGCCTCCAGCGACAAGGTCGCCGAGTACCGCATGGGCAACGTCTGGTTCCTGATCGAGGCGCTGAAGAACACCCTGGAGAAGGACGAAGAGGGTGATATGACCATCGAGGACGCCATCGGCAAGCTGGTGCTGCGCGACATGCTCGAGCGCCAGCAGGAAGAGGAAGACGGCGCCGAGGGCGTGCAGATGATGACCCTGCATGCCTCCAAGGGCCTGGAATTCCCTTCGGTGTATATCCTTGGCGTGGAGGAGGAAATCCTTCCGCACCGTTCCAGCATCGAAGCCGACACCATCGAGGAAGAACGCCGCCTGGCCTATGTCGGCATCACCCGCGCCAAGCGTAACCTGACCATGACCTTCGCCGCCAAGCGCAAGCAATACGGCGAGATCATCGACTGCCTGCCGAGCCGCTTCCTCGATGAGCTGCCCAGCGAGGATCTGGTCTGGGAAGGCCAGGAAGAAGCCCCGCAGGAGGTCAGGGCCGCGCGCGGCAATGATGCGCTGGCCAACATGCGTGCCATGCTGAAACGATGAAAGACACCAGCCGCATCACCCTCGCCCATTACCAGCGCAATGCCGAAGCCTTCCGCGAAGGCACGCGCGATCACGATGTACGACAGAACATCGAGGCGCTGCTGCGCCATTTACCGGCATCTGCACCGCTGGCCATTTTGGATTTCGGCTGCGGCCCAGGCCGGGACCTGGCCGCCTTCAAGGCGCTGGGCCACGCGCCGGTGGGCCTGGACGGCTGCGCCGACTTTGTCGCCATGGCGCGAGAAGACAGCGGTTGCGAGGTGTGGCAGCAGGATTTTCTACAACTCGACCTGCCCGGCGAGCGCTTTGACGGCGTGTTCGCCAATGCCTCGTTGTTCCACATCCCTGCCGCCGACCTGCCGCGCGTGCTCGGTCAGTTGTATGCCTGCCTGAAGCCCGGCGGCGCGCTGTTCAGCTCCAACCCGCGTGGACGCAACGATGAAGGCTGGCAGGGCGAGCGCTACGGCGTGTGGCACGACTGGCCGCGCTGGCGCGGGCTACTGCTGGCGGCCGGGTTCGAAGAGCTGGAGCACTATTACCGCCCCGCCGGGCTGCCACGTGAACAACAGCCCTGGTTGGCCAGCGTGTGGCGCAAGCCAGCGGTTGGTTCGCAATCCTAACGCCAGGCGTTAGCCCAACGCCGTATCCAGAAACATCATTACCGCAAACCCCACCATCAGGCCGACAGTGGCCGGGGTCTGATGACCGTTGCGGTGGGTTTCCGGGATTACCTCGTGGGAGACCACGAAGATCATCGCGCCGGCAGCCAGGCCCAGACTGACCGGGTAGGCAATGGCAAACCCGCTGGAAATGCCGATGCCAAGCAATGCGCCGATGGGCTCCATGAGCCCGGAGGCTGCAGCAATCAGCACCGAGCGCAGCATCGACTGGCCGATGGCGCGCAGGGCCAAGGCCACGGCCAGGCCTTCGGGAATGTCCTGAATGGCGATGGCGCTGGTCAGCGGCAGACCGACGGTCATATCGCCGTGGGCGAAACTCACGCCGATGGCCATGCCTTCCGGGATGTTGTGCAGGGCGATGGCCAGCACGAACAGCCAGACCCGGTTCAAACGCACGCAATCCGGGCCGCACGGGCCGGTGCTTTCGTGCTCGTGTGGGGTGAAGTAGTCGAGGCCGAGCATCAGAAGCACGCCTAGGCCCAGGCCGATCACCACTGTCAGCGCGGCGGCGGGCGCATTGCCAAAAATGGTTTCGGCGGCAGCCAGTCCGGGCAGAATCAGGGAAAAGGCACTGGCGGCGAGCATCATGCCGGCGGCGAAGCCGAGCATGCTGTCCTGGGTGCGGGTTGAAATGCTGGTCAGGGCGACGGCCAGTAGCGCACCCAGGGACGTGGTGACAAACCCGGCCGTGCCGCCAATGAAGGCGTAGCCGAGGTTGGTCTGGTTACCGTTGCTGACCGCGCTGTAAACACTGGCGATCACCAGGCACAGTAGTGCCAGACTGGTCCCGGCCAGCCCGAGGGCAATCAGTGGATTGGCGCGCGCCTGGGCGGCCCAGGCGCTGCGCAGTTCGGCAGCAAGGGTGGGAATATTAGCCATGATCGGACCCGGACTGAAAACGAGGCGCCAGTGTAACCCGAGGTATCCAGCGAGGAAGATGAGGAGCTCTGAACGGGGCGATAGGCCTTGCTTATCGTCAACGCCCCGTCCCGCCAAAATGCCCTCGCTACAGCGCGAAGGGCAGCGCGCTGTCGACCTGTTGGCGGGCCTCCAGCAAGCAGCGGAACTCGTCGGGATTCTTGATCAGTACGGTGCGGCCGGCATTTTCTTCCGCAGCGATCAGCCGCGACAGCCAGAAGCGCACGCAGGCGATACGCAACATGGCCGGCCAGAGTTCGGCTTCAGCCGGGGTGAAATGGCGCTGCGTCGAATAGGCTCCCAACAGGGCTTGGGTGCGCGCCGGGTCGAGTGGACCGTCCAGCGTCGAACACCAGTCGTTCACGGTGATCGCCAAGTCGTAGAGCATCGGACCTGAGCAGGCGTTATAAAAGTCGATCACGCCGGTCAGGTGCGTGCCTTCGAACAGCACGTTGTCGCGGAATAAATCGGCGTGCAAGTTGGCGCGAGGCAGGGTCTGCAGGCGCGGTAACAGTGCCTGGATTTCCGCCAGGGCATCGCGCAACAGCGGCAATTGTTCATCGGGCAGGCTCAGGGCCAGGCTGGGCCCTTGCTCCAGCATCCACGCCAGGCCGCGATCGCTGGGACGTTCCAGAACCCGCTCGCGGGTGGCCAGGTGCAGTTGCGCCAGCCAGTCGCCGACTTCCGCGCAATGGTGCGGATTGGGGTCGCTGACATGGCTGCCCGGCAGGCGCGGTTGCAGCAGCGCGGGTTTTTCAGCCAGCGAGCGCAGCGCCATGCCGTCGCGATCGCGCAGCGCGTAGGGCACTGCGAGGTTGGCCTGGTGCAGCACATCGAGCAGCTCGATGAAAAACGGCAGGTCGCCCACCGGGCCACGTTCGACCAGGGTCAGTACGAATTCGCCGCCTTCCAGGCTGACAAAGAAGTTGCTGTTTTCGGTGCCGGCGGCGATGCCCTGGAATTCATGCAACCGCCCCAACCCGTAGGGGGCCAGGAAGGTTTCCAGTTCGTGTTGTTCGAGTGGCGTAAAGACTGACATGGCACACCTACCAGCTGAAGATTTTCCAGGACGGGATCAGCAGGTCCGGCTGGTCGGCACGCACGAAATTGCCGTCATCGCCATCGGCGCGTACCAGGAAATAGGGCTTGCCGTTTTTCGGGGTGATCTTGATCGCATAGAGGAAGCCGTTCACACGGTACTCCTCGATGGTCCTGTCGCCCTGCTGGCGAATGGTCACGTCGGGGTCGGCATCCACCGGGTCCTGGGCGAAGCCGCTCAGTGGCAACGCCAGCAGACTTGCCAGCAGCAAAGGTTTGAGAACGCGCATGGTAACCTTGTCCCTCAGTTATCAATTCGTTGGTTCGGTCATTCTAGCGCCGGGCCCGTGCAAAAGGTTGCCCTGCACATGAGTCAAGTGCCCCTCGTCCTGGTGGACGGTTCCTCCTATCTGTATCGCGCCTTCCACGCCCTACCGCCGCTGACCACCTCCAAAGGCCTGCCGACCGGTGCGGTCAAGGGCGTGCTGAACATGCTGCTCAGCCTGCGCAAGCAGTACCCGGACAGCCCCTTTGCCGTGGTGTTCGATGCCAAGGGCGGCACCTTCCGCGATGAACTGTTCGCCGACTACAAGGCCAACCGGCCGTCGATGCCCGATGAGCTGCGCCTGCAGATCGAACCGCTGCACGCGAGTGTGCAAGCCCTCGGCCTGCCGCTGCTGTGCGTCGAAGGAGTCGAGGCCGACGACGTGATCGGCACCCTCGCCCGCCAATGTGCCGCGCAGAGCCGCGACGTGGTGATTTCCACCGGCGACAAGGACATGGCGCAATTGGTCTGCCCCCATGTCAGCTTGGTCAACACCATGACCGGCAGCGTCTATGACGTCGAAGGTGTTAAGAGCAAATTCGGCGTCGGTCCCGAACTGATCATCGACTTCCTCGCGCTGATGGGCGACAAGGTCGATAACATTCCCGGCGTGCCGGGGGTCGGCGAGAAAACCGCGCTGGGCCTCCTGACCGGGATTCCCGGTGGTCTGGACGGGCTGTATGCCAATCTCGACAAGGTCGCCGAGCTGCCGATTCGCGGCGCCAAGACCCTCGGCGCCAAGCTCGCCGAACATCGGGAGATGGCGTACCTCTCTTACCAGCTGGCCACCATCAAGCTGGACGTGCCGCTGGATATCGAGATCGAACAGCTGCACCCCGGGGCAACGGATGACGCGGCGCTGATCGAGTTGTACCGTGAGCTGGAATTCAAGACCTGGCTCAATGAACTGCTGCGCAAGGCGCCGCCGGCCCCCGCGCCGAGTCAGCCGGGCGCCAGCGGCGACCTGTTCGCCGAGCCGGCGGCACTCGAAGCCGACGCAGCGCTCGTCGACACCGAGAGCCGCTACGAAACCGTGCTCGATCCGGCCCGTTTCGACGCCTGGCTGGACAAGTTGCGCGCTGCCCCGCTGTTCGCCTTCGACACCAAAACCGCGGGCGAGGACGCCCAGCAGGCGTTGCTGGTCGGCTTGTCCTTCGCGGTCGACAGCCATGAGGCGGCTTATGTGCCGCTGGCCCATACCTACATGGGTGTGCCGCAGCAGCTGGACCGTGAAAGAGTACTTGCGGCCCTCAAGCCGTTGCTGGAAGACCCGGCCAGGGCCAAGGTCACCCAGCACGGTAAATTCGACATGAATGTGCTGGCGCGCTATGGCATCGAGGTGCGCGGCCTGGCGTTCGACACCCTGCTCGAATCCTATGTGCTGGACTCCGTCGCCACGCGCCACAACATGGACGCCCTGGCGCTGAAGTACTTGAACCACGGCACCATCCGCTTCGAGGATATTGCCGGCAAGGGTGCCAAGCAGCTGACGTTCGACCAGATTGCCCTGGAGCAGGCCGGTCCCTTTGCGGCCGAGGATGCCGATCTCACTCTGCGCCTGCATCAGAGTCTGTGGCCCAAGCTGCAGGCGGTGCCGAGCCTGGCCAGTGTGCTCAGCGACATCGAAATGCCGCTGATGCCGGTGCTGGCGCGTATCGAGCGCCAAGGTGCGCTGGTGGATGCCAAGCTGCTCGGCGAACACAGCCGCGAACTGGGCGAGCGTCTGGTGCAGCTGGAGCGCGAAGCCTTTGCCATTGCCGGCGAAGAATTCAATCTTGGCTCGCCTAAGCAGTTGGGGGTGATTCTCTACGAAAAGCTCGGCTTGCCTGTCCTGAGCAAAACCGCCAAGGGGCAACCTTCTACCGCTGAAAGCGTGCTCGCCGAACTGGCCGAGCAGGAGTATGAGCTGCCTAAGGTACTGATGCAGTACCGCAGCCTGAGCAAGTTGAAGAGCACTTACACCGACCGCCTGCCCGAACAGATCAACCCGCAGACGGGACGCATCCACACCAGCTACCAACAGGCCGTCACGGCGACCGGGCGTTTGTCTTCCCAAGACCCGAACCTGCAGAACATCCCGATCCGCACCGCCGAAGGGCGGCGCATTCGTCAGGCGTTCATCGCGCCCGAGGGTTACAAGCTGCTGGCCGCCGACTACTCGCAGATCGAGCTGCGCATCATGGCCCACCTGGCCCAGGATGCCGGCCTGCTGCATGCCTTCCAGAACAATCTGGACGTGCACCGCGCGACCGCCGCTGAGGTGTTCGGCGTCCCGCTGGATCAGGTTAGTCATGATCAGCGGCGCAGCTCCAAGGCGATCAATTTCGGCTTGATCTACGGCATGAGCGCCTTTGGCCTGGCCAAGCAGATCGGTGTCGACCGCAAGGAGGCCCAGGCCTATATCGACCGCTACTTCGCTCGCTATCCCGGTGTGCTCGCTTACATGGAACGCACCCGCGAGCAAGCCGCCGCCCAAGGGTACGTCGAGACGCTGTTCGGCCGTCGTCTGTACCTTCCGGAGATCAACGCGAAGAACGGCGCGATGCGCAAGGCGGCGGAGCGTACCGCCATCAACGCACCCATGCAGGGTACTGCGGCGGACATCATGAAACGCGCCATGGTGGCGGTGGATACCTGGCTGCAGAACAGCGGCCTGGATGCGCGCGTGATTTTGCAGGTGCACGACGAACTGGTGCTGGAGGTGCGTGAAGAGCTGCTCGATCAGGTGCGTGAGCAGGTTATCTCCCTGATGAGTCATGCCGCTGAGCTGGCCGTGCCGCTCCTGGTTGAGGCAGGCATGGGTAACAACTGGGACGAAGCACACTGATTAGACCGGGTCCGCCAAGCTGGGCAACCGCCTTCTCGGCCCCCTTTAAACAAAAATCGCCGGACATCCATGCTGCTTCGGCGATTTTTTTATAGGGCGATTGAACTATTGCGGAGCATCCTCGGTCAGACGCCTTGAATGGGTGAAGCCGTTCATTGCTCCTTGTTGTGTTTAGTGTTGGCAGATATCCGGGCCTCGCCATAGCGGTTCGGATTTGAACCTCGAACTTCCCCTCCCCATACGAAGTTCGAGGTTTTTTTTTGCCTGTAAAACGTGAGTAAACCGGGCGCAACGCAGCTGTTGTTCAGCCCTGCTGCTGCTCCTGTTCGGCTGCATTCTCGTCCTGGCCGAGCTCCAGCCAGTTGGCCAGTACCGCCAGCGCTTCATCAATGCCCTGGCGCTTGGGGGCCGAGAACAGCTGGACGCTGACCTCCTCGCCCCAGCCGTCGCGCACGTCTTTCTGCACCTTGAGCAGCGCATTCTTGGCCGCGCCGAAAGCCAGCTTGTCGGCCTTGGTCAGCAAGATGTGCAGGGGCATCCCGCTGGCCTGCGACCAGTCGAGCATCAGGCGATCGAACTCGGTGAGCGGATGGCGGATATCCATCAGGAGGATCAGGCCCGCCAGGCTATTGCGGCTGCCCAAGTAGGCTTCCAGGTGCTTTTGCCAGTGCAGCTTGAGTGGAATCGGCACTTTGGCGTAGCCATAACCAGGCAAGTCGACCAGGCGACGCTGTCCATCCAGTGCGAAGAAGTTGAGCAACTGCGTACGGCCTGGGGTTTTCGAGGTGCGCGCCAGGCTGGCATGGGTCAGGGTATTCAGCGCGCTGGACTTGCCGGCATTGGAACGTCCGGCGAACGCCACCTCCAGACCTTCGTCCGGCGGGCATTGATCAACCTTGGCGGCACTGATGAGAAAGGCGGCCTGTTGGCACAGGCCGAGGATCGGATTCTTGGTTGACATGGGCTTTCCAGGGGTGCGACTCGGCGTCGCAGGCGGCGGTTTCGTTTCCGTTTCAGCGACGCAAGTATATAATGCCGCAGATTTTGTGTGCGCTTTGTTCCGTGGTTGTGTGGCGATGGGCTGGTAATTCACGCTCAGGCCGCACACTATCCGCAAACGGTCTTTTGAGCGTAGCTGCAGCGTCTGCCTTAAAAGACAGTTGCCCATGGCGCTACACACAGGGCGATACTGCCTGAAACTGCTGCTGGATAAGGCATGGACACTCCGGTACCCCCATGTCGTCAATGGATTCAACGCCATGCCGCCGAGCGGCATGTGGATGGATTGCTCTGTCGAGGACTACAAGGCCGTCATCGAAGCGGATGAGCACGTAACTCCAAAAGCCCCTCTCACCCTTAGCCGTTATTGGATTAGCTGATGAACAAAGTACTCGTGAGTCTGCTGTTGACCCTGGGAATCACTGGTATGGCACAAGCTGCTGGCGATGCTGCAGCCGGCCAGACCAAAGTTGCACTCTGTGGCGCCTGCCACAACGCGGACGGCAACAGCGCTGCGCCGAACTTTCCGAAGCTGGCGGGCCAGGGTGAGCGTTACCTGCTCAAGCAGATGAAAGACATCAAGGCCGGTTCCACTCCCGGTGCCCCCGAGGGCGTAGGCCGTAAGGTGCTGGAAATGACCGGCATGCTGGACCCCTTCAGCGACCAGGATCTGGCTGATATTGCCGCGTACTACTCCAGCCAGAAAATCAGCGTCGGCGCCGCCGACCCGGCTCTGGTTGAGCGTGGTGCCGCGCTGTATCGCGGTGGCAAGCTGGCCGAAGGCATGCCTTCGTGCATCGGCTGCCACGCTCCGGACGGCAAGGGCAACGCTCCGGCAGCCTACCCGGCACTGGGCGGGCAGCACGCAACCTATGTCGCCAAGCAGCTGACTGATTTCCGTGAAGGTGTGCGCACCAACGATGGCGACACGATGATCATGCGTTCCATTGCTGCCAAACTGAGCAACAAGGACATCGCCGCGCTGTCCAGCTATATCCAGGGCCTGCACTGAGCGCAGGGTCTGCATTAAAAAAAGGGTGGCGATGGCCGCCCTTTTTTATTTCCGGCCTCGTTACAATCAAGGAACCGCCGCAGTGCGGTTTCGGTCGAAATGCGGCCGACAGCGGTCCCAAATCTCAGTCTAGGAGTCAACCATGCGTAACCTGTTACTCAGCGCCGTTCTGGCGGCCACCAGTCTTTTCGGCATGGCTGCGCTGGCCGCCGATTATCAGGCGGGCAAGCAGTATGTCGAGCTGAGCAGCCCGGTCCCGGTGTCCCAGCCGGGCAAGATCGAAGTGGTTGAACTGTTCTGGTACGGCTGCCCGCACTGCTATCAGTTCGAACCGACCCTGAATGCCTGGGTGGATACCCTGCCCGATGACGTGAACTTCGTCCGCGTACCGGCCATGTTCGGCGGTGTGTGGAATACCCACGGCCAGCTGTTTCTCACCTTGGAAGCCATGAAGGTCGATCAGCAGGTTCATGAGGCGGTATTCGCCGCCATCCACCGCGATGGCAAGAAGCTCGCCACGCCCGAAGCCATGGCCGAACTGCTGGCCGAGCAGGGTGTGGACAGCGAAGCTTTCCTCAAGTCATACAAATCATTTGCCGTAAAAGGGCAGATGGAAAAGGCCAAGAAGCTGGCCATGGCCTATCAGATCACCGGCGTCCCGGTGCTGGTGGTCAATGGCAAGTACCGCCTGGACCTCGGCTCCGCCGGCGGCCCGCAGCAAGCGGTGGCGGTGGCTGATTTCCTGATCGCAAAGGAGCGCGCAGCCCAGTGAAGCCCGCGTCGCTGCCGATTCGCTCAGCCCGGCCCGGCTATCGGAGCTGTTGATGCTGCGCCGTCGCCTGTCTCGCACGCCTGCAGCCTGCAAACCTCAGGTCAACTCGCAGGGTCAGGATTGCCGCGGCTTGCCTGCCGATGGGTTGTTACGCCTGTTGAGTTTCAATATCCAGGTCGGGATCAGCACGCAGCGTTATCACCATTACCTGACCCGTAGTTGGCAGCATCTGTTGCCCCATGCGGGGCGCGCCAATAACTTGCAGCGTATTGGCGAACTGCTGGGCGATTACGATCTGGTGGCGTTGCAGGAAGTCGACGGCGGCAGTCTGCGCTCCGGTTATGTCAATCAGGTCGAGCGCCTCGCCCAGTTGGGCGACTTTCCCTATTGGTATCAGCAGCTCAATCGCAACCTTGGGCATTTTGCCCAACACAGCAACGGCTTGCTCAGCCGTCTGCAGCCACAGGGGCTCGAGGATCATCCGCTGCCGGGTCCGGCCGGCCGTGGCGCCATCCTGCTGCGTTTCGGCGAGGGCAAGAATGCCCTGGCGGTGGTGATGATGCACCTGGCGCTGGGCGCTCGGGTACGCACCCGGCAGTTGGCCTATATTCGCGAGCTGCTCGGCGATTACCGGCACATGGTGCTGATGGGGGATATGAATACCCAGGCCGTTGAGCTGCTTGAGCACTCCCCGTTGCGTGACCTTAGCCTGGTGGCGCCCCAGATTGCAGCCACGTTCCCCAGTTGGAAGCCGCAGCGCTGCCTGGACCACATCCTGCTTAGCCCGAGCTTGAGCCTGGAGCGGGTACAGGTGCTGGATCAGGCGATCTCCGACCATCTGCCTGTGGCGGTCGAGATTCGCTTGCCCCATCAGCTGGGGGGCGATGCCCTGCCTCAGAAAATGAGTGAATCCGCGTCATGAGTTGTCCCGACAGCTTTGAAAATGGCGACCCCTGCCCGGCATTGCAGCGACTGCAGGCGGAAAATCAGCTGCTGCGCCAGGCCATGGTGCGCAGCAGTTTCGCTGTGGTGGGCCATGACAGTGCGGTTGATCACTGCCTGCGCGAGTTGCGCCAGGTATTGCGGGGCGAGGATGGCGCGCAGCTGGAAGCGGTGTTGGCGCAACTGGACATCGTCCTGGTGGATGTGGCAAGCAGGCGCAGCGCCAGCCTGCATGAGCAGCGCCATGCCCTGATCGGGCAGGCGACCAAACTGCAAACCTTGAACCTGTCTCAGGAGCTGCATCGCGCAATTACGCAGTTTTCCCAGGCGCTGGATGAAATCGATCCGCTGCAGCTGGATTTGTCCGCGGCCCTGAGCGAATTCAATCAATATCAGTGGCAAGTGCTGGCGCAGTTCGTCGCCCACAAGTCGTTGGCGGCCGGTTTGCTGGAGGGTTTGGGTACGCCTGCGTCTGCCCTGCCAGCGGATAAATCTGCCGTGTCGAATGAACTCGACAGGGGCGTCAGTCCGTCCAGCGAGAACACCGCAGCGGCGGACGATCAGCCATCCATGCTGGGCTACGCCTATATCGTCGGGCGGGTCGAAAGCGTCCTTTACGAGCTGTTCGAAGACGACGATCTGCCGGCGAACTATCAGCTCCAGGCACGACGGCTCAAGCGAAAGATCAATCGAGGCCTGCACGGCTACGAGCTGGTGACCGTAGTGGAAAGCCTGGCCCGCCTGGTGCGTGACGCTGCCTCCGACCAGCGCAGCCTGGGCGATTATCTTCAGCAATTGATTGAGCGTCTGGCCGAGTTCCAGGCGAGCCTGATGGACATGGATGCCGCTCAGGCCGACGAAGTGGCGTTGGCCCGCGATCTCGACCAGCAATTACGTGCGCATGTGGACCACCTGCAGCACAGCGTGCGCGAAGCCCAGGATCTGGAGCAACTCAAAACCAGCCTTACCGAGCGCCTGGACAGCCTGCTGGCGAGCCTTACCCTGCAACGGGAGCAACGTGAGCGTCGCGATCAGGCGCTGCTTGGACGCCTGAAGGTTCTAGCGGAGCGGGTGGCCGAGCTGGAAAGCGAAGCCCAACACTACCGTGCGCACATCGACACACAACAACGACAGACGCTGCTCGACCCCTTGACCGGTCTGCCCAATCGCGCCGCCTGGAATGCCCGTTTGCGAACGGCAATGGAGCAGTGGCAGGCGCGCGGTGGCGAGTTGCTGCTGGCAATTCTGGATGTCGATCATTTCAAGCAGGTCAATGACAGCTACGGCCACCTGGCTGGGGATAAAGTGCTCAAGCTGATCGCCGACGCGCTGGTTCGCGAGCTGGGCGAAAAGGAATTCATTGCGCGCTTTGGCGGCGAGGAGTTCGTTCTGTTGCTGCCCGATCGCAGTCTGGCGTCAGGACAGGACTTGCTGCGCCGTCTGCTGGCCAGCATCGAGGCCTGTCCGTTTCATTTCAAGGGCGAGCGCTTGCCGATTACCCTGTCTGCCGGCCTGGCGAGCTTTCGCAGCGCAGAGACCGGTGAGGAGGCCTTCCAGCGGGCTGACCAGGCGCTGTACCGGGCCAAGCATGAGGGCCGCAACCGGCTCGTGGTAGACGGCGAAATGACGGTCTGCCTGGCACCCTGAGGACCAGGCAGGCCTGTCATACGCAGAGCGTTCAGCCTTGCGGTGCGCGCAATTCCTGATAGCGCTGTTCAAGCTCAGCGCGGATCTTGCGTCGCTGCTCGGCCTGAAAGAAGCGCCGCCGCTCTTCAGCGGTTTCCGGCTGCAAGGGCGGTACTTCGGCAGGTTTGCCTTCCTCGTCCAGGGCCACCATGGTGAAAAAGCAACTGTTGGTGTGGCGCACCGAACGCTCACGAATATCCTCGGTGATCACCTTGATGCCGATTTCCATCGAGGTGCGCCCGGTGTAGTTGACCGAGGCGAGGAAGGTGACCAACTCACCCACATGCACCGGTTGGCGGAACATCACCTGGTCCACCGACAGGGTCACCACATAACGGCCGGCGTAGCGGCTGGCGCAGGCATAAGCCACCTCGTCCAGGTACTTGAGCAACGTGCCGCCGTGCACGTTGCCGGAAAAATTGGCCTTGTCGGGGGTCATCAGTACTGACATCGACAATTGGTGGTTTCCGACTTCCATCACACTTTTCACCAACAGAAAAACGAGGCGCCACGATAGCCGAGGTGCGGCATTTTGTCCCGTGGCTAGTGGCTATTAGGTTAATTGTTTTATCGGTTTTCTGGCTGGCGCAAGGTTTTATCTACTAAAGTTGGCGATATTTCTACTAACTACCGGTGTACATCCATCCCATGACTGTCACCAGCTTGCGTTCAGCGCACCCCGCCCAGGCGTTGGGTACAGAAGAAGAGCGGCGCGAACTGGCGCGCATTTTGGCGGCCTTGTTTGAACGCTGGGCGCTCGATACCGAGGTGCAGATGCAGCTGCTGGGCATGAGCCCCAACAGCCGCAAGCAACTGCCCAAATACCGTGCCGGTGAAAGCGCGCTGCCCAACAGCCGCGACACCCTGGATCGCGCCGGTTACCTGTTGGTTATCCACAAGGGGCTGCGGGTGCTGTTTCCCGAGGATGAAGAGCTGCGCTTCAACTGGGTGCGGCGGCGCAACCAGGCCCTGGATGGCGCCACGCCGCTGGAAATCATGGTGCGCGACGGCTTGATCGGTATCGCGCGCATTGCGCGGTTGGTCGATTTTCAGCGGGGTCGCTGATGGCGCTGTTGGATACCTGTTGCGATTTCTCCGCACCGGTATTTCGCAACATTGCCTCACTGCGCCAGTCGGTCAACCTGTTCGATGACCTGCTGCCAGACGCTCGCGCGCAGGACGTGGCGGTTGTCGCCGTAATGCGTGTGCGCCAGGTGCCACAGGGTGTCATCGACCGCGGCCTGGCCTACAGCGAAGCCATTAATTACCCCTTCGAATCCGACATCTGCGTGGCGAGCCGCTTCGGTGATGGCAGCATCCGCGTCTGGTACGGGGCGCTGGACAGCGATACCGCGCTGGCCGAGACCTGTTATCACCAAATCATGATGCTGCGCGAAATCGAGGGCATCGATCGGGTTGTGACTCGCTATCGCCAGGTCTGGCGCGTGCAGGCGGGGGGATTGTTCATTGATCTTCGCCGCAAGGCTGTCGCTTTTCCGGCGCTGGTTGGCGACGATTACGCCTGGCCGCAAGCGGTGGGCAAGCGCGTGGCCCATGAGGGCCTGCCTGGCTTGCTGTACCCTTCGGCGCGCTGGCCGGGTGGCGAATGCCTGGCGGCGTTTCGCGCCTCGCCCTTGTCACAACCGGTGCAGCTGCATGAGCTGACCTATCGTATCGATGCCAAGGCTGGGGTCGTTGACGTGGAGCGGGAGCCGGGCCGGCTGCTGCGTCGCCTCAGCCTGGCGGAGCTGCGCCGCCCCTGAGCGGCGAATGGGCGCGGCGGATCAGCTTTCCAGCCAGACGTCGCGTACCCAATGCCAGACTGACTCCCAGCTCTCGTCATCGAGCTCGCCGGTTTCTTCGAGCCACAGAAAGACCTCGCCTTCGGCATCCACCACGTAATAGTCACGGCCGTCCTGGCACAGCGGCACCAGCTCGCGTGGTACGCCGATATCCCAAGCCGTGGCGGCGACTTCCGGCAGGTAGGTGTGGGAATGCGGATCGCTGGCCGTCACCGGCTCCAGGCGGCCGTACACCACGTCGCTGACCTTGAGGAGAAATTCACGCAGTTCATAGGGCAGATGGATCAGGATTTGCTCCTGGATCTCCACCAGGGTTTCCTCTTCGGGCAACTCCAGCGGCACCGGAACGGTTTCGTTGACTTCACGCAGTTGGTCGATGACGTCTTCCACGGTGGGGGGCTCTCTGTGCAGGGAATGCTCGCTTTATAGCGCAAGCGGCAGGCAGACAAAAGAAAACCCGGAGCAAGCTCCGGGTTTTGGGGTCTTCGCGTGTGCGGATCAGCCGTTCTGGCGAATACCGGCGACCAGCCACGGCTGGTTTTCGCCCTGCTCGCGCTCCATGCGCCAGCTTTCGCTGAACGCTTCACCCTGGTCGAAGCGCGACGTCTTGCTCACGGCGCTGAACGTCAGCGTGGCGACCGTCTTCTCGGCATCGTCATCCACGCCATCGAGCTGCACGTGCAGGTTGTCGATGTAGGTGGACTGGAAGCCATCGCCCAACTCGGCGCGCTCGCGCTTGAGGAAGTCCAGCAGTTCTGGGGTCACGAACTCGCCGATCTGGTCCATTTCGTTGGCGTCCCAATGCTGCTGCAGGGACAGGAAGTGTTCGCGAGCCTGCTCAACGAAGCGTTGTTCGTTGAACCAGGCCGGAGCATTGATGACCGGGGCGGCGCTGGCAGCGCCACCGAGGCTCTGGCCGAAGATGTTGCTGCCGGCTGCCGGCTGCTGGACATCACGCGTCATGGGCGCCGGACCCCCTGCGCCCGCGGCGGCGTATTGCTGCGCCTGCGGCATAGTGGCCAGGGCCTTGCGACGACGGGAGGCGATCAGCTTGAAGATCACGAAGGCAATCAGGCCGAACAAGAGAATGTCCATGAACTGCAGGCCTTCGAAGCCATCACCCATGAACATCGAGGCCAGCAAGCCACCGGCAGCCAGACCGGCCAACGGGCCGAGCCATTTGGAGGCGCCACTGGCGGGGCGCGCCGCGGCTGCTGCGCCGGCGGTGGGTGCTTGCTGCGCCGGAGCGGCTTGGCGAGTCTGGTGACTGGGTGCCTTGCCGAAGCTTTTGCCACCGCCCATGCGCTTGGCATTGGCGTCGAGGCTGAGAGTCAGGCCCAGGCACAAGGCCAGGGCGATGCTGAGAAAACGCTGCATTAAGGTAGTCCCGTTGGTTGATCCACGCGCGTCATCTTGCACAGCCCCTGCACTGAATGCCAGCGCAGAATGTTTCCGGCTTTTGCCTGGCAATGTATTTGTGCGAGCCGATCACCGCAGCAGCAGGCGCAGAGGGCCGCAGCGCAAGCGGGCACGCAAATGCGCACGGGTTTCGCCAAGGTCCGCGGAGTACGCGCGCAACCAGTGACATACGGTGCTCAGGTACACCGCGCTCAGCGCACATTCCTCAGCCACCCGCTGCCCATGGCTGGTGCCGCGCTGCGCCGCTTCCCGCCACCATTGCACGGTATGACTGATGCGCAACAGGCCTTGCACCTGCAGGTGCACATGAGCCGGTTCGAATTTGTAGAGCAGCATCTGCCGGGTCAGCCGGCGGTGAGCATCAAGCGGCGCAAACCAGGCCATCAACAGCTCCTCCAGCCGCTGGGCAGGCGCCAGCAGGCTCAGTGCTTCGTCACGGCTGCGTATCAGCATGGCTTGGTCCGCACGGTCGAACCAGGCTTCCACCAGTTGGTCCTTGTCGGTGAAATGGTGGGCGATGGCATCGAGGCCGACGCCCAGCTGATCGGCGATGGCAAACAGGCGCAAGCGCTCCCAGCCACAGTCTTCGGCCAAAATCAGGGCAGTGTCGAGAATCTGCTGTGCGCTAGGCTGGGGCATGGCAATCACCTCGCCGGAAAGTATGGCCGGCAGGAGCCATGCAGTAGTGCACCGCGACGGATGGCGCAAATGAAAACGGAGCCCCGAGGGGCTCCGCTGCAGGCGTTACGCTACGTGACGTCAGTGGCGCTTAGCGCCACTGATAGATTTCCTTGTCGGTCATCTGGTGCATCTGCGTGGCTTTCTTGAGGAAGTCTTGCTGCGAGGCGTGGATACGCGTGGCCAGTTCGGACTGCGCGGCGACATCCGTGATCACTTGGGTGGAGGTTTCGCGCAGCGCCGTCAGGACGTCATCAGGGAAGCGCTTGAGGACGGTGCCCTGCTCGATCAGTGCCGGCAGTGCCTTGGCATTGTTGAAGGTGTAATCGTCCATCATGTCCAGGGTCGCGGCGCGCGAGGCCTCGGCAACGATGGCCTTCAGGTCGGCCGGCAGGCTTTCGTAGGCGGCTTTGTTGACCAGCAGTTCGACCAGCGCCTGCGGCTCTTGCCAGGCCGGGAAGTAGTAGTACTTGGCCGCCTTGTTCAGGCCGAAGGCCAGGTCGTTGTACGGACTGACCCAGTCGGTGGCATCAATGGCACCGGTCTGCAGCGAGGTGAAGATTTCACCGCCCGGCAGGTTGATGGTGGTAGCGCCCAGCTTGGCCAGCACTTCGCCGCCCAGGCCCGGCATACGGATCTTCAGGCCCTTGAGGTCGTCAACCGAGTTGATTTCCTTGTTGAACCAGCCGCCCATCTGCATGGTGGTGTTGCCGGCCGCGAACGGTTTTACGCCGTGTGCGCCATAGGCTTCGTCCCACAGGGCCTGGCCGTCGCCCTTGTGAATCCAGGCATTCATCTCGCCCGTCGAGAAACCGAACGGGATCGAGCTGAAGAACTGTGCGGCCGGTACCTTGCCCTTCCAGTAGTAGGGAGTGCCGTGGCCCATTTCAGAGGTGCCGCGGGAAACGGCGTCGAATACTTCCAGTGCCGGTACCAGTTCGCCTGCGGCGTACACCTTGATGGTCAGGCGACCGTTGCTCATGGTGTTGATGCGCTCGGCCAGGCGGTCGGCAGCGGTACCCAGACCTGGGTAGTTCTTCGGCCAGGAGGTGACCATTTTCCAGTGGAAGGTCTGGGCAGGTTGAGCAGCGGCTTGCTGGGCGGCCGGGCTGCTGTCGTCTTTGCAGCCAGCCAAGCCCAACGTGGCAAGCAAGGCAGCGGCGGCGCCGAACAGATGGCGACGATTCATGGTGTCTCCCTAGTGGTCAAACCCGTTGTCGGGTGTTTTTTTAATATGCTGCGCGCCTTACGTCAGGCGCGTGCTGGTTTTTACCATATCGGCGCCGGTGCGGCTTTTTTTACAGCGCCTCCAGTTTGGCGTAGCCAAGCATCAGCCACTTGCTGCCTTCCTGGGCGAAATTCACCTGAACGCGCGCCTGGGCGCCGGAGCCTTCGAAGTTGAGAATCACGCCTTCGCCAAACAGCGCATGGCGCACGCGCTGGCCGAGGTTGAATCCGGTGTCCGGCACGGCGGCGCCGGCGAACATCGACCCCGCAGCATGTTGCGTGTTCTGCCCGTAGGGGCGGCTGATGCTGTTCGACAGACGCACTTCCTGAACCAGCCCGGCGGGAATTTCACGCACGAAGCGCGAGACCTTGTTGTAGGTTTCGCTGCCGTACAGGCGGCGCGTTTCCGCGTAGGACATGATCAGCCGCTGCATGGCGCGGGTGATGCCGACATAGGCCAGGCGGCGTTCCTCTTCCAGGCGGCCGGGTTCTTCCAAGCTCATCTTGTGCGGGAACAGGCCCTCTTCCAGGCCGACCAGGAAGACCAGCGGAAACTCCAGGCCCTTGGCGCTGTGCAAGGTCATCAGTTGCACGCTGTCCTCATGTTCGGCGGCCTGCTGCTCGCCGGCCTCCAGTGAGGCGTGGTCGAGGAAGGCGGCCAGCGGCGTCTGCGCCTCGTCACCCTCTTCGCCTTCGTAGTGATCGAAAGCCCGCGCGGCGGAAACGAGTTCCTCGAGGTTTTCCACGCGCGTCTGACCTTTCTCGCCTTTTTCGTCGCGGTGGTAAGCGAGCAGTCCGGACTCTTCAATGACCCGCTGCGCCATGCTGTGCAAGGGCAGGCCTTCGACCTTCAAGGCCAGCTCGTCGATCAGTTCGACGAAGGCATTCAGTGCGCTGGCGGCGCGCCCAGTGATGGCCTTGAGGCCCGTCGCTTCGTGAATCGCCGCCCACAGCGACAAATCCTGCTGACGGGCGAAGTCGCGCAAGGCCTCCACAGTCTTTTCACCGATGCCGCGCGTCGGCAGGTTGATCACCCGCTCCAGCGCCGCGTCGTTGTGGCGGGTCTGCAGCAGACGCAGGTACGCCATGGCGTTCTTGATCTCGGCACGCTCGAAGAAGCGTTGGCCACCGTAGATGCGGTAAGGAATGCGCTCGCGCAGCAGGGCCTCTTCAAGCACCCGCGACTGGGCATTGGAGCGGTAGAGAATGGCGATGTCGCTGCGCGCCATGCCGTCCTTGATGGCTCGCTCGATACCTTCAACCACGTAACGCGCTTCGTCGTGCTCGTTGTAGGCGGCGTACAGCGCCAGCGGTTCGCCCTCCTCACCGTCGGTCCACAGCTCCTTGCCCAGGCGCCCCTGGTTGTTGGCGATCAGCGCGTTGGCGGCCTTGAGAATGGTGGCGGTGGAGCGGTAGTTCTGTTCCAGGCGCACGGTGTCGACGTCAGGGAAATCCTGGCTGTACTGGTGCAGGTTCTCGATTTTCGCGCCACGCCAGCCGTAGATCGACTGGTCGTCATCGCCGACCACCATCAGGCTGTCGCCGCCTTGGGCAAGCAGGCGCAGCCAGGCGTATTGGACGGCGTTGGTGTCCTGGAATTCGTCGACCAGGACGTGCCGGAAACGCTTCTGGTAATGGGCCAGCAGACCGGGCTGATCGCGCCACAGGTCCAGCGCGCGTAGCAGCAACTCGGAGAAGTCGATGACCCCGGCGCGCGCGCAGGCCGATTCGTAGGCTTCGTAGATGGTGCGCATGGTGGCCAGGAACAGGTCGCCACTGGCTTGAATGTGCTGGGGGCGCAGGCCCTCGTCCTTCTGGCCGTTAATGAACCACTGCGCCTGACGGGCCGGCCACTTGTTGTCGTCCAGACCCAGTTCGCGGATCACCCGCTTGACCAGGCGCTGCTGATCATCGGAATCGAGGATCTGGAAATTCTGCGCCAGACCAGCTTCCTGCCAATGGGCGCGTAGCAGGCGGTGCGCCAGGCCGTGGAAGGTGCCGACCCACATGCCCGCCGGATTCAGGCCGAGCAGTTGTTCGATGCGCTGGCGCATCTCGGCGGCGGCCTTGTTGGTAAAGGTCACCGACAGAATCGAGTGCGCAGAGGCGTGCTCGACCTGGATCAGCCAGGCAATCCGGTGCACCAGCACGCGAGTCTTGCCCGAGCCGGCACCGGCCAGCACCAGTTGACGCCCGCGCGGGGCCGCTACGGCCTGGCGTTGAGCATCGTTGAGGGAGTTCAGTAATAAGGAGAGGTCATCGTGCATCGCGGCATTCTAGGGGTGTGCGCTTGACGGGGCAAACCGTCGCGCTGACCGGAGAGGCTATTCGTGCAAAATAGTCGCTCAGTGCCGGTATAACGCCCATTACCAGGATTCAGTACTAATAGACTGTTTGTAGTGTTGGGCATCGTCGTGGGCTCGGGTATGCTCGGCGAAGCCTAGGCAACCAATTATTCGAAAAGCGCCTATGACCGCTCCTATCACCACTGTTCTACCGCTCTCGGCATCGCTTTCGGGCCAGGCCATCGAGCAGCATTACGCTACTCCCATCGGTATCGAGAAAACGCGTCTGTTGTATGCGGGATCTCGCCTGCCGACGCTGTTCATGCTGCTGTGTGGCATTGCGTGCGCATTCTTGCTGTGGAACCAGGAACACAAGCTGCTCCTGATTGGCTGGCTGGTCTGGCTCAGCGCCTTGGCGACATTGCGTCTGCTGCAGATGCGCGCCTTCGATCGGGCTCCGGCGATACGCCAGGCAGAAAACTACTGGCACCGCATGTTCCTGCTCGGGGCCGGCGCCTCCGGTGTGACCCTGAGTTTTGCCGTCATCTTTCTCGTTCCCGCCGACAGCTTCTACCAGCAAGTGCCGGTGTACGGTCTGATTGCCGCGTCGGTGGCTTGCGCTTCCGCTGCGTATGCCGTCAGCTTCGCGGCACTGCTCAGTTTTGTTCTGCCCTGCCTGCTGCCGTCAATGGTCTATCTGATGTTCAGCGAACACGAGATGCAGCAAGGCTGGGGCAAGCTGTGTCTGATTCTGCTGGTCGCGATGCTGGTGGTGGCCTGGCAGGTTAACCGACTGGTGCAGCGCAGCCTGATCCAGCGTTTCCACAACCAGGCGTTGCTGGAGCGGCAAGAAGAGGCCAAACGGCAGGCCGAAGCCCTTAATCGCAAACTGTCACGCGAAGTCGAGCAGCGCCGACTGGCCGAGCGCAGCCTGCGCAGTGCCCATGACCAGTTGGAAGCGCACGTCAGCGAACGTACCCGCGAGCTGGACGAGGCCACCTATGCGTTGGGCAAGAGCCAGGCGCGCCTGGCCATGGCCCTGGAAGCCAGCGAGCTGGGGCTATGGGACTGGGACCTGCGCACCGACGCGGTGCATCACTCGAAACTGCAGGAGCTGTTCGGCCTGCCGCAGAGCGGCACGCTGAACATGCGCAAAGATTTGCGTCCGCTGCTGCATCCCAAGGATCGACCCTTATTGCTGCGTGCCTTGACCGCGCACTTGCGCGGGCGCACCGACGGCTACGCGGTCGAATACCGCGTGCGCCATGCCGATGGTCATTGGGTGTGGGTCGAGGATCGTGGCCGGGCCATGGAGCGCGATGCCCGCGGTCGGGTGCAGCGCATGCTCGGCACCCGGCGCAACATCAGCGCACGCAAGCATCGCGAGGAAGAACAGCGCCTGGCCGGCACGGTATTCGAAGCGGCCAG
This sequence comes from Pseudomonas sp. B392_1p, assembly GCF_052245235.1. NCBI lineage: Bacteria > Pseudomonadati > Pseudomonadota > Gammaproteobacteria > Pseudomonadales > Pseudomonadaceae > Pseudomonas > Pseudomonas sp. B392_1p. The sequence goes on from NZ_JBQPXM010000001.1 coordinate 154,657, forward strand.
CGAGGGCATCGTGATTCTGGATGCCCAGTACCATGTGCTGGCGGTCAATCAGGCCTTCAGCGAGATGACCGGATATCGCCGCGAGGAAGTCCTCGGCCAGAGCGTGATTCGCCTGATCAGCACCCATGAGGCGCGTCTCCAATACCAGCAGATCCATGAGCATCTAATGCAGCATGGCCGCTGGCAGGGCGAACTGATGGAAACCCGCAAGAACGGCGAGTTGTATCCGCAATGGCTGCAGCTCAACACGGTACGCGACCGGCAAGGGCGTATCGCCCAAGTGGTGGGTTTCTTCGCCGACCTCACCACGCGCCACCAGACGGAAGAGCGCCTGCGTTACCTCGCTCACTACGACAACCTGACCGGATTGGCCAATCGCACCCTATTCCGCGAACGTCTGCACGACGCGATTCAGCGTTCGCGCTCTGCGGCGAGCCGTCTGGCCCTGCTGCATGTCGACCTGGATCGTTTCAAGGTCCTTAACGACAGCCTGGGTCATGACATCGCCGACCAACTGCTGCGCCGGATGGCCCAGCGCCTGACCCAGGCGGTACCGGAAGCGGATACGGTGTCGCGCTTGAGCAGTGATGAATACGCGCTCATTGTCGATGGTTATCCGAGCCTGGCGACTCTGGCCCGGCTGGCCAGCAACCTGCTTGCCACAGTGCGCAAACCGCTGACTATCGATGGCCACGAACTGGTGGTCAGCGCTTCCATCGGCATCAGCCTGTTTCCGGATAACGGCCGTGAATTGTCGCCGCTGATCAGCCAGGCGAATATGGCCATGCAGCATGCCAAGCACCTGGGCGGGAACTGCTTCCAGTTCTACACCGACAATTTGCAGGTCACGACTCTTGAGCGCCTGCAACTGGAAACGCAGTTGCGCAAAGGCATCGAGAATGGCGAGTTGGAAGTGTTTTATCAGCCCAAGCTGAATCTGGCCGATGACAGTATTGGGGGAGCCGAAGCGCTGGTGCGCTGGCGGCACCCGCAACGTGGCCTGGTGGGCCCCGGCGAGTTCATTTCCCTGGCGGAGGAAACCGGCTTGATCGGCGCCATTGGCGAGTTCGTGCTGCGTCAGGCGGTCAACCAAGCCTATGCCTGGCATCAGCAGGGGCTGGATGTGCGCGTGTCGGTGAATGTTTCTGTTCATCAGGTGCGTCAGGGCAATCTGACCAGCATCGTCCGCCAGGTGCTGGAAGAAACCCACCTGCCGGCTCGGCTACTGGAACTGGAGCTGACGGAAAGCCAGCTGCTCGACAACGTCGAAAGCGTCATCGCCACCTTGCATCAATTGCATGCTCTGGGCATCAAGCTGGCCATCGATGATTTCGGCACGGGCTATTCGTCACTCAGCTACCTCAAACGCTTTCCAGTCGATTACGTGAAAATCGACCAGACCTTTATCCGCGACTTGTCCCAGGGCGGCGAGGACGCCGCGATTACGCGGGCGATCATTGCCCTGGCCCACAACCTGGAACTCAAGGTGGTGGCCGAGGGGGTCGAAACCCAGGATCAACTGGACTTCCTCAGGCTGCAGGGCTGCGATGAAATCCAGGGCTACCTGATCAGCCGACCGATCGAGGCGCTGGATTTCGTACGAGTTCTGCGCGCACACGTAGCCTCGCCGAGCATGGCGTAGTCGTGAGCTCAGGGGCGCCGGCGCAAAGTTAGGCGGCACAAATGCTGGCGCCGTGCCATTCTAAAGCCTGGACTCCCCGACAAAGGACTCACGCATGGATACGCGTGCCACGCTTGGTTTCGGATGGCGGACTTTGTTGGCCTGGCAAGGCCTGGCTCCGCTGGAACTCAAGGTCATGTTGTTGCGTCGGCTTGGCGCGCAACGCACCGCCTGGTTGGCTCCGCATCTGCCGGACAGTCAGTTACGCCCACTGATCATCGCCCTGCCCAGCGACTTCGCCGCACAGGTGACCCAGCATCTCGATCCTCGCGCGATTCTCAACACCTATCGCAGCCTGCCTGACGAGTTGCACCTGCGGGTTGCCCGCCAACTGTGCGCCGACAAACAGTTCGCCACGGCCGCGCGCTATGCCGAATGCCTCACTGCGCACCAGCTCAAGTTGATGATTCTAGGGCTCAATGACCCCACGGCCATCCTGCATATCGCCCGACATATGGGCGATATGCAGCTGATCATGCAGAGTTTGCGCGGTTTGTCGGCCGGCTATTTGCGCACCCTCACCGAAGCCGCGGCCAGTACCGACAGTTTCGTCCTGGCCGCCGAGGTGCTCAGCGGCCTGCCGTTGGCACGACAGGGCAATGTCTGCAGTGGATTGACGCTGGAAACGCTGGTCGCGCTGCTGCCCTTGCTGATGGAAAAAAGCGGCGGTGCGTTGCGCGAGCATTTGCCGGAGCGGTTGCGGGCAAAGCTGCTGGTTCTCGATTCGCTCCGCGCGCAGCCTGCCGTACCGAGCTGACCGGCTGCGCGCAGTCTCAGCGGCGAGCCGGGCTGGCCTGCAGTTCGCGCATCAGCAGGGCGTACTGCAAATCGATTTCCTCGGGCACCGGAATGTACAGGGTGTGGCCGTCGCCCGGCGCCACGTCGCGCTGTTCGCCGTGCTGGTTGGCCAGGGCTTCGAGCTGAAAATTCAAATTGCCGTGCGGCGTCATCAATTCCAGACGGTCGCCGACTGCAAAGCGGTTCTTTACCTTGACCTCGGCCAGGCCGTTTTTTCGCTCGCCGGTCAGTTCGCCGACAAACTGCTGGCGTTCGGACAGCGAGAAGCCGCGCTCGTAGTTCTGGTATTCATCGTGTACGTGGCGGCGCAGGAAGCCCTCGGTGTAGCCGCGATGAGCCAGGGATTCCAGGGTATCCATCAGCGACTTGTCGAACGGCCGACCGGCCACCGCGTCATCGATAGCCTTGCGGTACACCTGGGCGGTGCGCGCCACGTAGTAGTGGCTCTTGGTGCGCCCTTCCAGCTTCAGCGAATGCACGCCCATCTTCACCAGGCGCTCGACGTGCTGCACGGCGCGCAGGTCCTTGGAATTCATGATGTAGGTGCCGTGCTCGTCCTCGCTGACTTCCATGAACTCGCCGGGGCGGCTGACATCTTCCAGCAGGAACAACTCGTCGGTGGGCGCACCCGCGCCCAGGGTTGGTTCCACGGCCTGCACGGCAATCGGTTCGTATTGGTGGACCACCTCGCCCAGCTCGTTTTCCTTGGCCTCGTGGGCCTTGTATTCCCAGCGGCAGGCATTGGTGCAGCTGCCCTGGTTGGGGTCGCGCTTGTTGATGTAGCCCGACAGCAGGCAGCGGCCGGAATAGGCCATGCACAGCGCGCCATGGACGAAGACTTCCAGCTCCATACCGGGCACTCTTTCGCGGATCTCGCCGATTTCCTCCAGCGACAACTCACGGGACAGGATCGCCCGGGTCAGGCCCTGCTGACGCCAGAACTCGACGCTGGCCCAGTTCACCGCATTGGCTTGCACCGAGAGGTGCACGTTCATCTGCGGGAAATGCTCGCGCACCAGCATGATCAGGCCCGGGTCGGACATGATCAGCGCATCCGGCCCCATGGCGATCACCGGCTCAAGGTCTTTGATGAAGGTCTTCAACTTGGCGTTGTGCGGTGCGATGTTGACCACCACGTAAAATTGCTTGCCCTGCGCATGTGCTTCATTGATGCCCAGCGCCAGGTTGGCGTGATCGAACTCGTTGTTGCGCACCCGCAGGCTGTAGCGCGGCTGGCCGGCATAAACCGCGTCGGCGCCATAGGCGAAGGCGTAGCGCATGGACCTGAGGGTCCCTGCGGGAGAAAGCAGTTCGGGGCGAAAGACGCTGGACATGGCAAGAAACCCAGATGGCGGACAAAACGTGGGGGATTCTACGGTAAAGCACGTTCTGGCGCAGGGTGCGCGGACCGTCACGGCGCCGCCATACGCGCTTGTCGGGCGGCGCGCGTCTGTCGCTTTGCTACTGTTGCCTGCAGGCCTTGGGCATCGCCAGCATGATGCTCTGATCGAATCGCGCGGTTGTTACTGCGTTGCGTCTCGTCTGGGCTGCCTCGCCTACGCTTTTCAACGGCCTGTTGCATTCCGAAGGTGGGTCGCAACAAGCGGTCGCTGAGTCGAGGATACCGTGCTTGATTTGCTACAAATGCGTGAACCCAGAAACGCCGCTCGCCCTGCGTCATGCCCTATTAAGCACAGCGGGGCCTGAACTCTTTCGAGTTCGCCCCGTGTGCCCGGTGAGTGCTGCCGAGTGTTCTCGGCGGATTACACTTCCGGCCCCGCATAAGCGTTGGCATTGTTCCGGTTATGCTGAATGACAACGCCGATGAGGCACGCTATGGCGATCAGGATACCTATCGGTTTGGCGTAGGTCATCGGCAAGCTGAAGCCAATACCGGCCGTCGCGATATAAGAAATGGTTATAGAAGTACCGATAACGGCGGGAATACTGACGATCCAGTGGAAGCTGCCCCTGTCCAACAAATACTTGGTTGCCAGCCACAGCACGCTGGTCGACAGCAGCATGTTGGAGAAGGCGAAGTAGCGCCAGATCAGCGAGAAGTCCAGGAACGTCATCAGATACGCCACGCCCAGCAGCGGCGCCGCCAGAGCCAGTCTGTGCATGGCGGACTGGCTGATATTGAATGCATCGGTAATCGTCAGGCGCAGCGAGCGGAATGCGGTATCGCCGGAGGTGATCGGGAAGATGGCCACCGCCAGGATCGCCATAACACCACCGAAGACGCCCAGGTAACTGGTGGCGATATGATTAACCACCAAACCCGGTCCTCCCTGGGCCAGCATGGCTTTTAGTTCTACATAACCGCCGGGGAACGTGGCGATCCCGGCAGTTGCCCAGACGCAAGCGACGATGCCTTCGCACATCATCGCGCCATAAAACACCGGACGAGCATATTTCTCATTGGTGAGACAGCGGGCGATCATCGGGGACTGCGTGGAGTGGAAACCGCTAATAGCGCCGCAGGTGATCGTCAGGAACAGCAACGGCCATACAGGCAAGCCATCAGGGTTGGGAACCAGGAAATCATGCGCATGATCGCCGCTGAAATAGGAAAAAATACCAGTGATCTGGGGCAAGTGGGGAGCTTCCCACAGCACCGCCAGAGCAACCAGGCTGGTCATCACGATCATCAGCAAACCAAACAGCGGATACAGTTTGGTGATGATCTTATTGATGGGCAGCAAGGTCGCGAAGAAATAGTAGGCCAGAATGACCAATACCCAGAACGTATTGCCCGCCAGTAATGTGCCCTCGAAATACGACAGGTTACTCAGCAGCCCCGCCGGACTCATGATGAAAACCACACCCACAAAAAACAACAACATGCAGGTGAAGACCAGCATGAAGCCTTTGAAAATCACGTTGTAATAGTTGCCTGCAATCTCCGGCAGACTTTTGCCGTTTTCCTTGAGGCTCATGACGCCAGAAAAATAGTCGTGCACCGCACCGCCGATCACGTTGCCTATGACAATCCAGACCAGCGCGATCGGACCGTACAGGGCCCCAAGAATAGGGCCGAAAATGGGACCAATCCCGGCGATGTTCAAAAACTGAATCAAAAAAGCCCGCGCGGGGCTGATGGGAACGTAGTCAACACCATCATGCAAGCGTTGTTGAGGTGTTATGGCTGTTGGGTCTATACCCGCTTGTTTTTCAACAAATGGGCTGTAGAACTTGTAGCCGAGTAAAAGTATGGCAAGGCTGGCAAAGAAAATGAGCATTTATGCACCTCGTTATGGGAGTTAAGCCCGGCTGCTCTTTTTAGAACCTCATATGCTAATAGGATTTTTTTTGCTCTGGATATTAGCCTATGGTCGCCCGCACCCCTGAAGCCTAGCGTGGGCCAAACGAACCGTACCAGCAAGGGGCTGCGCCTTGGTATCAGGGTGAGATTGTTGCGCTACAGTTCACAACAAGGCGCGGTGAACGGTGACGGGTAGAAAGTGCTTCACGCTGAGCGCAGCCGGACAAAAAACAGGCGGGTATAGCGCTAACTGAGTTCTCGTTACGGTTTGCGGCACGCGCGTGATTATTAAATGGATGTGCTAGCCCAACCATTCGCGCCCGCCCAGCTCCAGCAGGCTGTGGGCCTGTTCCGGACCGCTGCTGCCGGCCGGGTAGCTGCGCGGGCTCTGGTAATGCTGCTGCCAACCCTGCAGGATCGGGTCGATCCACTGCCAAGCGGCTTCTACTTCATCGCGGCGCATGAACAGGGTCGAGTCGCCTTCGATCACATCGAGCAGCAAGCGCTCATAGGCATCCCAGCGTCGCTGCTGGAAGGCCTGGGCTAGATTGAGATCCAGTTCAACCGGCTCCAGGTGCATGCCCTTGCCCGGCGTCTTGGCCATCAGTTGCAGGCTGATGCGCTCCTCCGGCTGCAGGCGAATCAGCAGCCGGTTGGCTTCATCGCCCTTGAACAGGTGATGGGGCACCGGTTTGAACTGGATGACGATTTCCGAGGTTTTTTTCGCCAAGCGCTTGCCGGTGCGCAGATAGAAAGGCACGCCGGCCCAGCGCCAGTTGTCGATTTCCGCCTGCAGCGCAACAAAGGTTTCGGTGTCGCTGTCGTTATCTACATTTTTCTCGAAGTAATAGGCGGGCACGTCATGCCCGCCAATCCGCCCGGCGCCGTATTGACCGCGCACCGTCTTGTCTCGGACGTCGAGCCCCTGGATGGGCTTGAGCGCTTCGAGAATCTTCACCTTCTCGTTGCGCACCGCTTCGGCATCGAACCGCACCGGGGCTTCCATGGCCACCAGGCACAGAAGTTGAAGCAGATGGTTCTGCACCATGTCACGCATTGCGCCGGCGCGGTCGTAATAAGCGCCGCGATTTTCCACGCCGAGGGTTTCACAGACACTGATCTGTACATGGTCGATGTGCCCGGCACGCCACACCGGCTCGAACAGGGCATTGGCAAAGCGCAGCGCCATGAGGTTCTGGACGGTTTCCTTGCCCAGGTAATGGTCGATACGAAAAATCTGCGGTTCGGCAAAGGCGGCGCCAATGGCGGCGTTAATCGCCTGGGCCGATGCCAGCGAATGGCCGATGGGTTTTTCCAGCACGATCCGGCTGTCCTCGGTGACCAGCCCTGCGGTGCCCAGCGAGGCGGCAATATCCTCGAACAGGTCCGGGGCAGTAGCCATGTAGTAGATGCGCCCACGTTGGCAGGACTGCCCTAAATGACGTGCCAGGCGGCCGTAGTCAGCACTCTGACCTGCATCCATGGCCAGGTAGTCGAGTCGCTCGGCAAAGCGCTGCCAGGTGTCGGCATCAAAATCGGCACGCGCCACCTGGGCGCGGCAATGGCGCTCGGCCAACGCCTGGTAGGCCGCGCGGCTCAAGGATTTGCGTGCCAATGCCAGGATGCGCATGTCTTTAGGCAGACGGCCATCGCGGTGCAAATGATAGAGCGCCGGCAGCAACTTGTGCAGGGCGAGATCACCTGTGCCGCCAAAAACCAGCATATCGCAAGGAGGGATCACCACACGCGCTCCCAAAGTCGGTTTACTGGGCGGGCGATGTGTCTTGTAGTATAACTACAAAACCACTACAACCCGGCTGGTGCCGATCATAACCGAGTCTTGCCCGTGAATCTGTTGCAACACATCGCTCAATCCCGTCACCTGCTGCGTAAATCCGAACTCAAGGTCGCTGAACATGTTCTGGTCGATCCCGCAGTGGTGATGCACAGCTCGATGGCCGATCTGGCCCACGCCGTGGGCGTCAGTGAGCCGACCATAGTGCGCTTCTGTCGGGCCATTGGCTGCAACGGCTTCCAGGACCTCAAGCTGAAACTGGCGCAGAGTCTGGCCGCTGGCGCCAGTTTCGGTCAGTTCGCCATCACCGAGAACGACTCGATCGCCGACTTCAGCCTGAAGATCTTCGACACCACCCTGCATACCCTGATGGAAGTGCGCGAACGGCTCGATACGCAGGCGCTGGAGCGCGCCATTGCGGCCTGTGCCCAGGCGCGGCGTGTGGAGTTCTACGGCTTTGGCGCCTCCGGCGCGGTAGCCGCCGATGCTCAGCACAAATTCTTCCGCCTGCTGCTCACCGCCGCGGCGTATTCCGATCCGCATATGCAGGCGATGTCTGCGGTGACCCTGAAGCCCGGTGATGTAGCGATCTGCATTTCCCAGTCCGGGCGCTCCAAGGACCTGCTGACCACCGCGAATCTGGTGCGCGAAAGCGGCGCCACGCTGATCACGCTGTGCCCTGGACAGACGCCGCTGGCCGAACTGGCCGACGTCAACCTGGCCATCGACGTGCAGGAAGACACCGAGATCTATACGCCGCTGACCTCGCGCATCGCTCACCTGGTGGTGATCGACGTGCTGGCCATGGGCGTTGCCATGGCTCGGGGCCCGGACCTGGTCAATCACCTGAAGAGCGTCAAACGCAGCCTGCGTACCCTGCGTCTGTCGCCTAAAGCGGTGAAAGCTCAGGAGGACTGAGCGGGCGTCACCGCATCGTTATCGTCCTGCCCTCAAAGCGTCATGCAGGCTTGTCAGGGTGCAACTTCCGCATTGTGCTGGGAGTGCCGCCATGTCCTGTCAATCTCTCCACTATCCGCACCCGCTGGATACCAAGGCCCGCCGCCGGCTCGAAGACCAGCGCCGCATGCGTTACCGGCGGGCCATTGAAGAGTACTGGGAGCAGCGCCGGCTCAGCGTGGGCTTGGCCGATTTCCTGTATTCCTCTCGTTAATCCACCGGCCCAGGCTGCAGCGCCTGAAAGCGACCCACCAGCTCGCCGATCTGGCTGCGCTGCTGGCGGACGAACTCGAAGAAGGTTTGCGCGACCGGCGACAGGTGCTTGCCGCGTGGATGCACCACGCACCAGCTGCGCATCAGCGGCAGTTCGGCGACTGGCAGTTCCACCAATGCGCCGCCGTCCAGTTCACGGCGCACCGCGTGGCGCGGCAGCAGGGCCAGGCCAAGGCCGGCGATCACCCCTTCGCGCTGGCCTTCCAGGGAACCGATTTCCAGTGTCTGCGGGAAGTGCGCGCGTTTCTGATGGCAATACTCCTGGGTGGCCTGCCGGGTGCCGGAGCCAGCCTCGCGCAGCAACAGCGGGTAGGCGGTCAGGTCCTGAAGCTGCAGGGGACCCCGGCGCAGCAAGGGATGGTCGGGGCGCGCCACAGCGATGATCGCGTTGTCCAGAAACGGGAAGAACTCCAGCTCCATGCCGGTCGGCACCATGGCCATGATCAGCAGGTCGTCACGGTTGATGCTCAGGCGCTTGATCGCCTGGGCATGATTGACCACGGCCAGTTGCAGGCTCACCTCTGGGTAGCTCTGGCGAAAGGCGGCGAACAGGTGGGGGATGAAGTATTTGGCGCTGGACTCCACCGCGAGGCGCAGTTGTCCCTGGAGCGAACCTTGTAGCTCCGAAAGCTGCATGTCGAGGTTTTCCAGGCGACCGAAGATATCCAGGCAGGCATGCTGCAACGCCTCGGCGGCGTCGGTCATGTACAGCTTCTTGCCGACATATTCGAACAAGGGCTGGCCGATCAGCTCTTCAAGCTGGCGAATCTGCAGGCTCACCGCCGGTTGGGTCAGGGCCATTTCCTCGGCGGCGCGGCTGTAAGATCGGTTGTCGCAGACTGCGCGAAATACCGTCATTTGCCGCAGCGTCATACGCAACAGCGATTTGCGCATATATTTCTCCTGACCTTCGGTCGCCTTGAAGCAGGTTGTCGAGTCTCGAGTGCCCATGGACAGGGAGCTGTCGGTGCATTGCCGCCTAACGTATAAGCTTTTACTTATCGCGATTCAAACAAATATTGATTTTCATTAATCAGGTGTGCAGGCGTAGGGTGAAACCCATCACCGCCCCGCCAGGGGTCGCCAGTTCACGGGTCGAGGACAACACACGTGATCAAGAAAATCCTGATAGCCAACCGCGGCGAAATCGCTGTCCGCATCGTGCGGGCCTGTGCCGAGATGGGCATCCGCTCCGTGGCGGTCTATTCTGAGGCCGACCGCCATGCGCTACACGTCAAGCGTGCCGATGAGTCCTACAACATTGGCGAGGATCCGCTGAGTGGCTACCTGAGCCCGCGCAAGCTGGTCAACCTGGCGGTGGACACGGGTTGTGACGCGCTGCATCCGGGCTACGGCTTTCTGTCTGAAAACCCCGAACTTGCAGAGATCTGCGCCGAGCGTGGGATCAAATTCATCGGTCCCAGCGCCGAGGTGATTCGCCGCATGGGCGACAAGACCGAAGCGCGGCGCAGCATGATCAAGGCGGGTGTGCCGGTCACGCCCGGCACCGAAGGCAACGTCGTCGACTTGGCCCAGGCGCTGCAGGAAGCCGAGCGTCTGGGTTACCCGGTCATGCTCAAGGCCACCTCTGGTGGCGGTGGCCGAGGCATTCGTCGCTGCAACAGCCGTGAGGAGCTGGAGCACGCGTACCCGCGGGTAATCTCCGAAGCAACCAAGGCCTTTGGCAATGCCGAGGTGTTCCTCGAGAAGTGCATCGTCAATCCCAAGCATATCGAGTCGCAGATCCTCGCCGACAGCTTCGGCAATACCGTGCATCTGTTCGAGCGCGACTGCTCGATCCAGCGGCGCAACCAGAAACTCATCGAAATCGCCCCCAGCCCCCAGCTGACGCCAGAGCAGCGCGCCTATATCGGCGACCTGGCGGTGCGCGCCGCCAAGGCGGTGGGCTATGAAAACGCCGGCACTGTGGAATTCCTGCTCGCCGACGGTGAGGTGTATTTCATGGAAATGAACACCCGCGTCCAGGTGGAACACACCATCACCGAAGAAATCACCGGCATCGACATCGTGCGAGAGCAAATTCGTATCGCGTCGGGGCTGCCGCTGTCCGTGCAGCAGGAAGACATCCAGTACCGCGGTTTCGCCTTACAGTTCCGCATCAACGCCGAGGACCCGCGCAACAACTTCCTGCCCAGCTTCGGCAAGATCACCCGCTACTACGCCCCCGGTGGCCCCGGCGTGCGTACTGACACGGCGATCTACACCGGTTACACCATTCCGCCATTTTACGATTCGATGTGCCTGAAGCTGGTGGTCTGGGCATTGACCTGGGAAGAAGCGGTGGCGCGAGGCTCGCGGGCGCTGGACGACATGCGCGTGCAGGGGGTGAAAACCACCGCCACCTATTATCAGCAGATTCTCGCCAACGCGGATTTTCGCAGCGGACATTTCAATACCAGTTTCGTCGACGAACACCCTGAACTGCTGAACTACTCGATCAAACGCAAGCCGGGCGAACTGGCCCTGGCCATTGCCGCCGCCATTGCCGCCCACGCAGGCCTGTGAGGAACACACCATGAGCAAACGAATCTCCGTTACCGATACCGTCCTGCGTGATGCCCACCAGTCTCTGCTGGCAACGCGCATGCGCACCGAAGACATGCTGCCGATCTGCCCGAAGCTCGATCAGGTCGGTTACTGGTCGCTGGAAGTGTGGGGCGGCGCCACCTTCGATGCCTGTGTGCGCTTCCTCAAGGAAGACCCTTGGGAGCGTCTGCGTCAGCTGCGCGCTGCCCTGCCCAATACCCGTTTGCAAATGCTCCTGCGCGGACAGAACCTGGTCGGCTACCGGCACTACAGCGATGACGTGGTACGGGCCTTCGTTGCCAAGGCGGCGGATAACGGCATCGACGTGTTCCGCATCTTCGATGCCATGAACGATGTGCGTAATCTGCGCGTGGCCATCGAAGCGGTAAAGGCCGCCGGCAAGCATGCCCAGGGCACCATCTGCTACACCACCAGCCCGGTACACACCAACGAAGCCTTCGTCCAACAGGCGCGGCAGATGGCGGCGATGGGCGTCGATTCCATTGCCATCAAGGACATGGCCGGTCTGCTCACCCCGTACGCCACCGGTACGCTGGTCAAGGCCCTCAAGGAAGCTCTGCCACACCTGGAGGTGGTGGTGCACTCCCACGACACCGCCGGTGTCGCCAGCATGTGCCAGATGAAGGCCATCGAAAATGGCGCCGATCGCATCGATACGGCGATCTCCAGCCTGGCCTGGGGCACCAGTCACCCGGGCACCGAGTCGATGGTTGCCGCGCTCAAGGGCAGCGAATACGACACGGGTCTGGATCTAGAGCTGCTGCAGGAGATCGGCCTGTACTTCTATGCCGTGCGCAAGAAGTACCACCAATTCGAAAGTGAATTCACCGGGGTCGACACCCGTGTGCAAGTCAACCAGGTACCGGGCGGGATGATTTCCAACCTGGCCAACCAGCTCAAGGAGCAGGGCGCGCTGCACCGCATGGACGAAGTGATGGCGGAAATTCCCAAGGTGCGTAAAGACCTGGGCTACCCGCCGCTGGTTACCCCGACCTCACAGATCGTTGGCACCCAGGCGTTCTTCAACGTGCTGGCGGGCGAACGCTACAAGACCATCACCAACGAGGTGAAGCTGTACCTGCAGGGCGGTTACGGCAAGGCCGCCGGGCAGATCAATGAACAGCTGCGCCAGCAGGCGATCGGCAGTGAAGAGCTCATCGACGTGCGCCCAGCCGACCTGCTCAAACCCGAGCTGGCGCGTCTGCGCGAGGAAATCGGCAGCCTGGCCCACAGCGAGGAGGATGTGCTGACCTTCGCGATGTTCCCGGACATCGGACGTAAGTTTCTCGAAGAGCGTGTTGCCGGCACCCTCACGCCAGAAGTCCTGCTGCCCATTCCCAACGGCAAGGGTGCTGCCCCCAGCGAGGAAGGCGTGCCAACCGAGTTCGTCATCGATGTGCACGGTGAAAGCTACCGCGTGGATATTACCGGCGTGGGCGTCAAGGGTGAGGGCAAACGCCACTTCTTCCTGTCCATCGACGGCATGCCCGAGGAAGTGGTGTTCGAGCCGCTCAACACCTTCGTGGCCGGCGCGCCCGGCCAGCGCAAACCGGCCAGCGCGCCGGGTGACGTCAGCACCAACATGCCGGGCAACATCGTCGAGGTACTGGTCAAGGAAGGCGACACAGTCAAGGCGGGCCAGCCGCTGCTGATCGCCGAGGCCATGAAGATGGAAACCGAAGTGCAGGCGCCGATCGCCGGCACCGTCAAGGCCGTGCACGTGGCCAAGGGCGACCGCGTCAACCCGGGCGAGACGCTGATCGAGATCGAGGGCTGATTCATCCTTTTTTAAACGATTACCTCTTGGGGAGCATGATGCTCCCCTTTTTTTTGGCTGGCCGAAGCTCTGCGAGTACCTGCGGCGAGATCACCCGTTGTTTCTGGGCTCTTGCTACAACGCCTTGGCGTACTGCACAAAGCCGCTACGCTCGGCTACTCGCGCATACAAACGCATGGCCATGGTGTTGGTTTCATGGGTCAGCCAGTACAGCTTGCTGCAGCCGCTATCGCGAGCAGCGGCCTCGACATAGTCGATCAGTTGGCGACCAACGCCCTGTCCTCGCAGGTCGCGGGCAATGTACAGGTCTTCCAGGTAGCAATAGTCACCGATGGTCCAGCTGGAGCGGTGATACAGCCAGTGCACCAGCCCCACGGCTTGGCCATCGGCCCAGGCCAGCGCGGCGTGCAACGGATCGGCCGGATCGAGAAAGCGCCGCCAGTTGGTGGCGCTGACCTCGGCTGGAATCTCGGTCATGTAAAAGCGCTGATAACCCTGCCACAGCGGTAGCCAGGCATCATGGTCGGCGTCGCCAACCGGACCGATTTCGACGGCAAGACGGGTGGGCATGAGCAGTCACCTCCAACAGAGGGGCTTATCCTGCAATGCGCCGCGCCTGCCGCGCAATTGCCGTTCGGCCAAACTGACAAGAAGGCCGGGCGGCGGGCGGGTTAGCCGGCACGTTCGCCACACAGATCCCGGGTAAACCAGCGCTCCGCTTCGGCCTGCTCAAGTCCTGCGCCGAGCAGGGCGAACAGCTTGCCCAGCGCCGCTTCGCGGGTCATGGCCCCGCCACTGATCACGCCACAAGCCGCCAGTTGGCTGCCCGCGGCATAGGTGTCGAGGGTCACTCGGCCCTCGGTGCATTGGCTGATGGCCGCCAGCACCACGCCCCGTTGGTGGGCATCGCGCAGTGCGTCCAGCAGGGGTTGATTGTCAGACGGTCCGGTGCCGCTGCCAAAACATTCCAGCAGTAGACCCTGCACGCCACTGCCCAGCAGCGCCTGCAGGTGTTCGGCGCGCAGACCGGGGAACAACGGCAGCACGGCGAGGTTCACGTTGCGGCGCACAACCCGGTAATCCAGCGCAGCCGGCACGCTGATGCAGGGCGCCGCGGGTACTCCGCGCAGGGCCTCAGCAAAGGCGTCGAAGGCTTGGCTGTTGCGCTTGTTGACCCGCGCGCCATGCAGCACGCGGCCATGAAAAAACACCTGCACGCCCGGAGTCATGCCCTGTTCCAGCAGTGTAAGAGCGCCGAACAGGTTGCCCCAGGCGTCACTGCCCTCAACGCCCGCCGGCAGCATCGAGCCGGTCAGCAACACCGGCACCGGTAAGCCGAGGAGCAGAAAACTCAAGGCAGCCGCGGTATAGGCCAGGGTGTCGGTGCCGTGCAGGACCAGCACGCCCGTACAGCCGTCGCGCTCGACTGCGCTGACGATGGCGTCACGCATGGCCAGCCAGTGGGCCTGGGTGATGTTGGCGCTGTCGATTGGCGGGCTCAGCTCTTGAAACCGCCAGTCTGGGAGTCGGCATTCGGAATGCACGGCCTGCTCGACGCGCAGGCGCTCTTCGAAACCGGACGCCGGAGCAAGGCCCGCAGCGCTCATCTGCATGCCAATGGTGCCGCCGGTATAAAGGATCAGCAGGGAATCGCGGGCAGGGTTCATGGCGGCATCCAGGCAAGGTGAATGCACGCATGCTGGCCCGTCAATGAGCGATCTACAAGGGGCGAGCAGGCAAAATGACTGCTCGCTAAAAGGTGTGCTCCTCGCGCAGTCTGGAATCAGGCCTGCGGCGTGCCGACCGGGGCCGGGCGGTAGGCCTTGTGGGTGGTGAAGGCGCCCCGCATGGGCATGAAGCGTGCTGGCGGCTGGACTGCGCTGGTCATGGGTACGACGTTGCGCGCGCGCGAGGGGGGAAGCATGGGAATCTCCATTTTGATTAATTCAGCGGCGCCAGGCGTGGCGCGATCATGTTTACAGGTTTGAGGATTTCGGCGAGCAGGGCTTCATCGAGCAAGCCTTCCTCGCGAACCAGTTCCAGCACACCACGACCGCTGTCCAAGGCCAGCTTGGCGATGCGTGTGGCGTTTTCGTAACCGATGTAGGGGTTCAGCGCAGTGATCAGGCCGATGCTCTGTTCCACCAACATCTGGCAGCGCTCGACATTGGCGGTGATGCCCACCACGCAGTGTTCGCGCAGCATGTCCATGGCCCGGGTCAGCAAGCGGATCGAATCAAAGATCTTGTAGACGATCAGCGGTTCCATGACATTGAGCTGCAATTGTCCGCCCTCGGCGGCCATGGTCAGCGCCAGGTCGTTGCCGATGATCTCGAATGCCACCTGGTTGACGGCCTCGGGAATGACCGGGTTAACCTTGCCGGGCATGATCGAGCTGCCCGGCTGACGCGGCGGCAGGTTGATCTCGTTGATCCCGGTGCGCGGCCCGCTGGACAGCAGGCGTAGGTCGTTGCAGATCTTCGACAGTTTCACCGCGGTGCGCTTGAGCATCCCGGAGAACAGCACGAAGGCGCCCATGTCCGAGGTGGCTTCGATCAGGTCGGCGGCCGGGGTGAGCGGCTGGCCGCTGATCTGGGCCAGGCGGGCGACGGCCATCTGTTGATAACGCGGATCGGCATTGATGCCGGTGCCGATCGCCGTGCCACCCAGGTTGACCTCGGTCAGCAGGGTGGGGACCAGCAACTTGTAGTGCTGCAGGTCTTCACCCAGGGTGGTGGCGAAGGCGCGAAACTCCTGACCGAGGGTCATCGGCACGGCGTCCTGCAGCTGGGTGCGGCCCATCTTCAGCACGTCGGCGAATTCCTCGCCCTTGGCGGCGAACGTCTGGATCAGATTGTCCAGGCTGGCCAGTTGGGCATCGTGGCCAAGCAGCAGTCCCAGGCGAATGGCGGTTGGGTAGGCGTCGTTGGTCGACTGCGCCATGTTCACGTCGTTGTTCGGGTGCAGGTACTGGTACTCGCCCTTGTGTTTGCCCATGGCTTCCAGTGCCAGGTTGGCAATCACTTCGTTGGCGTTCATGTTGGTCGACGTGCCGGCACCGCCCTGGATCATATCCACGACGAACTGCTCATGAAACTGGCCATTGATGATCTGCGCGCAGGCGGCGCTGATTGCCGAATGCTTGACGGTCGGCAGATGGCCCAGCGCATGGTTGGCGTCGGCCGCGGCCTGCTTGACCATAGCCAGGGCGACGACCAGCTTCGGGTAATGAGCGAGTGGCACGCCGGACAGGCGAAAATTATGTACCGCACGCAGGGTCTGGATGCCGTAGTAGGCATCGGCAGGGACTTCCAGCGTTCCCAACAGGTCTTTTTCTACGCGAAATGATGCAGAGTAGGACATGACGGTACACATTCTCGGAAAACGGCTTGACTTGCCTCAGTGCCCATAGAATAAGGGTCGTAGCCTTGCGGCGGCCAATGCCATTAACCGCTGGCCCATGCCGAAACGGCATAATGTCCATGTGACTTTCTCTGGCATTCGCAGCACGTGGATGCGTCAAGGTGTCGCACGTGGGACAAGGAGCGCAAAAACCCATGAATCTGGAAACCAAATGGCTGGAAGACTTCGTCACCCTGGCGACTACGCGCAGTTTTTCTCAGGCGGCGGCGAAGCGTTTTGTGACCCAGCCGGCCTTCAGCCGGCGCATACGCAGTCTGGAGACAACGCTGGGGCTGACCCTGGTCAACCGCGCCCGAACGCCGGTGGAACTGACCGAGGCCGGGCAATTGTTCCTGATCACTGCGCGCAGCCTGGTCGAGCAGCTCGGTGAGGTGCTGCGCCATTTGCACCATCTGGAAGGCCCGAAAGGCGAGGTGCTGCAATTCGCCGCCGCTCACTCCCTGGCCCTGGGCTTTTTTCCACAGTGGATCGCCAGCCTGCGCGAGCTGGGGCTGACCCCCAGCACCCGCCTGGTGGCGACCAACGTGGGCGAGGCGGTGCATGCTCTGCGTGAAGGAACCTGTGACCTGATGCTGGCGTTCCACGACCCGGACGCTGCATTGCAAATGGACGCGGAGATCTTCCCCTCGCTGCATCTGGCCAACAACGAAATGCTGCCGGTCTGCGCAGCGGATGCCCAGGGGGCGCCGCTGTATGACCTGAACAGCGGGCAGAGCGTGCCGCTACTGGCCTACAGCGCCGGTGCCTTCTTGGGCCGCTCTGTCAACGCACTGCTGCGCCAGCGCCAGTTGCGCTACACCACGGTGTACGAAACGGCGATGGCCGACAGCCTGAAGAGCATGGCCCTGCAGGGCCTGGGCGTGGCCTGGGTGCCGCGCCTGAGTATTGACGCCGAGCTGCAACGCGGCGAGCTGGTGGAATGCGGTGACGAGACCTGGCGACTGCCGCTGGAAATTCGCTTGTACCGCTGCTCACTGGTGCGCAAAGCCGGAGTCCGGTTGTTGTGGCGCAAGCTGGACGGTGGAACCAGCGAATAGATTGGATTGGCCGTCGGGTGATTCGCCCCCACGGTTCGTCGGGCGGTGAAGCCCGCCGCGCACGGTACGCATCTGGCGGTTGCACCCGCCGTTGGGCCAAAGGCTTCGGCCCGAGGTCGGGCCTCCCCCAGGTTGCGTGCCGGGCCACGGCGTTGCAGGACGCAATTTTGTAGGGGCGAATTCATTCGCCTGGCGCATGACCTCCAGGCGATGCATCCGCTGCGACAAGTACAAGGGCATCCGCGGGGTAGTTCGTCGCAACCCCGCAGGTGCCGGAAAGCTCGATGCCAGGCGAATGAATTCGCCCCTACCGGTTGCGAGGCGGGCACGACGACGGCGCAACATCCTGGGGCCCCTACAGCCCGTACTTTCTGACTTTGTCGAACAGCGTGGTCTTGGCCATGCCCAGCGCGAGCGCGGCCTGGCTGAGGTTGCCGGCGTGACGCTCGAGGGCGTCGCCTAGCAGGCTGCGCTCGAAGGCTTCTACCGCTTCGGCGAAGCAGGGGCCGTTGTCCTCGGTGGCCAGGCCGCTTTTCTTGAAGACGGGCAGGCCGAGGGCGAAACGCTCGGCGACGTTGCGCAACTCGCGCACGTTGCCCGGCCAATCGTGGGCCATCAACGCGGCGATGGTGGCCTGATCCAGCGCCGGGCTGATGCGATCAAAGCGCAGCGCCGACAGCTGTAGGAAATGCTCGAACAGCACCAGGATGTCTTCGCGGCGCTCGCGCAGCGGCGGTATTTCCAACGTGACGACGTTGAGCCGGTAATACAGGTCGCTGCGAAACTGGCCACGCCTGCCCCATTCATTGAGGTCGGCCTTGGTGGCGGCGATCACCCGGCAGTCCACCTCGATCGGCTGGTTCGAGCCCAGGCGCTCCAGCGTGTGCTCCTGCAGCACGCGCAGCAGTTTGATCTGCAGGTTCGCCGGCATGCTCTCGATCTCGTCGAGGAACAGGCTGCCTCCATTGGCGTGTTCGATCTTGCCGATACGCCGCTTGCCGGCGCCTGTGAAGGCATGGGCTTCGTGCCCGAAGATTTCGCTCTCGAACAGGCTTTCCGGCAGGCCGCCGCAGTTGAGGGCGACAAACGGGTGCGCCTGGCGACGACTGAAATCGTGCAGGCAGCGCGCAACCAGCTCCTTGCCGGTGCCGGTTTCGCCTTCGATCAGGACGTTGGCGGCGGTGTCGGCGACATTGGCGATCAGCTCGCGTAGGTGCTGCATGGCCGGCGAGCGGCCGATGATGCGCTGCTCCAGCGCCTGGCGGCCGGCCAACTGGCGGCGCAGGACGGACACTTCGCGGGCCAGGCTGCGTTGTTCCAGGGCGCGGCGGGCCACGTCCACCAGTCGTTCCGGGGAAAAGGGTTTTTCCATGAAGTCGTAGGCGCCATCGCGCATGGCGCCCACGGCCATGCTGATGTCGCCGTGGCCTGTGATCAGCACCACCGGCAGGCTGGGATCGCGCTGCTTGAGCTGGGCCAGAAGCTGCAGGCCGTCCAGACCGGGCAGGCGGATATCGCTGATGACAATGCCGGGGAAATCGGCGCCGATACGCTGCAGCGCCTCTTCGGCACTATTCACGCCGATGCTGGCAATGTCTTCCAGGGCTAGGGCCTGCTGGCAGCCGAGCAGGACGTGGGGATCGTCTTCGACGATCAGGACGCTGAGCGGATCATTCATCGCAAGCAATCTCGTGGACAATCAAGGGACGCAGGCTGAGCACGAAGGCGATACCGCCCTCGTCCGGATGGCGCACACCGAGGCTACCACCGGCCGCCGCGGCCAGGCTGGCGGACAACGTCAAGCCCAGGCCCAAACCCTGCTCGCCCGGTTTGG
Source organism: Pseudomonas sp. B392_1p (assembly GCF_052245235.1). Lineage (NCBI taxonomy): Bacteria > Pseudomonadati > Pseudomonadota > Gammaproteobacteria > Pseudomonadales > Pseudomonadaceae > Pseudomonas > Pseudomonas sp. B392_1p. The sequence continues at coordinate 174,065 of NZ_JBQPXM010000001.1, forward strand.
TGGTGAAGAACGGCTCGAATAAATGTGCGCGAGCTTCGGCCGACATGCCGGGACCGTTGTCGCGTACTTCAAACTGAAACAGGTCGTCTTCCAGACGCCCGCTCAGCCACAGGCGACGGTCATCCTGGTCGCGCAAGGCATCCAGGGCATTGCCGATCAGGTTGACGAGGATTTGCTCCAGGCGCGTCTGATCGATGGCCAGGCGCAGATCGTCGTAGTCGCGCTCAAGGTGCAGGCGGCTGCGTTGCAGGCGCGGGTGGAGCAGCAGCAAGGCGGCGTCCACCGCCTTGCCAAGCCGGGCCTGGCCACGGTCATCGGAGCGGCGGGCAAAGGCCCGCAGGCTGGCAGTGATCTTGCCCATGCGGTCGACCAGCTCGTTGATCGCCTGCAGGTTGGTGCTGGCGGTATCCAGCGCGCCCCGTTGCAGAAAACGCACGGTGTTGCCGGACAGGGTGCGCAGCGCCGCCAGCGGCTGGTTGAGCTCGTGGGCAATGCTGGTGGACATCTGGCCAATCACCGCCAGCTTGCCGGCCTGTACCAGTTCATCCTGGGCCTGGCGCAGGGTCTGTTCGGCCTGGCGGCGCTCGCGGATCTCAGCTTTCAGCCGGTCGTTGCTGGCGCGCAGGTCGGCGGTGCGTTCGGCGATCTTGCGCTCCAATTCGTTGTTGGCCTGTTGCAGCGCCTCGCGGGCTGCCAGACGTGTGGCGATCACCTTGCGTCGCTCATTCCAGGCGATCAGCAGCAGGGCCAGCAGCGCCACCGCGACCGCCACCATCACGCCATGGCTGATGGCGGTGCGGCGCAATTCCTTGAGTGGGCTGAGCAAGGTCAGCCTCCAGGGCGTGTCGTTGAGCAGGCGCCCCTGGGCCAGATAATGCTGGGGCGACGCGTCGTCGCCGGCCAGGCTGATTCGCTTCAGTCCATCGGCCAAAGCCCGGCGCTCCAATACCTGCAGCTCTTCCAGCGCCCACCAGTGGTATTGCAGGCTGCGCGCCAGGCGCTCCTTGGTGGCGGCGTCCAGCGGGTGCACGGCTTTGAGGCGGCGGGCCGGGTTGCTGGCCAGGATAATTATGCCGTTCTCATCGCTGACATAGGCTTCCAACTGGGCGCGCTGCCAGCGTTCCTCCAAGGTGTCGAGGCGTACTTTGACCACCCCCACGCCAATGATCCGACCGTTGTGTTCGAGGCTGTGGGCCAGGTAATAGCCCGGCTCGCCCGTGGTGCTGCCGATGCCATAGAAACGCCCCGGGCGCCCCTGCACCGCATCCTGAAAATAGGCGCGGAAGGACAGGTCTTCCCCCTGGTAACTGTCGGCCGAACGCCAGTTGCTGGTGGCCAGTACCCGGCCGCTGGTATCCAGTATGTAGGTGGCCAGACTGCCGCTGCGTCGGTTGAGCCCTTCCAGGTAGTCATTGACCCGCTGGCGACGCTGCGGGCTGGGATCGAGCAGCAAGCGCTCGACGTCGCTTTCCAGCTCTAGCAGGCTGGGCAGGTAGGTGTACTTGGTGATCTCGCTTTCCACCGCGCGAGCGTTCAGCTCCAGTTGGCGCTCACCGTTCTCGGCCAGGGCGCGGATGCCGGTGTGTTTACTGAGCAGGTAGCCGCCGTAACCGCCGCCGAACACCAGTAGCGGCAGCGTGAGCAGCACCAAGTGACGGAACACCGCCCGTATCGCCCGCCGTGCGAAACGCGCACGCTGAGGGTCGGCGTGTGCCGAGCCCGTCGCGATCCGGGCCCGTTCCGCCGCGCCGGGGACGAGCAAGCGCCCGTCCGCGTGGCGCTGCATCAGTGCTGCAGGATCTTGGAGAGGAAGTGCTGGGCGCGATCCGAGCGAGCCCCGACCTCGCCGAAGAAGGCGTCCTTGGCACAGTCTTCGACGATCTGCCCGGCGTCCATGAAAATTACCCGGTCGGCGACCTTGCGGGCAAAGCCCATCTCGTGGGTGACGCACATCATGGTCATGCCCTCGTGGGCCAGCTGCACCATGACATCCAGCACTTCGTTGACCATCTCCGGGTCGAGGGCCGACGTCGGCTCGTCGAACAGCATCACCACCGGGTCCATGGCCAGCGCGCGGGCAATGGCTACGCGCTGCTGCTGGCCGCCGGACAGCTGGCCGGGGTGCTTGTCGGCATGGGCCAGCAGGCCGACGCGGTCGAGCAACTTGAGACCCTTGTCCATGGCATCGGCCTTGCTGCGGCCGAGCACCTTGATTTGCGCAATGGTCAGGTTTTCGGTGATCGACAGGTGCGGAAACAGTTCGAAGTGCTGGAACACCATGCCGACCCGCGCACGCAGCTGGGGCAGATTGGTCTTGGGATCGCCCAGGGAAATTCCGTTGACCCGGATATCGCCCTCCTGGAATGGCTCCAGGGCGTTGACGCACTTGATCAGGGTGGACTTGCCGGAGCCAGACGGGCCGCAGACCACCACCACCTCGCCTTTGCTCACCTGGGTGCTGCAGTCGGTCAGCACCTGGAAGTCCCCGTACCACTTGTTGATGTTCTGGATGGAAATCATACGGCTACCCTTGTTTGCAGGCGTTTCGCCAGGCGCGTGGCGGCGAAACTGATGACGAAGTACACCAGCCCGGCGAAGAGCAGGAACTCATGGGATAGGCCCATGATGTCGCCTCGCGAGCGGGCAGCATTGAGGAAGTCCATCAGGCCGACGGTGTAGACCAGTGAGGTGTCCTGGAACAGGATGATGCTTTGCTGCAGCAGCAGCGGCGCCATCTTGCGGAAAGCCTGCGGCAGGATGATCAACCGCATGCACTGGCCGTAGCTCATGCCCAGCGCCTGGGCGGCGCCCAGCTGGCCCTTGGGAATGGCCTGGATGCCGGCGCGCACGATCTCGCAGAAGTATGCCGCCTCGAACATGATGAAGGCCACCAGGCAGGATCCGAAGGCCCCCACAGGGGTGTCCTCACCGGTAATGGCGCGCAGCACGAAGGGCACCGCGAAGTAGAACCAGGTGATCACCAGCAGCAGCGGAATGGACCGGAAGTAGTTGACGTAGGTGGTGGCGATGCCTGCCAGCATGCGGTTGGACGACAGCCGCATCAGCGCCAGCACGGTGCCAAGAATGACACCGCCGAGCACACCCAGCACCAGCAGTTGCAAGGTGGTGGCCATGCCCGCCCAGAGGATCGGCCAGGCGGCCGGAATCTCGCTGAAATCCATTACTTGCCCTCCATGGAAATCAGTCCGGGCACCGCGACCTTTTTCTCGATCAGGCGCATCAGCAGCATCAGACTCATGTTCAGGGTGAAGTAGATCAGCGTCGCCAGGGTAAAGGCCTCGAACAGGTTGGCGCTGAACTCGGCGGTCTGCTTGGTCTGTGCCAGCAGCTCCATCAGGCCGATCAGGGAGGCGACCGAGGAGTTCTTGAAGATGTTGAGGAATTCCGAGGTCAGTGGCGGAATGATGATGCGGTAGGCCTGCGGCAGCAGCACGTTGGTGTAGATCTGCGGCAGGCGGAAACCCAGCGCGTAGCCGGCAGCCAACTGGCCCTGGGGCAGCGCCTCGATGCCGGTGCGCACCTGCTCGCACACGCGCGCGGCGGTAAACAGACCGAGGCACACCACCACGCTCAAATAGGCGGAAGTGGCGGGATGCAGATCCTGTTTGAACCAGATCTCCAGCGGCTCGGGCAGCAGATCTGGCATTAGGAAATACCAGAGGAACAGCTGCACCAGCAGCGGCACATTGCGGAAGATTTCCACATAGGTGGCGGCGATGCCGGCCAGCCAGCGGTTTGGCAGGGTGCGCAGCACGCCCAGCAGCGAGCCCAGCAGCAGGGCAATGATCCAGCCGACCAGTGCAATGGCGATGGTCCAGCCCAGGCCGGTGACAAACCAGTCCAGGTAGATTTCGCTGCCGATGCCGGTGGACTTGAAGAAGACACCCCAGTCCCAGTTGTAATTCATGCGGATTTCTCGTGGTCTGGCGAACGCGGACCGGGGGCGCGTGGCACGCCCTCGGTGGACAGGCTATGAGCGGGCCGCCCGCAGCACGGGCGGCCGCGGCGGATCAGCGCTCTTCGACCGACTTGTCGGTGGGGTTGGCGATGAGGCTCTCGACCGCAGCGCTCATGGGGAAGTTGAGGTTCAGGCCCTTAGGCGGCACGGGCTGCATGAACCACTGGTTGTAGATGTCATTGATTTCGCCGGACGCGAAGGTGGCGCTGATCGCCTTGTCCACGACCTGCTTAAAGTCTGTGTCGCCCTTGCGCACCATGCAGGCATAGACCTCGTAGGATTGCGGCGTGCCGACAACGGCCCAGTCGTCCGGTTTCTTGGCCTTGGCCATTTCGCCGTAGAGCAGCGCGTCGTCCATCATGAACGCCACGGCGCGCCCGGATTCCAGCATCAGGAAGGACTCGCCGTGGTCCTTGGCGGAAATGACGTTCATGCCCATCTGCTGCTCGGCATTCATTGACTTGATCAAGCGTTCGGAGGTGGTGCCCGCGGTGGTCACCACGTTCTTGCCCTTGAGATCGGCGAAATCATTGATGCCGGAGGTTTTCTTCGCCAGCAGGCGCGTGCCCACTTCAAAGATACCCACGGAGAAGTCCACCTGACGCTGGCGCTCCAGGTTATTGGTGGTGGAGCCGCACTCCAGGTCCACGGTGCCGTTCTGCATCAGCGGGATACGGGTCTGTGAGGTGACCAGGTTGTAGCGCACCTTGAGGTCGGGCATGCCCAGCTCCTGCTTGAGCGCGTCGACTACCTTGAGCTGCAGGTCATGGGAGTAGCCGATCGGCTGCTTGGGATCGAGTCCCAGATAGGAGAACGGGATGGAGGAGTCGCGGTGGGCCAGGGTGATGGTGCCCGAATCCTTGATCTTCTTCAGCGTGCCGGTCAGCTCAGTGGCCAGCGCCGGCGTGGCGAGAAGGGCCGTCGCAACGGCTGCACTCAGTACATGGGTAACGAAACGCATGATTCGATTCCTTATTGTTGTTGTGCTTGTCGTGACGCAGCGGTTCGGATGAGCTGCTGGTCACCCTCAAAGGGAGGCAGGTCTCTTCCCCAAACTCACCTTACCTACGAGGCAGGATGCGTGCCAGGTAGCTGAAAGCCGTAGTTACCAGTTAACTAATTGAAAAACATTAGGTTTTTTGATTTCAGGGATGTTCGGAAAGCGAACGGCGTTCGCATTGACGAACATGCGCCGCCGGTGCGTTCGGGAAACCGAACGATGTTTCGACGGCGACTGGCCAGCGTTCCAGTCGGCGTGACGGCGTGGCGAGCGCACAACGGCCGAGACCCGGTCGTTTCGTCTAGCGTGGGGGTCTGCGAATTCAGCCGCGTTGACAGCGTCACGTCTGTCACGCCAGATACGCTACACGCGTGGCTTTCCGGTATAATGCCGCGCCTTCAAACCGGCCTGCCCGCCGGTTTGCCCCAACATGACAAGCCACGCCCCTTGCGCGTGGCTTGTTGGTTTTTGTAGCGCCGCGCGGCGCACAACGAAGAGGCACAACGATGAGCGCACTGGTTGGCGTGATCATGGGTTCCAAATCCGATTGGAGCACCCTCAGCCACACGACGGAGATGCTGGAAAAGCTCGGCATCCCCTTCGAGGTGAAGGTGGTGTCGGCGCACCGCACGCCGGATCTGCTGTTCCAGTACGCCGAACAGGCGGAAGAGCGCGGCCTCCAGGTGATCATCGCCGGTGCAGGCGGCGCCGCCCACCTGCCAGGCATGTGCGCGGCCAAGACCCATCTGCCGGTGCTTGGCGTGCCGGTGCAATCCTCAATGCTCTCCGGTGTCGATTCGCTGCTGTCCATCGTGCAGATGCCGGCCGGCGTACCGGTTGCCACCCTGGCCATCGGCAAGGCCGGCGCGGTCAACGCGGCGCTGCTGGCGGCCAGTATTCTCGGTCATCAACATCCGCAGTATCACGCGGCGCTCAAGCAGTTTCGCGACGAGCAGACGCGTACCGTGCTGGACAACCCGGACCCGCGCGACGCCTGATGGCCGTGCCTCTTGAACGACAGGACAAAACCATGAAGATCGGTGTAATCGGTGGCGGTCAGCTGGGCCGCATGTTGGCGCTGGCGGGCACTCCGCTGGGGATGGACTTCACCTTCCTCGACCCCGCGCCGGATGCCTGTGCCAGCGCGCTGGGCACCCACCTGCTGGCAGGCTACGACGACCCCGAGGCGCTGCGCCAGATGGCCGAAAGCGTCGATCTGGTGACCTTCGAGTTCGAGAACGTGCCGGCGGAAACCGTCGCGTTTCTGTCGCAGTTTGTGCCGGTGTACCCAGCCGCCGACTCGCTGCGTATCGCCCGTGACCGCTGGTTCGAGAAATCAATGTTCAAGGAGCTGGGCATCCCCACGCCCGCGTTCGCCGACATCCAGTCCCAGGCCGACCTTGACGCCGCCGTGGCCGCCATCGGCCTGCCGGCAGTGATGAAGACCCGCACCCTGGGTTACGACGGCAAGGGCCAGAAGGTGCTGCGCCAGCCTGAGGACGTGCAAGGCGCCTTCGCTGAACTGGGCAACGTGCCGTGCATCCTCGAAGGCTTCGTGCCGTTCAGCGGTGAAGTCTCGCTGGTGGCCGTGCGCGGGCGCGACGGCGAAACGCGCTTCTACCCCCTGTCCCACAACACTCACGTCGGCGGTGTGCTCAACCTGTCCGTCGCCAGCAGCGCCCACCCGCTGCAGGCGCTGGCCGAGGATTACCTGGGTCGCGTGCTGGAAAAACTCGATTACGTCGGCGTACTGGCCTTCGAGTTCTTCGAAATCGAGGGCGGCCTGAAGGCTAACGAAATTGCCCCGCGCGTGCACAACTCCGGGCACTGGACCATCGAAGGCGCCGAGTGCAGCCAGTTCGAGAACCATTTGCGCGCCGTCGCCGGCCTGCCGCTGGGCTCGACCGCCAAGGTGGGCGAAAGCGCCATGCTCAACTTCATCGGTAGCGTGCCGGCGACCGAGCAGGTGATTGCCATCGAAAACTGCCACCTGCACGACTACGGCAAGGCTTTCAAGCCGGGCCGCAAGGTCGGCCACGCCACCCTGCGCTGCCGGGACGCGACCACTCTCAAGGCTCGCATTGCCGAGGTCGAGGCGCTGATCGCCAACGCGTGATGCCCTGCCGATACCCATCAGCGCCTGATGGGTATCGCTGCCTTTCACCCCCTCTGTGCCCCATCCTGCGCTGCTCCGCTTTGCGGTCCTGCCGAACTGCCTAATAACGCGACGGTCGGATACAGCGTGGCGCGTGCCACGACTCTCTCGGACTGGAGGAATGCCATGGGCATCATCGGAACCATCATCATCGGATTGATCGTCGGCCTGATTGCACGCTTTCTCAAACCCGGCAGCGATAGCATGGGTTGGATAATGACCATTCTGCTCGGCATCGGTGGTGCCTTGTTGGCGACCTACGGCGGCCAGGCGGTGGGTATCTACGAGGCTGGAGAGGCAGCAGGCTTTATTGGTGCGGTGATTGGCGCGATCATTCTGCTGGTCATCTATGGACTGGTAACGCGTAATCGCTGAAGGTACTTCCTCCGCGCGGGAGCCAGCGGCCTGGCTCCTGCGGGGTAACATCCTTCATTCGACCCTTGCTACCCATGAGCTGAGCCGTCCATGCGCCCTGTGCTGTTTTCGCTGTTGTTTATCCTTCCCTTGTGCGCCCAGGCAGCCCCTGCTGAATTGGATTGGCTGGAGTTACTGCTGCCCGAAGACCTGGCCGCTCTCGAGGCGATGCCCGAGATCGAGCACAACACGCCCGAAGCCGGTGGTTTCAGCGACCAGGGCGGCCTCAAGCAGGCAGCCGGATTGCCAGAGGTGATGTACTCGGCCAAGACCGTGGCTGAACTGGACAACCGCGAGATCCGCCTGGGCGGCTACCCGGTGCCGCTGGAAACTGATGCCCAGGGGCGATACATCGAGTTCTTTCTGGTGCCCTACCCGGGCGCCTGCATCCACGTGCCGCCGCCCCCGCCGAATCAGATCGTGCTGGTGCGTTATCCCCAGGGCATGCCCATCGATGACATCTACGCGCCGTTGTGGGTCGATGGCCGCCTGCGCATTGAAAACGGCAGCAATGACCTGGCCGATGCTGCTTATGCCTTGCAGGCCGCGGCGGTCAAGGTGATCGAGGAAGACGAGCTGTAGCTTTTTCCCCTCGCGGCGAAGCCTCTTAACCCGCTGCACCCAGGTCGTTCTGTGCGAAAACTTTACCTGTCCGTCCGTCCAGTGTGTGCCGCGTTGGGCTAAGCCACTACCATGGGCGCCATTCGGATGAAGGAACTCACATGACCGCACAACAGCCCCTGATCCCCGGTTTCATGATCGTCCACGGCAATCGCCTGGACGAACTGCGCGACCTGGCGGTGGTGTGGATGCGCCGTTATCCGCTTCGTCCGCTGGAAAACGAGGTGGTGCTGGTACACAGCAACGGCGTGGCGCAGTGGCTCAAGCAGGCGTTGGCCGAGCAGCCTGACGAGAGTGGCGGCGGTGGCTGCGGGATTGCCGCGGCCATTGATGTGCAGTTGCCGGCCAGTTTTCTCTGGAAGGCCTACCGCAGTGTGCTGGGTCGAGAGCAGATTCCCCGCGTTTCGCTGGTCGACAAGGGGCCGCTGACCTGGCGATTGATGCGTCTGTTGCCGCAGTTGCTGAGCGGCGAGGCCTTCGCCCCGCTGGCGCGCTTTCTGGCCCAGGACCGCGAATTGCGCAAGCTGTATCAGTTGACCGAGCGCCTGGCCGACCTGTTCGACCAGTACCAGGTGTACCGCGCCGACTGGCTGGAGGATTGGGCCGCCGGCCGTGACCAATTGCGTCTGGCCAACGGCAGCGTCGCGCCGCTGGGCGAGGAGCAGCGTTGGCAGGCTGAACTGTGGCGCGCGCTGCTGACCGACGTGGGCGCCGAAGGGCTGGCGCAGAGCCGTGCCGGTGTGCACCGCCAGTTCATTGCCCGCCTGCAGGAACTCGATCAGGCGCCGCCCGGCCTGCCGCGTCGGGTGATTGTGTTCGGTATTTCATCGCTGCCGGCGCAGGCGCTGGAAGCCCTCGGCGCGCTGGCGCGGTTCAGCCAGGTGCTGCTGTGCGTGCATAACCCCTGCCGCCATCACTGGGCCGACATCGTCGCCGATAAGGACCTGCTGCGCCATCAGTACCGCCGCCAGCAACGCCGTGCGCGGATGCCCGCCGAGTTGCCGCCGGAACTGCTGCACCAGCACGCCCAGCCTCTGCTGGCCGCCTGGGGCAAGCAGGGCCGCGACTACATCAACCTGCTCGACAGCTACGACAACCCGGACGATTACCGCGCGCTGTTCCCGGCCGAGCGCATCGACCTGTTCAGCGAGGAGCAGCCGACCCGCCTGCTCGGCCAGCTGCAGGACGACATTCTCGAATTGCGCCCGCTGGCGGAAACCCGCGAACACTGGCCGGCGGTCGATCCGGCCCAGGACCGCTCGCTGCGCTTTCAGATGGCTCACAGCGCCCAGCGCGAGGTGGAAATCCTCCATGATCAGCTGCTGGCGCGCTTCAGCGCCGACCCGAGCCTGCGTCCGCGCGACGTGATCGTCATGGTGCCGGACATCGACAGCTACACCCCGCACATCCAGGCGGTGTTCGGTCAGCTTGAACGTGACGATGCGCGCTTTATCCCCTTCACCCTCGCCGACCAGGGCCGGCGCGGTCGCGAGCCGCTGCTGATCGCGCTGGAGCACCTGCTGGAACTGCCGGACAGCCGATTTGCGGTCAGCGAAATTCTCGACCTGCTCGACGTACCGGCGCTGCGCGAGCGCTTCGCCATTGCCGAGGCCGACCTGCCGCTGCTGCACCGCTGGATCGAGGGCGCCGGCGTGCGCTGGGGGCTGGACGCCGCGCAGCGCGAACAGCTCGGCCTGCCGCCGGGCCTGGAACACAACAGCTGGCTGTTCGGCCTGCGCCGCATGCTGCTCGGCTACGCGGTGGGCGAAGGTGCGCCACTGGGCGAGATCCAGCCCTACGACGAAATCGGCGGCCTGGACGCCGCACTGCTCGGCCCGCTGGTGGAACTGCTCGAGCGCCTGCGTCTGGCTTACGCCGAACTGGCCCGCCCGGCCACGCCGGTGCAGTGGGGCGAGCGGCTGCGCGCCTTGCTGGAGGTGTTCTTCCTGCCGGCCAGCGACCACGACCAACTGCTACACGGCCAGTTGCTGCAGAGCCTGGAGGACTGGCTGGAGCAGTGCCGTAACGCGGCGCTTGCCGAGGCGCTGCCGCTCAGCGTGGTGCGCGAAGCCTGGCTGGGCAGCCTCGATCAGCCCAGCCTGGGTCAGCGTTTTTTGAGCGGCGCGGTGAACTTCTGCACGCTGATGCCGATGCGCGCGATTCCCTTCCGCCTGGTGTGCCTGCTGGGCATGAACGACGGCGACTACCCGCGCGCCCAGCCGCCGCTGGATTTCGACCTGATGGGCAACGACTACCGCCCCGGTGACCGCTCGCGCCGTGAGGATGATCGCTACCTGCTACTCGAAGCGCTGCTCTCGGCGCGCGAGCAGCTGTACATCAGCTGGGTTGGGCGCAGCGTGCGCGACAACAGCGAGCGGCCGCCGTCGGTGTTGGTCGGCCAGCTGCGCGACCACCTGGCCAGCGGCTGGCGACTGGCCGGCGCGGAGCACGACGAGGCGGCGCTGCTCAACGCGCTGACCTGCGAGCACCCGCTGCAGCCCTTCAATGCCAAGTACTTCACCGCGGACTCCGGGCTGTTCAGCTACGCCGGCGAATGGCTGGCGCTGCACCAACAGCGCGCGGCGACGGCCTCGGAACCGGCGGCACTGCCGGACTATGAGCACGGCGGCACGGTGAGCCTGGAAATCCTGCAGGACTTCCTGCGCTACCCGCTGCGCCAGTTCCATCGCCTGCGCCTCAAGGTGTATTTCGAGGAGCTGCAGGCGCCGCTGGCCGATGCCGAAAGCTTCGACCTCGACGGCCTGCAGCGCTTCGGCCTGAGCGACAGCCTGCTGCGCGCCGCGCTGACAGAAACCGATCCTGACGAAGCGCACGCGCGGCTGGATGAGCGCGCCGCGCAATTGCAGCGCAGCGGCCTGCTGCCCCTGGCCGGTTTTGGCGACCTGCAGCGCAAGGCCCTGCTGGCGCCCCTGCCGGACCTGCTGCAGCGCTATCGTGCCCTGCACGCGCTGTGGCCGCTGGAACAGGAGTCTCCGCTGGCTCTGCGCTTCAGCCATGAATCATTGCTAGTGGAAGGCTGGCTGGCGCCGCTGCGCCAACGTGCCGACGGCAGCCTGCTCAGCCTGCGCCTGCAAGCCAACGCGCTGACTACCAAAAGCGGCGAGTACAAGTGGCATCACCTGATGCGCCCCTGGGTCGCGCACCTGATCGCCAGCGCCATGGGCGTGCCTTTGCACAGTGCGCTACTGGCCAGCGACGGCGGCGTGCAGCTGGTGCCGCTGCCCAGGGAGCAGGCAGAGGCCGACCTGCGCGCGCTGCTCGACGCCTGGCAGGCCAACCTGCAACACCCGCTGCCGCTGGCGGCCAAGACGGCCTGCGCGTTGCTTGCCGCCAGCAAACCGGAAAAAGCCGAGGAACAGGCGCGCAGCGCCTACGAAGGTGGACACGCCAGCCCCGGCGAGCGCGGCGAAAGCCTCGATCTGCGCCGGCACTTTGCCGACTACGCCAGCCTGGTGGCAACGGACCCGGAGCATCAGCTGTGGCAGCGCCTCTACGGCCCGCTGGTGAAGGCTCCCTGGCAGGCTCTGGAGGAGTCGCTATGAGTGCAACCCAATCCCTGGCCCTGAACTTGCCGCTGCGCGGCAGTCAGTTGATCGAGGCCAGTGCTGGCACAGGTAAGACCTTCACCATTTCCGCGCTCTATGTGCGCCTGGTGCTCGGCCATGGCGGCGCCGAACGCGGTTTCGGCCGCCCGCTGCTGCCGCCGGAAATCCTCGTGGTGACCTTTACCGACGCCGCCACCCAGGAACTGCGCGAGCGCATCCGCGCGCGCCTGGCGGAAGCGGCGCGGCACTTTCGCGGCGAGCTGGCCACGCCGGACGCCTTGCTCGATGAGCTGCGCGGCGAGTATGCCGAGGCCGACTGGCCCGTCTGTGCGCGGCGTCTGGACGTGGCCGCGCAATGGATGGACGAGGCGGCGGTGTCGACCATCCACAGCTGGTGCCAGCGCATGCTGCGCGAACATGCCTTCGACAGCGGCAGCCTGTTCACCCAGACCCTGGAAACCGACCAGAGCGACCTGCTCGCCGAGGTGGTGCGCGATTACTGGCGCGAACATTTCTACCCGCTGGACGGCGCCGCCTTGCAATGGGTGCATGAGCGCTGGCAAAGCCCGCAGCACCTGCTGGGTCGCCTGCGCCCGCTGCTGGGTCAGAGCCTGGGCGAACCCGGCGCCGATCCCGAGACGCTGATCGAGCAGACGCTACAGGAACGCGCCCGGAAGCTGGCCGAACTTAAGGCACCGTGGGGCGCCTGGGCCGAAGAGCTGCGCACCCTGCTGGACGGTGCCTGTGCTCGCAAAGAGGTGAATGGCCGGCGCCTGCAGGCGCGCTGGTACAACCCCTGGTGCGACCTGTTGCGCGACTGGGCGGCTGATGTTTCCTTAGAAAATTTGGTGCTGGGCACCGGCTTTACCCGGCTGACTCCGGACGGCCTGGCCGAGGTCTGGACCTCCGGAAGCCCCTTCGAACATCCCTGCCTGCAGGCCATGGTCCAGCTGCAGGCGGCGCTGGCCGCGCTGCCCGATCCCGATGTGCCGCTGCTGCGCCACGCGCTGGCCTGGGTCGAGCAGCGCTTCGAGCGGGAAAAGCAGCAACGCGCGCAGATGGGTTTTGACGACATGCTGGTGCGTCTGGACGCCGCCCTGGCCGGCATCAACGGCGAACGGCTGGCGGAGGTGATCCGCAGCCAGTTCCCGGTGGCGCTGATCGACGAATTCCAGGACACCGACCCGCTGCAGTACCGCATCTTCCAGCGCATCTACCGCATTGGCGAGGCCCAGGATGGCAACGCCATCCTGCTGATCGGCGATCCCAAACAGGCGATCTACGCGTTTCGTGGCGCGGACATCTACACCTACCTGCAGGCCCGTGAGGCCACCGCCGGCTGCCATCACAGCCTGGGTACCAACTTCCGTTCCAGCCAGGGGCTGGTCACGGCGGTCAACCAGCTGTTCGGCTTTGCCGAGGCGCACGCCAAGGGTGCGTTCCTGTTTCGTGGGGGCGACGACAATCCGCTGCCGTTCGTGAAGGTCGACGCCAAGGGCCGCCGCGAACGCCTGCTGGTGGACGGCGCCGAGCAGTCGCCACTGACCCTCTGGCAACAACGCAGCGAAGAACCGCTGGGCGGCGATGCCTACCGCCGCGAACTGGCCGCGCGCAGCGCCAGCGAAATTACCCGCCTGCTCAACCTGGGCCAGCAGGGTCGTGCCGGCTTTGCCAAACCTGATGAACCGCTCACACCGCTGTGCCCGGCGGATATCGCCGTGCTGGTGCGCGACGGCCGCGAAGCGCGGGCGATCCGCCAGCACCTGGCGCGGCGCGGCGTGCGCAGCGTGTACCTGTCGGACAAGAACTCGGTCTACGACACCCAGGCCGCCCACGATTTGCTGGCCTGGCTCAAGGCCTGCGCCGAGCCGGACGACGAGCGCCTGCTGCGCGCCGCCCTGGCCAGCGCGACCCTGGACCGGCCGCTGGCCGAGCTGGAAGACCTCTGCGACAACGAGCTGGCCTGGGAACAGCGCGTGCTGCAGTTTCGCGGCTACCGCCAGCAATGGCGCTGGCAGGGTGTATTGCCGATGCTGCGCCGCCTGCTGCAGGACTTCGAGCTGCCGCAAACCCTGATCGCCCGCGACGACGGCGAACGGGTGCTGACCGACCTGCTGCACCTGGCCGAGTTGCTGCAGCAAGCCTCCGGCGAACTGGATGGCGAGCAGGCGCTGATCCGTCACCTGGCCGAGCACCTGAGTGGCCACGGCCAGGACGCCGACGAACAGATTTTGCGTCTAGAAAGCGATGCCGACCTGGTCAAGGTGGTGACCATCCACAAATCCAAGGGCCTGGAATACCCGCTGGTGTTCCTGCCGTTCATCTGTTCGCACCGCGCGGTCGACCCGAAGAAGCCGCCGCTGCGGTACCACGATGCACAGGGCCATCTGCAGCTGGACCTGCAACCGGATGAGGCCGCCGTCGAGCGCGCCGACTTCGAGCGCCTCGGCGAAGACCTGCGCCTGCTCTACGTGGCGCTGACCCGTGCGCGGCATGCCTGCTGGCTGGGGATCGCCGACCTGAAAAAAGGCAACGCCAAGACCTCCTGCCTGCACCGCTCGGCCCTCGGCTATGTGCTCGGCGGCGGCCAGCCGCTGGTGTTGGGCGCGGCGTTGCAAACGCTGGCGGACGCCTGCCCGGCGCTGACCTTGTGCGACGCGCCCGAGGCCAGCGAGCAGCGTTTCCAGCCGGTGCAGGCTGAAACCGTCACCCTGCGCGCCGCCATCCCGCGTCGCCGCGCCACCGAACACTGGTGGATCGCCTCCTACAGCGCCCTCGCGTTGGCTGGCATGGATGAGGCCGCGCCCCTGCACGCCGAAGCGCCCGACAGCCCGGCGGCGCAGAAGATTCACGATGATGACGCTGAGCGCCAGGAATTCAGCGTGCTGCCCGGCAGCCTCGACCTGCACCGCTTTCCGCGCGGGCCTCAGCCGGGCACCTTCCTGCACGGCATTCTCGAATGGGCCGGGCGCGAAGGCTTCGCGCAGAGCCTGGACCATCCCCAGGCGCGCCGCGAGATGCTCGCCAAGCGCTGCCAGCTGCGCGGCTGGCAGCGTTGGATCGAGCCGCTGGACGCTTGGTTGGAGGGCTACCTGCAGGCCGAGCTGAACCTCGGCGAACACCGCGTGCGCCTGGCGGATCTGCAGCAGTACCAGGTGGAAATGGAGTTCTGGTTCTCCAGCCGGCAGGTCAACGTGCAGCGTCTGGACGCCCTGGTGCGCCGCCATACGCTGAACGGCGCGCCGCGCCCGGCCCTGGCACCGAGTCTGCTCAACGGCTTGTTCAAAGGCTTTATCGACCTGGTGTTTGAGTACCAGGGCCGCTATTACGTGGCCGACTACAAGTCCAACTGGCTGGGCGGCGACGACGAGGCCTACAGCGCCGAGGCCATGACCCAGGCCGTGCTGGACAAGCGTTACGACCTGCAATACGTGCTCTACCTGCTGGCTTTGCACCGCCAGCTCAAGGCGCGCCTGCCTGATTACGACTATGCACAGCACATGGGCGGCGCGCTCTACCTGTTCCTGCGCGGCGGTCAGCGCGGCGTGCATGTCGATTGCCCGCCCCAGGCGCTGATCGAGTCACTGGATCGCCTGTTTGCCGGCCACGCGGAGACTGCCCTATGACCACCCTCGAACAGCTCGCCCAGCGTCTGCGCGATGATGCGGGGCCAGTGCCGGCCAACCCGCTGCTCGAGTGTGAGGCCCTGCTCGTTCAGCTCGATTTATGGGTGCGCCGTGGCTGGTTGCGCGCGCTGGACCGCGCCTTCGCGGCCTTTTTGCTGGAACAGGAGCCGGACGCCTCACCGTTGCTGCTGCTGGCCGCCGCGCTGGCCAGTCACCAGCTCGGCCAGGGACACGTGTGCCTGGACCTGGCCGCCACGTTGGAAGAACCGGACTTTGCCCTGTCGTTGCCGCCCGAAGGCGAGCTGGCCGGCGAGGCGCGTTTGCCCTCGCAACTGCTCGCCGACCTCGACGTAGCGCGCTGGCAGCAGGCGCTGATCGGTAGCGCCCTGGTGGAGCATCGCGCCCCCGGCGCGGCAAACGATCCCGCCCAAGCCGCGCGGCCCCTGCTGCTGGCTGGCGGGCGCCTGTACCTGCGCCGTTACTGGAATTACGAACAAAGCGTGGCGCGCATCCTGCGCCAGCGTCTGGCCCAGCCGCTGACGGTGCCCGCTGACCTGCCGGCACGGCTCGATGCGCTGTTTCCCCGTGACGACGCAGCGCGCCTCGACTGGCAGAAACTCGCCTGCGCACTGGCGGCGCGGGGCAGCTTCAGCCTGATCACCGGCGGCCCGGGAACCGGCAAGACCACCACCGTGGTGCGTCTGCTGGCCCTGCTGCAGGCCCCGGCGGTGGCTGCCGGTCAGGCGCTGCGCATTCGACTGGCCGCGCCCACCGGCAAGGCGGCGGCGCGGCTGACCGAATCCATCGGCGCCCAGGTGGCGGGGCTGACGGTTTCCAGCGACGTACGCGAGGCGATTCCTACCGAGGTGGTCACCCTGCACCGCCTGCTCGGCAGCCGCCCGGACACCCGCCATTTCCGTCACCACGCCGGCCATCCGCTGGCCCTCGACGTGTTGGTGGTGGACGAGGCGTCGATGATCGACCTGGAAATGATGGCCCGGCTGCTCGAAGCCCTGCCAGCCCATGCCCGGTTGATCCTGCTCGGCGACAAGGATCAACTGGCCTCGGTGGAAGCCGGCGCGGTACTTGGCGACCTGTGCCGGGATGCCGAAGCGGGCTTTTATGACCCGGCCACCCGCGCCTGGCTGGAGCAGCTCGGCGGCCAGCCGCTGGACGAGCCGGGCCTACTGCGGGGCAGCGCCGGCACGCGGCCGTTGGCTCAGCAGACGGTGATGCTGCGCCACTCGCGGCGTTTTGGCGCCGACAGTGGCATCGGTCGCCTGGCGCGCCTGGTCAATCAGCAGCAGGCGGGCGAGGCGCGCGCCCTGTTGTCGGCGCCGTCCAACGATGTGTTCAACCTGCGCCTGCGTGGCGAACAGGACCGCCACTTGGCGCGGCTGCTCAGCGACGGGCGTGACACAGCGCCGGGTTATCGGCATTACCTCATGGTGCTGCAAGGGGGGCGGCCGCTGGACATGACGCCGTTGGAGGCGCCCGACTGGCAGGACTGGGCCAAGAATGTGCTGGCCGCGTTCGATGGTTTCCGGCTGCTCTGTGCGCTGCGCAAAGGCGACTGGGGCGTGGCCGGGTTGAACGAGCGGGTCGAGACCGAACTGCAGCGCCAGGGGCTGATCGATGCCAGCCACGAATGGTACGAAGGCCGCCCGGTGCTGATTACCCGCAACGACTACGGTCTGGGGTTGATGAACGGCGACATCGGTATCGCCCTGCTGCTGCCCGGCGACAACGGCCCGCTGCTGCGCGTGGCGTTTCCCCGCAACGACGGCTCGGGCCAGGTGCGCTTCGTGCTGCCCAGCCGCCTGACGGCGGTGGAAACCGTGTTTGCCATGACGGTGCACAAATCCCAGGGCTCGGAGTTCACCCATACCGCGCTGGTCTTGCCCGACACCCTCAACCCGGTACTGACCAAGGAGCTGCTGTACACCGCCATCACCCGCGCCCGCGATTATTTCACTTTGGTGGAACCGCGCGGCGGCGTGTTCGAAGCGGCCGTGCAGCGCAAGGTCAAACGCCTCAGTGGATTGATGCTGGAGTTGCAGGGGCAGGGGTAATCACAACGGATGGGGACGATGCCGGTCAAGGGCGGGAGGGTACATCCGGACTCCGCTCGGTGGGTCGATAGAGCGTGACCCACCCTACGAGACGGCCAGCCTACGGTTTGCCGAACGTCTGCAGCTCTTCCAACGCCTGCCGCCGTTCAGGCGCCGGCAATTTCCCCAGTTCCCGCACCCGCGCATAAAACACCGGCCAATTCTCGCCGGCCTGCTGAAACAACGCAGCAAACGCCGGCAGCCACTGGTCGTAGAGGCCGAAGGGCAACAGGCTGGCGTTGTTCAGCGGGCCGTTGATCCAGGCGTCGAAGCGGCCGTCCCCGTTCCAGTGCGTGTCCCGCAGCCGCCGGTACTCGCGGCGCAGGCGGTCGAACTCGGCCTGTTTGCGCGGGCGCATCTGCTCGTCAGGCCAGGGCTGGGCATACAGCGCGCGCAGCCGTTCGCGGGTGTGCAGCATCAGGGCGACGAATGCCTCGCGCTGGCGTTGCAGTGCGGGGTCGGGCGGCGGCCAGCCGAGGCGGGCGCGCCATTGGCGCAGGCCTTCCCGCTCGACGAAGCTGGCGAAGGATTCGTTGAACGCCGTGTCGCCCGGCAAGTAAAACTGCTGATGGGCCAGCTCATGAAAAATCAGCCCGACCAGGTGCGGGTCATCCCAGTGCAGCATGCTGCTGAGCAGCGGGTCGGCGAACCAGCCCAGGGTGGAGTAGGCTTCGATGCCAGCGATCTGCGTGTCCAGGCCCTGCAACTGCAGTAACGCCGCGGCGCCCCGTGCCCGGCCCTGCTGGTAATAACCGCGATAGGCCACGCAGCCCACCAGGGGCATGCAATGCAGGCGCGGCTCGACGGAAAACGCCTCGGTGGCGAAGACGTTCCACACCACATAGGGTCGATCCAGTTGAACGTAATCCAGATAGCTGCGGTTATCGGGCAGGTGCAGCTGTGTGGTCGCGAACGCCCGCGCCTGTTGGGCGAGGGCCAGTCGCTGACGCAGGCGGGCATCGCGGCTCGAGTCGGCCAGGATGGCGGTGACCGGCTCGCGCCGATGCATCAGCTGCATTTGTCCTTCGGCCAGGTGCAGGTAATAGCCGACCTGAGCGCAGCCGCTCAGCCAGCCGCCCAGCAGCAGCGGAACCCAGCGCCAGGCCCAACGGTCGAGTAAGGGAAGTGAGGAGCGTGTCATGCAGCGACCCTAGCGTATTGCGCCCGATCATGCCCCTTGGCACCCCCGTTCCGACCGGAGTTCGCTTATGCGCATTGCCCTGTGGTGTGTGTGCCTGTGCAGCAGCCTAGGCGGTTGCTCGCTCTGGCTGCCCAGCCCCCATCCGGATCGGGCCTGGATCGACCTGCAGACCCAAGCCAATAATCGCTTGCTGGCGGTTGAGGTCGACGGCGAGCAGTTGCGTGATCGGCGCTACTTCCAGATCGAACCCGGCGCCCATGAGCTGGCGGTGCGGTACCACTTCGAGGTCAAGCCGACCAATATCGGCGCTGTGGAACAACCCCATCGTCGCGATTGCCGCCTGACCCTCGCCTACAACGATTTTGCGCCCGGCCAGCGCTATCGGTTGCAAGCCGGCAAGCACGGTTTTCGGCCCTGGATCAGGCTGTACGACCCGTATGACCAGTTGCTCGCCCGGGGTCTTGAGCGGGGGTGTCTGAGCATCTGACCTATTCTTAAACAACCCACTCGGGAGAAGGTCATGCGCGCGTTACTGGCACTGTCCGTGCTCATCGCCGGTTGCACCAGCAGCAGCCTGCCCACCCCTGATCCACAGCAGGCGTGGGTCGAGCTGGATGCCTTGCCGGGCCACCATCTCAGCGCGCAGCGCCTGGATGATCAGCGTGTCAGCGACGGTCGTTACTTCCAACTCACGCCGGGCGCCCATGAACTGCGGATGCGCTATCAGTACGAAAGCCAGCTGGGCACCGATGCCTTCGGCGAGCCACGCTATGTCACCTGCGAGCTGCGCATGCGCTACGACGCGTTTGCCGCCGGCCAGCGTTATCGGCTGCACGCACGGCCTCTGGCGCTCAAGGCTCAGGCCTGGTTGTACGATGGCCACAATCAGGTGTTGGCGCGCGGTGAAGTGCTGCGTTGCGGGCCGATCTAGAGCGCATCGCACAGCCTGCGCAACGGCGGTTTCGGCTTTAGCCCGCCGGGCGCTTGCGCATCGCCCCTTGCCTTTGTCACTCAGCGCGGCATAGTGACCCTCCCGCTTTTTTGTCTGGAGTCCGTCCATGAGTCGATTAGCCGACGCCCGTTTTTCCATCCTCGACCTGGCACCGATCCGTGACGATGGCACCGCGGCTGATGCGCTGCACAACGCCGTGGCGCTGGCTCGGCATGCGGATGAGCTGGGCTTCGAGCGTTTCTGGGTGGCCGAGCACCACAACATGGACGGTATCGCCAGCTCCGCAACGGCGGTATTGATCGGTCACCTGGCCGGCCAGACCACGCGCATTCGCCTCGGCGCCGGCGGGGTCATGCTCCCCAACCATGCGCCGCTGGTGATAGCCGAGCAGTTCGGCACCCTGGAGGCGCTGTATCCCGGGCGCATCGATCTGGGTCTGGGGCGGGCACCGGGCGCTGATCAATTCACCGCCCACGCCCTACGTCGTGACCGCATGGGCAGCGCCGACGACTTCCCCGACGACGTGGAAGAGCTGGAGCTGTTGCTCGGTCCGCGCCAGCCCGGCCAGCGAGTGATCGCCATGCCGGGGGTCGACAGTCAGGTACCGATCTGGCTGTTGGGCTCCAGCCTGTTCAGTGCCCAGCTGGCGGCGGCCAAGGGGCTTCCTTATGCCTTCGCCTCGCACTTCGCGCCGCGTTTCATGCACGACGCCATTCGCGTCTATCGAGACAACTTCCAGCCCTCGAAGGTGCTCGACAAGCCCTATGTCATGCTCGGCGTGCCCCTGGTTACCGCACCGACCGACGAAGAAGCCGAATACCTGGCGACCAGCGCTTACCAGCGGGTGCTGGCGCTGATTCGCGGGCATAGCATGCGCTTGCGTCCGCCGGTCAAAAGCATGCAGGGTCTGTGGCTGCCCCATGAGCAGGAAGCCGTGGGCAATTTCTTTGGCATGGCGGTGATTGGTGGGCCCGAAAAGATTCGCGCCAACCTGGACGTGTTGCTGGAGCAGACTCAGGCCGATGAGCTGATCTTTACCTGCGACCTGTACGACAACGCCGACCGCCTGCGTGCGTTCAGCATCCTGGCTGGTTTGCGCTAACAGTGTCAGCCGAACGCACACGCCATCACTGTGGCTGTGATCACTTGTCCTGGCGCAGGCTTTCTTTTGGATAAGAATGCTCGGACAGGCTGGACTGAGCGTTGTTTTGCGGATGCAGCGAGGGGCCGGAATAGTACGGTGCGGCGAATGACTTGGCGTCATCTCTTGCTGCCTGTTCATTGGACAGCACATGGTGTTTGCCGCCCACCCAGGCGGCAAACACCGGCGCAAAACACAGAATCCCGACGATGAAGGCTACCCAGGGCTTGGCCTTGGGAATACGGCGAAACGGGGATTCGACGATTTCCACAGTCAGAATGCCCAGCGCCAGTGTTGCAACAATGACCAGCAAACCTTGAGCCAGGCTCGGCGAGGCTGTGCCGAAGAATCGCTGAGCACAGATCAGCAGTGGCCAATGCCATAGATAAATCGCCAGAGCAGCATTGCCCAGATACGCCATATGCTGATTGGCCAGCCACCGGCTGAGGGGCACTGTCGCGCACCGTTGCCCGCCTGCCATGATCAATAGGGCTGTGGCCACGACGGGTAGGAGTGCCGCAATGCCAGGAAACGGCGCCTGAGGCGATATGACAAGGCCTGTGCTCACCAATAACGATAGTCCAGCGACTGTCGCTATTCTGACGCCGAGCTGGCCGAGATGAAGTAGCGGAACCAGCAAGGCGAGCAACACGCCTGTGAAGAATTCCCACAGGCGGGCCGCCGTATGGAAATAGGCCGATGCCGGGTGGCTATGGGTGGCTGAAATCGAGTAAGTGAGGGAGCCCAGGATGATCAGGATCACCCACAGCATCATCGGCCAGCGCACATGGAATATTCTGCTCAGGAACATGACGGGCCCCATGAGCAGCGGCAGCAGCAGATAAAACTGCATGTGCATGGAAACTGCCCAGAAGTGCTCGAAGGGGTTATGGAGAGAACGGTGCCAAGGCTCAATGCCGTTGCGTATAAGCTGCACATTTTCCAGATACACGGCGCTCAGCAACAGGTCATCAAGAGCGGCTCGCCACTCCGGCGGGGACAGGATGAAAGGCCCCAGCAAGAAGGTTGTCATGAGTACCAGATAGGTAGGAGGAGCGACACGCTTGATGATGCCCGCCCAGAAATGGAACGGCCGTAGGCTTTCTTCCTGGGCATACTGACGCAGCAGCACGCTGCCCATCAGAAAGCCGGACAGCACGAAAATCGCATCGATGCCGCCTGGTTCCTTATCGATCCAGATCTGATAGAAAACAATCAGGATGACAGCGCAGGCCCGCAGGCCGGGTAGATCCTCGCGATAATGATTTTCGGCATAGGGCCGGAAAGCATTCATCCCTCAAAGCTCCTGAATGCAGCGACAAATCGAAGGCGAGTTGGAATGCCACACGCAGTTGGAACTCGCGGAGCAACGGGCGACGGCACGCTGTACCGGCACGCTGAAAGATGGAGACGACTCTTGCGCGCAGAGAGGGTCCAGGGCGTGTTCAACGCTGCGGTATCGTTAATCCATAGTTTCCTCGGCCGGCGGTACGGTATCCGTTTTCGGATCGCCCTCGGGCAGCGGCACGATAGGCTGGGGCGACTGCTGGGACGCCGGGATGTCGGGCGGTGTGTTTTCGGGCATGAGGCCGTCCTCGGGCAGGGCGTCCTCCTCAGGCAGCGGTTGCGGCTCATCCGGCAAGCCCCGGCGATACAGAATTTCCTTGGTACCGCCTTCGCAACGGCCAACCGCCTGCCAGCCTGCCGCACCGCCTGGGTTGGCTATTTCCAGCTGATATTCGCGCACCCCCTTGGCTTCCAGCTTCGCTGCGATTTGCGCCTTGACCTCTTCACAGGGTGTGCCAACAGCCCCGGGTGCCGCTGACGCCAGCAGGGACAACCCCGCGGTTAGTAACAGTCGATACATGATGTGATTCCTTGTCTGGTGGTGGAGTGATCAACTGTTGGCGATTCGAAAGCCCACCTTGAGGGTGACCTGAAAATGGCCCACCGCCCCGTTGACGATGTGACCCCGTGTGCCGACCACCTCAAACCATTCCATCAATTGCAGGCTTTTGCTCGCTTCGCCCAGCGCGTTGTTGATTGCGTCTTCAATGCTGGTTGAGGATGACCCGACCAGCTCGATCTGTTTGTAGGTGTGATGGTCCGACATGAGCGAGGCTCCTTGCTGTGGTTCGTCGCCGCGCAAGCGCAGCTTCAGAGGTTTAGAGCCAGAAGAGCATAGGAAACAGGCGGCGAACTGCCACGGTCACTCGTCCGACTTTGCTATCTGAAGGCTAGCCGAGCGCGCCTGGTTCGCCGGTTCGAAACCTTCACTCGCTGTTCTTGGCATCCTCGTTGATGAACCCTCCCACCTGCATGTTCCACACGGCAGCGAACAGCCCGCCCAGGCTGCGCAGCTCGCTGGGCGAGCCGTCTTCGACGATCTGGCCGTTCTTGAGCACCACAATGCGATCGAAACTGGACAGGGTGGACAGCCGATGCGCCACGGAGACCACCGTACGACCCATCATTAGTTTGGCCAATGCGGTCTGAATTTCACCCTCGGAACGCGTATCCAGCGCCGAGGTAGCCTCATCCAGAATCAGGATCGGTGCGTCCTTGAGAAACGCACGGGCGATGCCCAGACGCTGGCGTTGCCCGCCGGAGAGCATCACGCCGCGCTCGCCGACCAGGGTGTCGTAGCCCTGGGGCAATTCGCGGATAAAGGCATCGCAAAAGGCATTGCGCGCCGCTTCGACCACTTCCGCATCGGTGGCCGAGGGTCGACCGTAGCGGATATTTTCACGAATGCTGCGATTGAACAGTGCCGCCTCCTGCGGTACGACGGCCAGGCGGTCGCGCACGCTGTCCTGGCTGACTTCGCTGATATCCTGGCCATCGATCAGCACGGCGCCGCCCTGCACATCATCCAGGCGCTGGATCAACGCGAGCAGGGTGGACTTGCCGGCACCGGAGCGGCCGACGACGCCGACTTTCTGTCCGGCGGGTATATGCAGGTTGAAATCTTCGAAGACGATGCGTCCGCCTGGGTAGGCGAAGCGCACATTGCGAAACTCAATGTCCCCCTGTGCCAGGCTCAGGGCTGGCTTGGGGTCGTCTTGGCCATGGGGCTGGACAATGATCGCTAAGGTATCGGCAATGGCTGCCATTTGTTGTGTGGCATCCACCAAGGCCAGTGCCAGGTCTCGCGAGCCGTGCAGGATGCGGAACGTCAGTGCGCTGACCAGTACCACGTCGCCGGCTGTGACGCTGCCGAGCAGCCACAGCTCGACCGCCCAAATCAGCATACCGCCGGCCATCACGGCCAGGCAGATGTCATGAATCACCCGGGCTTTTTCCAGGTACATCCAGCTGCGCCGCTGGGCAACGGCTTCCACACCGATTTCCTCGGCCATGCGTCGCGCTTCCCGATCGCGTGCCGAGAAGGCCTTGATGGTCCACACGTTGGACACCACATCCACCAGCTCACCGCCGACCCGCGCCGATTGTGCAGCGTAACGCTGATGCTTGGCGCGCCCGCGAATACCGAAGCCGGTGATCAGCGCAGCCACAAGGGCCACAAAAACCACCAGGGCCAGGGCCATGCCCGTATCCACGGTGAGCAGCACGATGACCGCGCCAATAAAATCCACACACGGCGGCATGATTTTCCAGGCCAGCCCCGCATAGATGGAGCCGGCCGCACCGCCGGTTGCGGAGATGCGATTGCCCAGTGCGCCGGCGAAATGTTTGGTGAAATAGCGCATGGGGTGGCCGGTCAGATGGCGAAACAGGTCCACGCGCAAATCCACGCAACTGGCGATCACCGTGCGGCAGCCCAGCCAACCGCCGACGCGCCATAGCAGGTTTTCCACGACAATCAGGCTGATGAAAAGCGTCAGTGGAAACCAGACGTGTGCCTGGCTGCGGTCGTTGACGGTCATCGCATCGACCAAAAGCTTCATGCCGTACTGCACCGCCACCGCGCAGCCGGCGGCGCCGAGGATGAGGGCGAACATGCCGCCGAAATGCCAGGGGCGCTGCTGCACATAGCGCCACAGAAAGGCCAGCGGTGTGGAGGGCAGCGGTGAGTCCCGCCTGGCCGCTGGGGCGTTGGCGTTCATGAGGTCAACGCCTGGCGGCTCGCGAGCAGGTGCTCGGCGAAGTACGCCTGCTGGGCCTTGAGTTCCTCGCCCAGCGGCGCATAAAGCGGTCGCTGGCCCTGGGCGTCGGCAAAGCCCAGCAAGCCCGCCGAGCAATGGCGATCATCCACCCAGCCGGGGTAATCCAGGATGGGGTAGTAACAGATGCCTTCGATGGGAATGGTGCGCTGCAGGGCCAACTCGACCTGTTCGCAGACGTAGCGGAACCAGGCGGCCCGGCGCCCGATTTCGTCGCCTGTTTCGGCGATACAAAGAGGTCGCTGATAGCGCTGGTAAATCTCGCTGAGCATGCCGACCAAGGGTCGATAGCCTGGCTCGCCGCGCCAGAGCGTGCCGCCGCCCATGTACCACTGGTTATTGGAATAAAAGTTCACGCCGATGATGTCCAGGTACTCGGGCTTGCCGCCCAGTCCGGGCCATTGCCGGCCTGCCAGCATGTCCCAGGCCTGGAACTGGGAAAGTCGATACGCCTCGGCATCCGCCTGACTGGCCGCGCGTTTATCCCGGGGAACGACATGAATGAGCGGGTCCACCAGCACAAAGCGCGCCCGCGCATCAATCGCGCGGATCGCCTCGATGGCAGCGATGCTGGCCCGCACCAGTTGATGCTTGAGTTCGAGGCTGCGATCCAGTGCGCAGGGATTGAAATACCCCACCTCGCCACCGGCCCACGACCAGAAGGAAATCTCGTTGATCGGCACATAAAAAGGCACCTGATCACTCTCGTCGCGCACCTGTTGGGCCACTGCGGCGGCAAAGCGGGCGAAACGCTCGACGAAGGCGGGTTGCCAGATATCGATATCGTCCGGCCAACCGTAATGCCCCAGGTCCCAGATGACCTGCACGTCCTGTTGCTGGGCGGCGCGCAGCATGGGCAGAAAGCTGCTCCAGTCATAGTGGCCGGCCTGCTGTTCGACCAGGTGCCAGCGCACGCCGTCGCGTACCGTTTGCAGGCCCAGACGGCGCAACGTGGCGTAGTCCTCCGCGGCCCAGCGGTCATGGCCGGTGGACTGCAGCAGATCAAGGCGCCGGCCGTCGTCGCGCCGATGGGTCGAGCATTCGAAACCGCCCATGAAAAAACTTTTGAACAGACACGGTACGTACATCGAAACTCCGCTCAAGGCGCCCTCGCTAGGCGCTGTTCGGTTGAGAGTGGCGTGGGGGTGGCTTCCTCAATGCGCTTGTACAACGCCAAGGCCTGGCCGATGACCTGATCCATGTTGTAGTACTTGTAGGTGCCCAGCCGACCGAGAAAGGTCACCCCCGGCGTGGCGTCAGCCAATGCCTGATAGCGCTTGTACAACTCGGCGTTTTCCGCACGGGGAATCGGGTAGTACGGATCGCCTTCGGCGCTGGGGTATTCATACGTGATGCTGGTTTTGGCGTGTTGCTGCCCGGTGAGGTGCTTGTATTCGGTGATTCGCGTGTAGGGGACCTTCTCGTCCGGGTAATTGACCACTGCCACCGGCTGCAACCATTCACGGTCCAGGGTTTCGTGGACGAACTTCAACGAGCGATAGGGCAGCTTGCCGTAGCGATAGTCGAAATACTCATCGATGGGGCCGCAGAAGATCAGGTGGTCGTAGCGCACCTCGTCATGGATTTCCCGGTACGGGGTATTGAGCAGAAGGTGAATGTTCGGGTGCGCGAGCATTTTCTCGAACATGCGTGTGTAGCCGTGCAAGGGCATCATCTGGAAGGTGTCGGTGAAATACCGGTCATCGGTACTGGTGCGCGTCGGCACCCGCGCGGTCACCGAGCGGTCCAGCTGCGAGGGATCGAGCCCCCATTGCTTGCGGGTATAGCCGCGAAAGAACTTTTCATAGAGTTCGCGGCCGATCTGATTGATCACCACATCCTCGCTGGTGCGAATATCCGCCACGGGTTCGACGCGCCGGGCCAGCAATTCGGCGGCCTCGTCATCGGTGGTCAGATTCAGGTGATACAGCATGTTTAACGTGGTGCGGTTGATCGGGATCGGCACCAGTGCGCCATCGACCTGGCCAAGCACCCGGTGCTCGTAGGGGCGCCATTGCGTGAAGCGCGACAGGTAATCGACGATGCGCTGCGCATTGGTGTGGAAAATGTGCGGCCCATAACGGTGGATCAACACACCGGCCTCGTTGTATTCATCGTAGGCATTGCCACCGATATGCGCGCGCCGGTCGACGACCAGCACGCGCTTGTTCAGCCCCGCGGCCAAGCGTTCGGCGAGTACGCTGCCGGCAAAACCGGCACCGACGATCAGGTAGTCGAAGCCGTCCCGTTGTTTTCTGGTACTACCTCCGCCTGCGTTGAGACCTGTGTCCGGCGAGCTGTCCACCTTCACATCGCGCATTGGATTTTCTCCCGCATGGCAGACCAGGTCTTGTCCCACGACATATCGCCCAGAATGCGATCGGCGGCGGCCTGCAGGGCGGGCCGGTCGGCACTCAGCAGCAGGGCTTCTTCGATGGCTTCAACAAAGGCGGCGGCGCCATCGGCGATCAGCACCAGCTCACTGTTGCCGTAATGGCGCACCACATCGGTGATCGACGTCGACACCACAGGGCAGCCGCCGGCCAGGTATTCAGGGGTCTTGGTCGGACTGATGAAGCGTGTCGCCTCGTTCAACGCAAAAGGCATCAGGGCAACGTCCCAGCCGGCCAGATAGGCGGGCAGCTCGTCGTAGCGCTTGCCACCCAAATAATGGAGGTTGTCCCGCCGGGGCAGGCTGGCCGGGTCGATTTTTACCACGGGCCCAATCAGCACGATCTGCCAATGGGGGCGCATTACCGCGACCTGATCGATCAGCTCGAGGTCGAAACGCTCGTCAATCACGCCAAAAAAACCTAGCCGTGGGCTGGATAGCTGCACTTGATCGGCAGGCTGCTGCAGCGGCTGTCGGGCGGCGGCGAAGTGAGCGATGTCCACGCTGCTGGGCATCGGGTGCGCGTTGTCATGCAGGCGCCGCTTGGCCTCCCAGATGCTGTAGCCACCGGTGAACACCACATCGGCACGCTTGAGCAGTGCCCGCTCGCATATCAGCAGCTCGGGTGGCGCACCGCGAAAGGCGGACAGCTCGTCCATGCAGTCGTAGACCACCAGTCGTGCCGGAAGGTGCGCGGAGAACGCCAGGCTCATGGGGGTGTAGTACCAGAGCAGCAGGTCTCTCGCTTCGTGCCGGGCCAAGTAGTCATCCAGCAAGCCCCGCTGCGCTTCAACAGTCATGGGCGTATTGCCTTGAAAGCGGTGAGGCAGGCGAGGCACCAGCACCGTCACGTTGCCGGGGTGTTCTTCGAGCCAGGGCTCGGCTTCTTCGCAGGGAACCGGCTCCTCCCAGAACAGCAGGCGATAGTCCTGGGCGAAACGCGACATGAGGTGCTGGGGGCGTTGATAGACAAATCCCCAGCGCAAATGAGACAGGCACAACAGGGTCGGTTTTCGTGTCTCACAGGTTTCAACGCTGTACTGAGAAATCGCTGTGGATGGCTGAATGTGGGGTTGCGAAGGTCCGGCCCAACTCATAATGGAAAGCCTCCTAGGAGTGTGCGAGCGAGTGCAGTGGAAGGTGGCTCGTAAAGGCCTTGCAAAATGCCCAGTAAAGTTATGAATGAGCTTTGCGCTTCGGGGTTCCCCGCCACCGATCCGATGTCGAGCCGGAGCGTTTATCCCGGTAACGGAACTTGAACGCTTGCCCCACCGTCGGAATTGTTGAAGCGGCTCGTTGGCCGAGCACCCCTTCAGGGACGTCGGCAGCAGTCATGTAGCCCTTTTTCGGTTGACCTGTTTGTAACGCTGGCGTGCTTCGGCATGCCTGGCGAGCCATTCGTGTGACCACAAAAAGGAGGCTGGCGATGATTCTGGTAACGGGTGGAGTGGGTTACATCGGGTCCCATGCGGTGCTGCAATTGCTGCAGGCCGGGCATGACGTGTTGGTACTGGACAATCTGTGCAACAGCTCGCCGGTGGCCCTGCAGCGCGTCGCGCGCCTGGCCGGGCGCGCGCCACGCTTCATTCGCGGCGATGTTCGCAATCGCAATCTGCTCGACAAACTGTTCAAGTCCTACCCGATCCAGGCCGTGATGCATTTTGCCGGGCTCAAGGCGGTCGGCGAAAGCGTGCGCGAACCGTTGCGCTACTTCGAGACCAACGTTGGCGGCAGCATTGCCTTGTGCCAGGCGATGGCCAAGGCGGAGGTCTTTCGTCTGATCTTCAGCTCCTCCGCCACGGTGTACGGCGAGCCGGACCGCTTGCCGATCAGCGAGCAATGCCCCACCGGCACGCCCACTAATCCCTACGGCCAATCCAAGCTGATGACGGAAAACGTGCTGATGGGGCTGGCCCAGTCAGACCCACGCTGGTCGATCGGCTTGCTACGCTATTTCAATCCCATCGGCGCCCATGAGTCGGCACTGATTGGCGAAGATCCCCATGGCGTACCCAACAACCTGCTGCCTTACATGCTGCAGGTGGCGGTTGGCCGGCTCGAGCGCCTGAATATCTATGGCAACGACTATCCGACCCCGGATGGCACAGGCGTGCGTGATTACATCCATGTACTGGATCTGGTGGACGGTCACCTCAAGGCCTTGCAGGCTCTGACCGAACGGCAAGGCCCGCATATCTGGAACCTGGGCACCGGCCGGGGGTATTCAGTGCTGGAAATGCTCGAGGCCTTCGAGCAGGTCAGTGAAATCGCGCTGCCCTACGCGATCTTGCCGCGCCGGGCGGGTGATATTGCGCAATGCTGGGCCGATCCAGGCAAGGCCGTGCAAGAGCTGGGCTGGCAGGCCACCCGTGACTTGCGCTGCATGCTCACCGATGCCTGGCGCTGGCAGCGCTGCAACCCGCAGGGCTATGGGGTGGCTCCAATAAAGCCGGCCCTGGTCGCAGCCATGGGTGCGCAGTTGCCGGTGAAAACCGTGCCCGGCATGCCTTCTGTGGGAGGCTCGCCCTCGGGTCGAAGCTTTTCCAGCGCAGCCACGCACTCTAGGTCCTAGTGCCGCCTACACCAGCTCGCGCTGCAGCCACTCCGCCAGTCGTTCGGCGCGCCGATCCAGGCGTCGCCGAGGCACCCACAGTGCCAGCTTGGCCGTGGTTTTCACAAAGCCCCAGGGGGCCAGTAAACGCCCGGCGGCGAGATCGTCAGCCACCAGTTGCTGCGGGGCAATGGCCACGCCCAGACCGGCCAACGCCGCTTCCAGCAGGAAGTACAGGTGCTCAAAACCCTGCCCCAGACGGAGCGCCTGGACCGGCAGCGCCATGTTTTCCGCCCAGCTGGGCCACGCCTGAGGGCGCGAGACGGTATGCAGTAGCGTCTCGTCTAGCAGCGCGCTGGCCGGGGCACTGAGCAGGCGCTCGGCGTGGGGCAAGTGCGGACTGAACACCGGCCCGATGCGTTCGGCACTCAGCTCGTACACCTGCATATCCGCCGGCCACGGTGGTTCGTGGTACCACAGGGTGGCGTCCAGGCCCGGCTTGTTCGGATCAAGCTCGCCTTCGCTGGCGGACACTTGCAAATGCAGGTCGGGCAGCTCGCGTTGCAAGCGATCCAGACGCGGAATAAACCAACGCGCCAGCAGGCTGCCGGGACACCCCAGCACAAAGGGCGCCTCGGCGTTCTGCCGTTGCAGTTCCGCGCACACAGCTCCCACGCGTGCGAAGGCGTCACTGGCCACCTCGCTCAGGCGACTGCCGGCATCCGTGAGTTTTACGCCGCGCCCTTCCTTGTGGAACACCGCCAGGCCCAGATGCTCTTCCAAAACCCGGATCTGCCGACTGACCGCGCCATGGGTGACATTAAGCTCGTCAGCAGCCTGGCGAATACTGCCGTTGCGCGCGGCAACCTCAAATGCTCGCAGCGCATTGAGTGGTGGAAGCTCGATGTTCATTGGTGAGTTTTCCTGACAGGTTGGAGCGATCTTATCGCTTTTTTAACCACCGCGGATTGGTTAAGGTTTGGCCATTCAGAAATCACTCTGCCCAGCAGGAGCCCACCATGACTTCATACCGCAGCGGTCCCGACGCCAAGGGGCTGTTTGGCCAGTTCGGCGGCCAGTACGTCGCCGAAACCCTGATGCCGTTGATTCACGACCTGGCCGCCGAATATGAAAAGGCCAAGAACGATCCGGCTTTCATCGAAGAGCTGGCCTATTTTCAGCGCGACTACATCGGCCGTCCGAGCCCGCTGTACTTCGCCGAGCGGCTGACCGAGTTCTGCGGCGGCGCAAAGATCTTCCTCAAGCGTGAAGAGCTGAACCACACCGGCGCGCACAAGATCAACAACTGCATCGGCCAGATCCTGCTGGCCAAGCGCATGGGCAAGCAGCGCATCATCGCCGAGACCGGCGCCGGCATGCACGGCGTGGCCACCGCCACCGTGGCGGCGCGCTTCGGCCTGAAGTGCGTGGTGTACATGGGTACCACCGACATCGACCGCCAGCAGGCCAACGTGTTTCGCATGCGCCTGCTGGGCGCCGAGGTGATTCCGGTCACCGCCGGCACCGGCACCCTCAAGGACGCCATGAACGAAGCCCTGCGCGACTGGGTGACCAACGTCCATGACACGTTCTACCTGATCGGCACTGCCGCCGGCCCGCACCCGTATCCGGCCATGGTGCGCGACTTCCAGGCAGTGATCGGCAAGGAAACCCGCGAACAACTGCAGGAGAAGGAAGGCCGCCTGCCCGACAGCCTTATTGCCTGCATCGGTGGCGGCTCCAACGCCATCGGCCTGTTCCACCCGTTCCTCGATGACGAAAGCGTGCAGATCATTGGCGTCGAGGCCTCCGGCCACGGCATCGACACCGGCAAGCACGCCGCCAGCATGAACGGCGGCACTCCCGGCGTGCTGCACGGCAACCGCACCTTCCTGCTGCAGGATGCCGATGGCCAGATCGTCGACGCCCACTCGATCTCCGCCGGCCTCGACTATCCCGGCGTCGGCCCCGAGCACGCCTGGTTGCATGACATCGGCCGCGTCGAGTACGTGCCGATCAGCGACGACGAAGCCCTGAGCGCATTCCACCAGTGCTGCCGCCTGGAAGGCATCATCCCGGCCCTGGAGTCGTCCCACGCCCTGGCGGAAATGTTCAAGCGCGCGCCGCAGCTGCCCAAGGACCACCTGATGGTGGTCAACCTCTCCGGGCGCGGCGACAAGGACATGCAGACCGTCATGCACTACCTCAATCTGGATGAACAAGCCGCCGAGGAGACTCGCCCATGAGCCGCCTGCAGACCCGTTTTGCCGAACTCAAGCAACAGAACCGCGCCGCTCTGGTGACCTTCCTCACCGCCGGCGATCCGGACTACGCCACCGGGCTGCAGATCCTCAAGGGTCTGCCCGAGGCCGGTGTGGATGTGATTGAGCTGGGCATGCCGTTCACCGACCCGATGGCGGACGGCCCGGCGATCCAGCTGGCCAACCTCCGCGCCCTGGGCAATGGCCAGAACCTGGCCAGGACCCTGCAAATGGTTCGGGAATTTCGCGAAGGCAACCAGACCACGCCGGTCGTGCTGATGGGTTATTTCAACCCGATCCACCACTATGGCGTAGCGCGCTTCGTCGCCGATGCCAAAGAAGCCGGCGTGGACGGCCTGATCGTCGTTGACCTGCCGCCGGAGCACAACGCCGACCTGTGCGACCCGGCCCAGGCCGCCGGCATCGACTTCATCCGCCTGACCACCCCGACCACCGACGATGCGCGCCTGCCGGTGGTGCTCGAGAACAGTTCGGGCTTTGTCTACTACGTCTCGGTGGCCGGCGTCACCGGCGCCGGTTCGGCGAGCATGGATCAGGTGGAAGAAGCTGTCACCCGCCTGCGCCGCCACACCGACCTGCCGGTGTGCATCGGCTTCGGCATCCGCACCCCCGAGCACGCCGCCGAAGTGGCCAAGCGCGCCGACGGCGCGGTGGTGGGCTCGGCACTGGTCGATCGCATTGCCAAGGCGGAGTCGAAGGAACAGGCCGTCAACGACGTGCTGGCGCTGTGCCGCGAAATCGCCGACGGCGTGCATAACGCGCGCGGCTGACGCTTAGCCGCAGACGTTAAAAAACCGCTGCCGTGAGAGGCAGCGGTTTTTTTGTGGCGTCCTTACGGCTGCTTTATCACGAGGGATCGGCAGCCAGCTCCGTGCCCGCTGGACGTGCCTGCGCCACGTCGGGATCGCGACGATCCAGACGACCGCTCCAGGCCGTCAGCAATAAAGCCAGCACCACGATCAGCGCGCCAATCCAGGGGGTATGGATCAGGCCAAGGTTGGCCACGATCAGGCCGCCGGCCCAGGCACCGCCGGCAATACCCAGATTGAAGGCCGCGATGTTCAAGCCCGACGCCACGTCCACTGCCTGCGGCACGTAGCGTTCCGCCAGGCGCACCACATACAACTGCAGGCCGGGCACGTTGCCGAACGCCACTGCGCCCCACAGCAGTACAATGAGCAGCGTCAGCCAGGGATTGCTGGCCGTGACGCTTAGCGCCAGCAGCACTGCGGCGAGCATCAGGAAGATCAGTTTCAAGGCAACCACCGGGCCGTGCCGGTCAGCCAGCTTGCCGCCCCAGATATTGCCCACTGCCACCGACACGCCATACACCAGCAGCACCAGGCTGACCGCACCGGCACTGAAGCCACTGATGTCCTGCAGAAGCGGCGCGAGAAAGGTGAAGGCGGTGAAAGTGCCGCCATAGCCCAGCGCGGTGATGGCGTAGACCAGCAACAGCCGCGGCTGCGTGAGCACCGTCAGCTGTTGCAGCACAGCCGCAGGTGGGGTGTGCGAGATCGCCCGTGGGACAAACAGCAGACTGCCGATGAAGGCGATGATCCCCAGGGCGGAGACCGCCAGGAAGGTTTCGCGCCAGCCGAACTGCTGACCGATCCAGGTGCCCATGGGCACGCCGGTCACCAGCGCCACGGTGAGCCCGCTGAACATGATGGCAATGGCGCTGGCTGCTTTCTCCTTGGCGACCAGGCCGGTGGCCAGCGTCGAGCCGATGGAGAAAAACACACCATGGGCCAGACCGGTGACGATGCGCGCCACGATCAGCGACTCATAGCCCGGCGCTTGCCAGGCCAGCAGGTTACCCAGGGTGAACACCACCATCAGGCCCAGCAGCAGCTGCTTGCGGGGCAACTTGCCGGTCAGGGCGGTCAACAACGGCGCGCCGATGGCCACACCCAACGCATACAGACTGACCAGCAAGCCCGCCGAGGGCAGGTCAACGGCCAGATCATGGGCAATGGTGGGCAGCAGGCCGACAATGACGAACTCGGTGGTGCCGATGGCGAATGCACTGAGAGTCAGCGCGAGAAGGGCAAGGGGCATTCAAAAGCTCCGGAATGGGATTGCAAAGCGCGCAGTATCCGGGCCGTACTCATGCGGAAAAAGCTACTATCAGGCCATTAATACTTGCCTGTGAGTCAACAATGAAAATCACCCTGGATGAAATGCTGGCGCTGACCCAAGTGGTCGACAGCGGCTCGATCAGCGCGGCGGCCGAGCGGCTGGAGCAAACCCCGTCGGGCGTCAGCCGCGCCCTGAGCCGGCTGGAGGAAAAACTCGCGGTGACGCTTCTGCGCCGCACCACCCGCCGTCTGGAGCTCACCGAAGAGGGCGAGGCGTTCCTGGCCCAGGCCCGGCGCATTCTCGACAGCGTCGAGGATGCCGAGGAACAGATGGCGTTGCGCCGGCAGAAGCCGTCCGGACGCCTGCGCGTCAACACCGCTTCGCCCTTCATGCTGCATGTGGTGGTGCCGCTGGTGGCCGGTTTTCGCCAGCGCTATCCGGACATCACGCTGGAACTGCACAGTAGCGAGCAGTTCATCGACCTTCTCGAGGAACGCACCGATGTCGCCATCCGGATCGGCGCACTGACCGACTCCACCTTGCATGCCCGCCCGCTGTGCAGCAGCCGTCTGCGCGTGCTGGCCAGCCCGGACTATCTGAACAGGCGCGGCACTCCGCATACGGTGGCCGACCTGGCCGAGCACAGCCTGCTCGGCTTCACCCAACCGGAAGCGTTGAACCGCTGGCCTCTGCGCCATGCCCTCGGCGAGGACTGGCCGATTACCCCCAGCGTGCGCGCCTCCAGCGGCGAGACGCTGCGCCAGTTGGCGCTGACGGGCGAAGGCCTGGTGTGTCTGTCGGATTTCATGAGCAGTGCCGACCGTGAACAGGGTCGATTGGTCCAGGTGCTGACCGAGCAAACGGTGCAGGTCAGCCAGCCCGTGCATGCCGTGTATTACCGCAACACCGCGCTGGCCTCGCGCATCACGTGTTTCCTGGATTACCTCAGCGAGCATCTGCCGCGTGAGATGGTGTATCCATAGGAAAGGAACGTTTTATAGCGGGGGTGAAACGAGTGTTATTTGACCTGCGGCTGCTCAACACACTTGAGCGCTTGCGCACGCCAGGTTTCCCAGGCGCGTTCCCAGCCTTCGTTATGACTCACACCCGGCAGCTCAATACTGTCCAGGCACTGGGCCGGACCCAGCTCAGCCTGATAAAACCGCAGCAGGCTAGTAGGAACGATGCGATCAGCGCTGCCGGTGAAATGGCGCTGCGGCAGTTTCACCAGCCGCTGTCGGTAATCCAAAGGCTCCAAGGAGCCCTTCAGTTCACTGAGCTTTTGCAGCTTCACCCAATGGCGCGGTGTCAGATTTCCGGCCAGGGTTTGTACCTGGGCCACGTCGTCGCGCCGCTCCGCTAGCAGCAGGGCCAGCGCGCCGCCACCGGAATAGCCGATCAGCTCGAACGTCTGATTGCCATAGATGGATTTGATACGCGTGAGGGCCGCATCGAGGCTGTCGAGCACTTCAGCGGAAAAACGCCGGTCGGTCCACAGCAACGGTTGGCAACCCGGCGCGCTGACGAACTGGCAGGGACGTGCCAGATACAGGCTCGGTTGCGGGTCCGCAAAGGCCAGGCGCGCCACCAATAAATTTCGCGGACTGGGGTCCAGGCTCGGCTGGCTCGGCGTGGCCCAGGCACGACCGTCGCCTTCCAGATAAATACGCAGGCGCGTGCTCGTCGGTGCTACAAGGGGCACGCCAAGCAAGAGGGAAAAAGGGGAGGTATCGAGGATTTCAAGACGCTGCTGATGAGTATTGGCCAGCTCTTGCAAGGCCACGTGCGGCGACTGACAACCGGCCAGCAAGGCGCCCAACACCAGCGCCATGCCGAACCGGCGAACGCCGGCCCGCACGTGCGGGCCGAGGTTCTGTGGCTTCATCAGAAGTCGTAACGCACTTTCGCGGTGAAGGTGTCGGAGCTGTAATCGGACTTGCCGAAGTAGTCGTAACCAACGCCCAGGGTCAACGCGCCCAGACGGTAGTCGGCGGCCAGGCCGATCTCATAGCTGTTGCGCTCCGGCTTGGCGCCGGTGGTAACGAACGGCGTACCGCCCAGCACGAAGCTGGAGGTACTTTCGGCTTGGTCGGCGATCAGGTCGTGATAGGCCATCAACTTGATCTGCGGCGACAGGCTGCCTTGGCCCATCGGCAGGTTGCCGGCCAGACGCACACCCGCACCTACTTCACCCACTTCATAACGCTGCGAGTCGGTGTTCAGCGCCGCGGACGAACCGCTCTCGTTGATGCTGTCAATGTCCACCAGGCTGTAGCGTGCAGTCAGTTGCGGCTCGACCACGACGGTGCCCTGCAGGTTATAGCTGTAGCCCACCACTGTGTTCACACCCAGCAGGGTGCTGTCGTAGTCGGCCTTGGCCATGGTGCCGGCGATGCGGCGCTTGCCTTCGTTGTCGTTCAAGCCGTAGGTCAGGCTGCCGTCGACGAAGATGTTGCCTTCGGTGAAGCCGCCGTACAGGGTGAAGGCATGGCCGTCCACCTTGGTCTTGTTGCCGCTGTCGGCATCGACATCGGTGTTCAGGAAGCTGTAGGCCAGACCCAGGGTTAGCTGGTCGTTTAGCTTGCCATCGGCACCCACGGCGATGCCGTTGGTGCGGGCGTCATAACCGGCCACGCCGTCACGCAGATCCTGAGTGGCATCGCTGTGCAGCGCCTGCACCCAGACACCGGTTTGCTGGAAGGCATCGCCCGAGGACATGCCGCGCGCGCCGCCGGTACGACCGGCCGCGACGTTGCTGATCAGGGATTGGCCGGACACGGCCGCCTGGGTGGCGCCGCCGCTGATTTCCGGGGCCAGTTGCTGGATGACCTGGGCTTGCTGGGCGGGGGTGCCGCCAGTGAGCACTTGCCAAATCGGATCGTTTGCGGGCAGTACGCTCAGGGCTGGGGCGAAGGCCGCAGCTGCCTGAGCGGCGTTGGCCGTTCCCTTGTCCGAGCTGTTGCCTGGAGCAGTAATGACGTCCTCGATTTCAGACGCGCCCTTGCCAGTCACGGTGGCGATGACCTGGTTGCCTTCGGTAGCGAAGGTATCGACGTTGAGCAGTGTGGAACTACTGGTCACGCTGAGGCCGTTATCAATCAGCTCCCCAGCTTCGACCAAGGTGTACTGACTGCCTTCGGCGCTGAAATCGCTGCCTTTAGAAGCCAGCTTGATCTGCGAACCTTTGCCAAACTCAGCACTTCCTGTCACGAACAGCACCGGTTTGTTCGGGTCGGTAACGGTCGTCAGGGTCATGCCCAGAGAGGAGCCGGTGGCTACGCTCAGGTTACCTTCAATATCTGTATGGGCTTGGCCCAGCGCCAGTTGGCCAACAGTGCCGGCATTGCCGACAAATACGGTGCCATTGTCGCGCATGCGGATATCGGCATCTTCAGTCCAATCAGAGGTGCCGTTGTACACGACATTACCGACAATATTGATCTGGCTCAGATCAATGAGGTCACCGGAAATGGTGCTGCTGCCATTGCGACCGTCCCACTGCAAATTGACCTTGCCCATAGCAGTTTCGGCATCGATGGCTTCACTACCACCTAATATATCTCCGCGGTTATCAATAGTCAGTGTGCCTGCCTGATCACCGGCGATAGCGAATTCCTCTATTTCAATGGCGGTCTTATCGCCTTGAATAATGCCGCCATTTCGTATCTGGCGATTATCGTTATAACCAGCAAAGAAGTTGACGCCGTCAATTAATACAGCGGTCGATTGTTCACCAGTAGCGATGATTTCTCCATCATTATCGAGCTCAGATAGCAATGAGCCCATATCGAAATCCACTCCTGTGGCATATTCACCATTGACGTGAATTTTACCGTCATTGAGCACGCCGCCAATGTTCGAGTCGTGAACATATATCCCCACAGCGTCTTCACCAGAGACGCTTATCTCGCCAAAGTTTTCCAAGCCTCTCGGAATCTGGCTCCGTATAATTTCAATCCCTCCAGCCATGTCGCCGGATATCGTTATTTGGCCAGTGCTGGTGTTGGTGAGCTTATCACCCAAATCAGAATGCTGTACCCGAATTCCCCCTGCAGTGGTGCCGTCCGCGATTATGGTTCCTGTATTCTTTAATTCTTTGCCAATAGTGCTTGAGATTATATCCAAGCCATGTGCATCGTCATAGACAGGGCTTGTGTATTCATCGATGCCATCGCCATCCACATCAGTCCCAATGTAACGAATATTTCCACCGCTTATCGCTTTTAGGACGCCTTCATTGATTACATCACCCGTAATGGTGGTGTCTTCAATCATCATGACAACCGCATCGCCTTTTACTGACAGGCTGCCCTTGTTGATCACACCGCCATTAACGCTGCTGCGTCTATAGACTTCTCCAGCGGCTAGCGCATCTGCATCCGGGTGATACGCTCCCAATTCGAACGCTTCGTCGACCACATCAACGGTAGCGTCAAGAATCAGATCGCCATGGAATTCAACGCCCTCGAATTCAATACCGTCGCGATCTGCTTCAGTGCTCTGAAAGGAACCTGTGATCGTGGTGGTACCGGAAAAGTCCCGGTAGTCGTGGGCGATATAACCGTCTTTATAATCTGCAGTGCTGCCATTCAGAGCCAACCCAGCATGTGCGGATAGGGTAGTGCTGGTTACAGCAATGGCGAGCAGAGTTTTGCGAAAGCTGGAGGGAGTCACGTTTACTTCCTTGGTCCATGTGAAAAAGAACATTGATGACCATGCGGCGTCTGTGCATGGTGTCGATATGCCATTATATTTTTTGCAGTTTAACAGCCATATTTCTTATCACAAGATGTGCTCACGCATGCGGCTGCGATGAGTCTGGACTAGCTGCGCCTAGCCCTTGGGGTAAGGAAAGGTGGCTCTAACACATCACCTTTCGCGTCCGATGGGTGATTCTTCATAAGGCAGCCAAAGAGGAAGATGGCTTATGCATCCGTTCCTTAGCCAACCTGCTTCGCTAAATCCCGGGTTCTAAAACAACAAAACCCGGACAAGTCCCGGTTTCGCATACCTCAGGGCGGCTAGGCTGAAACCGCCTTAGGTGACTCGTCAGGCCGCAGTCGACCCATGCCCATGGGCGACCGGTGCTGTTTCTTCCTCTGGCGCGAATTTGGACAGGATGTGCGCCTTCATGCTGCGCGCCAGCTCCTCCTCATCGAAGAACACCATGCCCAGGTTGTCCTTGCGGAAGATCTCCGCCGCGTCCGGGCTGTGGGTGCGGATCACCACCTCGATGTCCGGGTTGAGCGTGCGGGCGATTTCCACCATGCGTTGCACATTCATCGGGTCCGGAGTGGCGATCACCAGCATCGCCGCTGTGCTGATATGGGCCTGGATCAGGGTGGCCGGGTCCGTGGAGTCGCCGCTCACCGCAGGCACGCCTTCGCTGCGGATTTTCTCCACGTATTCGCGGTTCTGCTCGACCACCACGAAGGGGATGTGCCGGCGCGCCAAAGAGCCACAGATGCGCCGGCCGACGCGGCCGTGGCCGACGACGACCACCTGACCTTCCAGGTATTTGCGCTCGGTACTCATCGGCAACACTGCCAGTGGGTCTTCGCGGTGTTCCAGCTTGCGAGCGAAGGACGAACGACGCAGCGCCCAGGCCTTGAGCGGCTTGACCAAGCCGAACATCACCGGGTTCAGGGCAATGGAAATCAGTGCTCCGGCCAGTACCAGGCTCACGCCTTCTGCTGGCATCAGGCCCAGCGACAGGCCGAGACCGGCCAGGATGAAGGAGAACTCGCCAATTTGCGCCAGGCTGGCGGCGACGGTCAGCGCCGTATTGAGCGGATAACGGAAAGCCAGCACCAGCGCGGCGGCTGCCAGGGTCTTGCCGAAGACAATAATGGCGACCACGGCCAGTACATGCAGCGGTTCGTCGAGCAGCACCTGAGGATCGAAGAGCATGCCGACCGAGACGAAGAACAGTACGGCGAAAGCATCGCGCAGCGGCAGGGATTCGCTGGCAGCACGGTGGCTGAGGTCAGACTCGCGCATCACCATGCCGGCAAAGAAGGCGCCAAGGGCGAAGGACACCGAAAACAGCGCGGCGGCGCCATAGGCGATGCCGATAGCAGCGGCAATCACCGCCAGGGTGAACA
Source organism: Pseudomonas sp. B392_1p (assembly GCF_052245235.1). Lineage (NCBI taxonomy): Bacteria > Pseudomonadati > Pseudomonadota > Gammaproteobacteria > Pseudomonadales > Pseudomonadaceae > Pseudomonas > Pseudomonas sp. B392_1p. The sequence goes on from NZ_JBQPXM010000001.1 coordinate 214,306, forward strand.
GTTCGCGCGAGCCGGTCTTGGCGACTTGCAGCAGCATCCACGGCAGGATGCGCCGACCGGCAATCAGCATCACGGCGACAAAGCCGGACACCAGCAGCAGGGTTTTGCCCAGGCTGTACCAGATCGATTCACCGCCATTGTCCACCACGGTGCCGCCCAGCACGCCGGCCAGGGGAGGCAGCATGACTAACACCAGAACGGTGGCCAGGTCCTCGACGACTAGCCAGCCCACGGCAATCCGTCCGTTCATCGAATCGAGGATGCCGCGGGACTCCAGTGCCTTGAGCAGCACCACGGTACTGGCGCACGACAGCGACAGGCCGAAGATCAGCCCCGCACCTATGCTCCAGCCCCACCAGTGGGCGACAGCCATGCCAAGCAGCGTGGCCAGACTCATCTGCACCACCGCGCCAGGCAAGGCGATTTTCTTCACCGCCAGCAAGTCATCGAGGGAGAAATGCAGGCCGACGCCGAACATCAGCAGCATGACGCCTATTTCGGAAAGCTGTGAGGCCAGCTCGATGTCGGCGACAAAACCCGGCGTGGACGGACCGAGCAAAATACCGGCGAACAGGTAACCAATCAGTGCCGGGAGCTTCAGCTTCTCGGCGATGAAGCCGAAGATCAGGGCCAGGCCGAAGCCCCCGGCCAGGGTGGTGATAAGCGAGATGTTATGTTCCATCAAGGTTCCTGTGTGAGGGCCACGGGCGGCCGAAAGCCGGTCAACATGACGTGACTAACTGAAGAAAAGTAAAGACTCCGAGTAGGCCGGAGCAGGCATTATTGAGGCGCACAAACAGACAGACAGCGCACCCAATGTCCTAGGCAGTTGCCCAGGCGCGAAGGAAAGACCTACGACAGGGTCAGCACATTGGACAAAAAAATGCGGATGCAGGTCACCGCAAAAAAAGAATTCCCGAGGTAACGGCTGTCTAGGGTATTCAAGGGCACAAGTGTCGTAAAGGCGAAATTTTATGGCGCTTTAAGACAACCTTCGATCGTTATGTCGCGTCCAAAGATGGAGCGCTAGACGTGACTGCGGCGGGAGATCTTCGCTGTGAGCTCACAGCCCCAGCAAGAAGCCCCGCATCAGCGCGGTGCCCAGTGAAGGGCCCGCTTCTGATCGGGGGTGTTTCTCTTAGGTCACCTCGGCCGTATCGGCTGCGGTATCCGGGCGCTTGGCATAGTGCTGGGCAAGAACTGCGCACACCATCAACTGAATCTGGTGAAAGATCATCAGCGGCAGGATCAGCGTGCCAATGGCGCCGCCGGCAAACAGCACCTGTGCCATGGGTACGCCGGTGGCCATGCTTTTTTTCGAGGCACCGAACAGTAAGGTAATGCGGTCTTCCTGATTCAAGCCCATTCGGCGACCGATGAACTCGACGATCACCAGCACCAGTGCCAGGAACAGTGTGCAAACCACGCAGAGAATCAGTAGACGCGGCATTGGGATCAGCTCCCAGATGCCGCCGATGACCGCCGCGCTGAAGGCGGTGTAGACCACCAACAGGATCGAGCCCTGATCGACGAAGCGCAGCCAGTCCTTGTTGCGGTTGACCCAGTTGCCAATTAGCGGGCGCATGAGTTGCCCGGCGATGAATGGCACCAGCAGTTGCAGGACGATCTTGCCAATGGCATCCAGCGTTGAGCCGCCCTGACCTTCCACATCCATCAACAGCATGACCAGCAAGGGCGTGAGGAAGATGCCCAGAAGGCTGGACGCGGCGGCGCTGCAGATTGCCGCGGGAATATTGCCCCGTGCCAGCGACGTGAAGGCAATGGCCGACTGCACGGTAGCCGGCAGTGCGCACAGATAAAGCATGCCCAGATACAGCTCGTTGCCCAGCAGGGGGAACAGCAGCGGTTTGAGCGCGAGGCCCAGCATGGGGAACAGTATGAAGGTGCACCCGAAGATCAGCAGGTGCAGGCGCCAGTGGGTGGCGCCGGAAATGATCGCCTCTCGCGATAGCTTGGCACCGTGCAGGAAAAACAGCAGGGCAATGGCCAGGTTGGTGATCCACTCGAAGGCCACGGCGCCCTGGCCGCTGGCGGGCAGAAAGGTGGCGAGTAGCACTACGCCAATCAGAATCTGGGTGTAGGCATCGGGAATGAAACGGGACAGCGCCATGATTGTTCTCGTAGTTGCGGGCGAGTGACGGCGGACACTACCCTGTTCGTCCGTTACCGACTAACGCCAATGAGCCCGCTAATGTCGACTAAAGGACACGACCACGCCGTGCGCCGCAGCCTTTCCGAATTGCGCAGACTGCCGCGTCCGCTGTACGGCCAAGTGGAATCGCTACCCAACCGGGCGCTCACCTACCAGCACAGCCATCCGTGGGTGCAGCTCTCCTACGCGACTCAGGGTGTGCTGGAAGTGCAGACCCGCGCGGGACGCTTCATAGCGCCGCCGCAGCGGGCGGTATGGGTGCCCGCGGGCATGCCGCACCGGGTGTTCAGCACGCCGCAAACGGAAATGCGCAGCCTGTATCTGGAATGCAATGTGACCACATGGGCACCGCCGAGATGCCGGGTACTAGAGGTCAGCCCGCTACTGCGGGAACTGATTCGTACCTTCAGTCTGCTGCCGGAGGATTATGACGAAGAGGGTGCAGCGGGGCGGCTGGCGCAGGTGCTGCTCGACCAATTGACCAGCGCCGCGGAAGTCGACCTGGCTCTGCCGCTGCCCCAGGACAAGCGCCTGCGACAGATCTGTCGCAATCTGCAGGCCCACCCGGAACAGCAGACCACCCTGGGCGACTGGGGCCTGCAGCTAGGGGTGTCGGAAAAGACCCTGAGCCGTCTGTTCTTGCGCGAGACCGGGCTGAGTTTTCGCGCCTGGCGCCAGCGTCTGCGCTTGCTCGGTGCGTTGGCGCCGCTGGAACGCGGTGAACGGGTCACCGACGTGGCACTGGCCTGCGGTTACGACTCAACCTCGGCATTCATCGCCGCGTTTCGCCAGCTGTTCGACTGCACGCCAGGGGAGTTTTTTCGCGAAACCTGAGCCTACCGTCAGTGAGGCAAACGCACCAGCCGCTCGGCATAACCGTCCTGATCGCTGCCGTCCAGCATCAGCCGACCCTGGGCTGCCAGTGCCCGGGCACGCCAGTAAAGAAACACATCAGTAGGAAAAAAGCCGTCGCAGCGGGCCATGACCTCGGCCATGGCGCGCGCCAACGGCTGCCACTCAGCGGAACAGGCGGCCAGCAGCGGCTCGTCGATATAGGCAGGGGCAACCGATTGAAAACGCCCGGCGCGCCACAGGCGGATCGGTGCGTTGTCGTTCACGAGGACTTGCCACTGCGCGGCCAATTGCTGGCGGCGGGACGCGTCGAGCCGGTGGTGGTGTTGATAGAGGTCGACCAGTTGGTCCGGGCGGCGCAGGGAGACCGTCCGACGCGGCGGCAACTGTGGATTGCCACAGGCCACCTCCCACAATTCGACCGGCGAACCCGCCAGGGCCTGGGCCAGCCGCGCCAGCAGCAACTGCTCGGAGCAGCTGTCACCGTGCCAGACCGTCACGGCTCGGCTGCCGTGCGCCAACCCGCTTAGCCAGTGCGCTTCGCAGACCAGCTCACCGGCAAAATCCGGCATCGGTTGGAGCGATACCGGCCAGAGCGCCTGCCAGTAGGCAATCCGCTGGGCACAGGGCGGTTGGTCGATATCGCTCAGCGGCCCGACGGCGAGATCATCGTGCAGCACCCGTAGCGACTGCGCCGCGATGTCCGCGCCGAGCGCGTGGGTCACGCCCTCGACCGCCAGATCTCCGCATACCAGATGCCACATGACAGGCCTGTCTAAACCCGGGTCAGTCAGGCTTCTTCAGCTTCGGGTTGGGGAAGAACTGCACCGTGTGGCTCTTGGCCGCCGCCGGTTTAGGAGCATGCGGGGTCACCCTCGTGCCGAGCTCTTTGGGCACGGAAATGCCCTGGGCGTTGAGCGTATCGGCAAAACCGCAGGCCACGCATTCGCGGTGCGGGACGCCCTCGACGTCCCACATCTTGATGGTGTCCTGGGCTTCGCAGGCCGGGCATACCGCGCCAGCAATGAAGCGTTTCTTCACATCGTTCATGCGATTTCCTCGGTCAGACCGCTGTGACGCAACAGCGCGTCAATGCTCGGCTCGCGGCCGCGGAAAGCAACGAACAGGTCCATCGGCTCCTGGGCGCCGCCCTGAGCCAGAATCGCCTCGCGGAACGCGCGGCCGGTCTCCGGGTTGAGCACGCCCTGCTCCTCGAACAGCGAGAAGGCGTCGGCGGACAGCACCTCGGCCCATTTGTAGCTGTAGTAACCGGCCGCGTAACCACCGGCGAAGATGTGCGCGAAGCTGTTGGCGAAGCGGTTCCATAGTGGCGGGCGCATCACCGACACTTCCTCGCGCACCGCGTTCAGCACGTCGAGCACGCTGCGACCGTCGCCGTGGGTGGCGTGCAGTTCGAAGTCGAAGATCGAGAACTCCAGCTGACGCACCATCATCATGCCGGACTGGAAATTCTTCGCGGCCAGCATTTTGTCGAGCAGTTCCTGAGGCAGCGGCTCGCCGGTCTGGTAGTGGCCGGAGATCAGCGCCAGACCGTCCGGCTCCCAGCACCAGTTTTCCATGAACTGGCTGGGCAGCTCGACGGCGTCCCAGGCCACGCCGTTGATGCCCGAGGCGCCGGCATGCTCGACCCGGGTCAGCAGGTGATGCAGGCCATGGCCGAATTCGTGGAACAGCGTGGTCACCTCGTCATGGGTGAGCAGCGCCGGCTTGCCGGCTTCGGCAGGCGTGAAGTTGCACACCAGGTTGGCCACCGGACTGATCAGCGTGCCGTCGGCGCTGCGGCGCTTGTCACGGGCGCCGTCCATCCAGGCACCGCCGCGCTTGTTGGCGCGAGCATAGAGGTCGAAGAAGAAGCGCCCGACGTGCTCGCCGTTCTCGCGAATCTCGAACAGGCGCACGTCGGGGTGCCAGCGGTCGAATTCGGTCAATTCGCGGATTTCGATGCCGTACAGCTGTTGCACGATGGCGAACAGCCCGGACAGCACCTTGTCGATTGGGAACCAGGCACGCACCGCTTCCTGGGACAGGTCGTAACGCGCCTGGCGCAGTTTTTCGGCGAAGTAGCCGGCGTCCCAGCTCTGCAGATCGCTTACGCCCTGTTCGGCGGCGAAGGCCTTGAGTTCGTTGAGGTCGCGCTGGGCAAACGGCTTGCTGCGCACGGCCAGGTCACGCAGGAAGCTCAGTACCTGTTCGCTGGTGTCGGCCATCTTGGTGGCCAGCGACAGGTCGGCGAAATTGGCGAAGCCGAGCAGCTTGGCCAGCTCCTGGCGCAGGTCGAGAATCTCGGCCATCAGCGGGCCGTTGTCGTGCTGGCCGGCATTCGGGCCCTGATCCGAGGCGCGGGTTGCGTAGGCGGTGTACACCTTCTCGCGCAGTGCGCGGTCATCGGCGTAGGTCATTACCGCGTAATAGCTGGGGAATTCCAGGGTGATCAGCCAGCCGTCGAGGTTCTTCGCCTGGGCGGCCTGAGCCATCTGCGCCTTGGCCGAGTCGGGCAGGCCGGCCAGTTGCGCGTCGGCGGTAACGTGCTTGGTCCAGGCTTGGGTGGCATCCAGCAACTGGTTGGAAAAACGGCTGGTCAGCTCGGAAAGGCGCATCTGGATCTCGCCGTAGCGCTGCTGCTCGGCCGGCGGCAGATCGATGCCAGACAGGCGGAAGTCCCGCAGGCTGTGTTCGAGGATGGTTTTTTGCGCCACGTCGAAGCCCGCCGCAGCGGGGCTTGCGGCCAGCGCCTGGTAGGCGGCGAACAACTCGGGATTCTGCCCCAGCTCGGTGGAGTACTCGGACAGCTTGGGCAGGCAGGCCTCATAGGCGGCGCGCAGCTCGGGGCTGTTGCACACGGCGTTGAGGTGGCTGACCGGGCTCCAGGCCCGGCCCAGGCGCGCGCCCAGTTCATCGAGGGTCAGCACCAGACCGTCCCAGCTCGGCGCAGTCTTTTGGGTCTTGAGCAGCTCGGCCACCGCCGCACGGCTGTCGGCGAGGATCTGGTCGATGGCCGGTGCGACGTGTTCGGGGCGAATCAGCGAATAGGGCGGCAGGTCGAATTCTTGAAGAAGAGGATTGCTGGCAGTCACGGGGCATCACCTGTAGGCAAAAAGGGCGTGGGACCATGGTAGGCATTGTCCACATGCCTTCCATCTTAATTACAATCCGCGCCGACCGCAGCCCAAGAGGACTCTATCGTGGCGATTCGTACCTACCAGAACACCACGCCGCAGCTCGGCGAGCGTGTGTTTGTCGATAACACCGCCGTGCTGATTGGCGATATCCAGTTGGGTGCCGACAGCTCGGTGTGGGCTCAGGCGGTAATTCGCGCCGACATGCACCGGATCCGCATCGGCGCGCGCTCGAGCATTCAGGACGGCTGCGTGCTGCACATCACCCATCCCGGGCCGTACAACCCCGAGGGTTTCCCGCTGATCGTCGGTGACGAGGTGACCGTCGGCCACAAGGTCTGCCTGCATGGCTGTACGCTGGGCAACCGCATCCTGGTCGGCATGGGCAGTATCATCATGGACGGCGCCGTGGTGGAAGACCAGGTGATGATCGGCGCCGGCAGCCTGGTGCCGCCGGGCAAGCGTCTGGAGCGTGGCCATCTGTACGTCGGCAGCCCGGTAAAACAGGTGCGCGCGCTGACCGAGCAGGAAAAGGCTTATTTCAGCTACACCGCAGGCAACTACGTGAAGCTCAAGGATCAGCACATCGCCGAAGGGTACGACCGCTGATGCATCACGATACGATTCTTTTTGACCTCGACGGCACCCTCACCGACCCGCGTGAAGGCATCACCCGTTCGGTGCAGTACGCCCTCGCTCAGTTGGATATCCACGAGCCGGACCTGGCCGCGCTGGAACATTTCATCGGCCCGCCGCTGCTGCAGTGCTTCATGAGCAGTTATGGCCTGGACGAGGCCACCGCCTGGCAGGCGGTCAACCATTACCGCGAGCGCTTCAAGGTCACCGGGCTGTATGAAAACCGCCCGTTCGACGGCATCGAGGCCTTGCTCGGCATGCTCCGCGATCAAGGCCGCACGCTGTACATCGCCACCAGCAAGCCGACGGTGTTCGCCGTCGAGATCGCCCGCCACTTCGGCTTCGACCGCCATTTCAAGGTGATCTATGGCAGCGAGCTGGACGGGACGCGCACCGACAAGGTCGAGCTGATCGCCCACCTGATCGACCGCGAACAACTCGATCCGAGCCAGGCGCTGATGATCGGCGACCGCAAGCACGACCTGATTGGCGCCAAGCGCAACGGCCTGGATTGCGTGGCGGTGGGCTATGGCTTTGGTAGTGCGCAAGAGCTGGCGGCCGAAACGCCGAACTGGCATTACCCGACCCTGTCTGAGCTGCACCGGGCGTTCGAGCGTTAAAACCAGCAAACGGCGCTTATTTAGTGACTTTCATCACCAGGCGGCGCACCAGTGGAGCGACCAGCAGAACGGTGGGGAAGGCCACCAGCCAGGTGGTGAGCGCCGATTTGGGCCAGGCGCGCAGGACGTCGATGCTCCAGCCTTGATTGAGCACCAGCACGACGGCGGATACCACGCAGGTCATGATTGCCGACAGCAGGGCGCCGAACAGCACGGGGGCGAAACGAGTGGGCAGAAACATAAATGGCCTCCTGGAAAGGGCGGCCATTGTAGAGGGGTGGATCACAGATGGCGAAACAGGATCAGGGCGGCAGTGGCCGCGCCGACTTCCACCGCGAGCACCAGGCGCGGGCCAAAGCCGAGGCACAGCGCCTGTTGGCGGCGCGGGAACAGTGGCAGGGCCGCTGGTTGGCCTGGGTGGCCAGCGAGCTGTACGGCTTGAGCCCACCGACCTATGCCAACATGGTGCGTCGCGAGCTGAGCCGTTTGAGTGACGCGGCAGAGCCGTGAGTCGAATCGCTCGTCGCTCAGAGCGGCCGGCCAATAGCGTGTTTTCCGTGATCGTTCCCACGCAAGCGTGAGAATGATCACCATCAGGCCTGAACGCTCAGCCCGTACTCGGCGGACGCATCCTGCAACCACAGCCACCAGTAATCCGCGAAGCTGCGCCGAATCAGCAGTTCCCAGGTGTCTTCGGCCGTGTGGCGAATCACCAGTTGCGACTTGGCGAATACGGTGCCGACCGCTTTGCCCACCGGGAAGTTATGGGGGTGCACGTCGTAGCTGGTGGATTTCATCAGCACCTGGCGCACGTTCGGGCCGCTGAGTTCGAGGAGCTGCTGACCACCGCTGACATTGACGACTGCGATGTGCAGGGCGCCCAGCGCGTCACGAAGTTTTTTCTCGGCGGCGAATTCTTCGCCGCTCGGGACAATCAGCAGCCACTCATCCGGCCCCAGCCATTGCAGGCTGGTTTCGCCGTCGACAACGACGCTCAGCGCGCCCGGCAACTCCATGCCGGTTGCCTCACGCACGCCAGCGGCGAAGGCGGCATCGTAGCCATTGCCACGCAGGATCAGGTGGCCGAGGAGTTTTTTCTCACGCACGGTCACGCCGGCGTTTTGACGACCCTGGCCCACCCGGCTGGCGAGGTCGGCATGGTGCAGCGCCGATTCGGCTTTGGCCCCGGTGGTTGGGCGTTGCGGGTAGACATTGGCTGCGGTCATACAGGCACCTGTTGCTGATTTGATTGATCATGCCTACGCGGAGCGTGGGGGATCGAGTTACACGTTCTGGCGATCCCCCTGCGGATCGAAGAACACCGACGAAACGATTTCCGCCTCGATCACGCTGCCGTCAGCCAGCGGTGCGAACACCCGCTCACCGATACGCTTCAAGCCACCCGTCACCACACCCAGGGCAAACGAATAGCCGAGGGAGTTGTGCAGATAGCTGGAGGTCACGTGCCCCACCATGCTCATCGGGATCGCTTGCTGGGCGTCGAACACTAATTGCGCGCCCTCCGGCAGCCATTGGGTCGGGTCGATCGGCTTGAGGCCGACCAGCTGTTTGCGCTGATCACTCAGGCAGTTCTTGCGGTTCATGCCCCGCCAGCCGATCCACGGGAACGGTTTGCTACGACCCACGCACCAGCCCATGTTCAGGTCGTCCGGGGTCATCGAGCCGTCGGTGTCCTGGCCGACGATGATGAAGCCCTTCTCGGCCCGCAGCACATGCATGGTCTCAGTGCCGTAGGGGGTAAGGTTGTACGGTTCGCCGGCCTCGACGATTTTTTCCAGCACGCCCATGGCGTAGTCGGCCTGCACGTTTATCTCGTAGGACAGTTCGCCGGTATACGAAATGCGGAACACTCGCGCCGGCACGCCACCCACCCGGCCTTCTTTCCAGGTCATGAACGAAAAGGCTTCGTTGCTCAGATCGATGTCGGTGATCCGACCGAGCAGTGCGCGGCTGTTCGGCCCTGACAGCGTCAGGGTTGCCCAGTGGTCCGTCACGGACGTGAGGTACACCTTCAGGTCCGGCCATTCGGTCTGGAGGTACATATCCAGCCATTGCAGCACGCGTGCAGCGCCGCCGGTGGTGGTGGTCATCAGGAAATGGTTGTCGGCCAGGCAGGCCGTCACACCGTCGTCGAACACCATACCGTCTTCCTTGCACATCAGGCCGTAGCGGGCCTTGCCCACGTCGAGCCTGGTCCAGGCATTGGTGTAGACGCGGTTGAGGAATTCGCGCGCGTCCGGGCCCTGGATGTCGATCTTGCCCAGGGTCGACGCGTCCAGCAGGCCGACGCTGTCGCGCACGGCGTTGCATTCGCGCTTGACCGCGGTGTGCAGGTCTTCACCGTTTTTCGGGAAGTACCGCGGGCGCTTCCACTGGCCGACATCTTCAAACTCGGCGCCATTCTTCACGTGCCAGTGGTGCAGCGCGGTGATACGCACAGGTTCGAAGAGGTGCCCGCAATGGCGGCCGGCCACGGCGCCGAACGGCACCGGCGTGTAGTTCGGACGGAACATGGTGGTGCCCATCTGCGCGATGGTCACGTTCAGCGCCCGGGCCGCGATAGCCAGGCCGTTGACGTTGCCGAGCTTGCCCTGATCGGTGCCGAAGCCCAGCGCGGTGTAGCGCTTGACGTGCTCCACTGACTCGAAGCCCTCGCGGGTCGCCAGTTCGATGCCGCCGGCGGTGACATCGTTCTGGAAGTCGACGAATTGCTTGGGCGCACGCGCAGCGTTCTTTTCATGGGGCACCTGGAACAGCGCCAGGGTCGGCTCTTGCGGATGGCTCAGAGCTGTGGGCAATTTTGCTTCGACCGCACCGAAACCGGCCTCGCTGGCGGCGCGGGCACCGCCTTCAACACCATCGGCCAGGGTGTCGCCGAGGCCATACACGCCGTTGATGCCGCCGACGCAGATGCGTTTCTGCGGTGCTTCGCCCGGTACGAAACCGAGGATGTCTTCACGCCAGATCGGCTTGCCGCCCAGGTGCGACGCCAGGTGAACCACCGGGCTGTAACCGCCGGAACTGGCGATCAGGTCGCACTCGAGCCACTCGCCAGGGCTGGTGACGGCGTGAGCCTTGACGTCGATCGCGGCCACGCACGCGGCGGTCACGCGTTTGCTGCCACGGGCCTCGATCACGGCAGCGCCGGTGAGGATGCGGATACCTTTGGCGCGAGCTTCTTCCACCTGCGCACCGCGAGGGTTGCTGCGGGCGTCGGCGATGGCCACCACGTGCAGGCCGGCATCGAGCCAGTCCAGTGCGGCGCGGTAGGCGTGATCGTTATTGGTGCTCAGGACAAGCTTCCTGCCCGGTGCCACGGCGTAACGACGAAGGTACGTCGACACCGCGCCGGCCAGCATGTTGCCCGGCACGTCGTTGTTGCCGTACACCAGTGGACGCTCGTGCGCGCCGGTCGCCAGTACCACGTGCTTGGCGCGAACCCGGTTCATGCGCTGACGCACCTGGCCGATCGGTGCGCGGTCGCCGAGGTGGTCGGTGCGGCGCTCGTGAATGGTCAGGAAGTTATGGTCGTGGTAACCGTTGACCGTGGCGCGCGGCAACAGCAGCACGTCAGGGGTGTTGTTCAGTTCATCGATGACGCGGGCAACCCATTCCATGGCGGGCTTGCCGTCGAGGCTTTCACGGGAATCGAGCAAGCTGCCGCCGAACTCTTCCTGCTCATCGGCCAGAATCACCCGGGCACCGCTGCGCGCGGCGGCCTGTGCCGCGGCCAGACCGGCGGGGCCCGCGCCGACGATCAGTACGTCGCAGTGCTGATTCATGGCGTCGTAGGTGTCCGGATCGTTCTCGGTCGGCGAGCGGCCAAAGCCGGCGGCCTTGCGAATGTACTTCTCGTACGTCATCCACAACGATTGCGGGTACATGAAGGTTTTGTAGTAGAAGCCCGGGGGCATCAACGGGCCGCCGACCTTGCCGAGGATTGCCATCATGTCGTTGTTCACGCTCGGCCAGCCGTTGGTGCTGGTGGCGACCAGGCCGTGGTACAGCGCTTGTTGCGTGGCCCGTACGTTGGGGATCTGCGTGGCTTCGGTCGCGCCGATCTGCAGCACGGCGTTCGGCTCTTCGGCACCGGCGGCGACGATGCCGCGCGGACGGGAATACTTGAAGCTGCGACCGATGATGTCGACACCGTTGGCCAGCAGGGCCGCAGCCAGGGTATCGCCTGCAAAGCCATGGAAGCTCTGGCCATTGAAGGTGAAGCTGAGGACCTTGCTGCGGTCGATCCGTCCGCCGCTAGGCAGGCGATTGATCTGGCTCATGCCTGCTCTCCCTGAGCCGTGGTGGCCGTTATAGGGCTATTGGTCGTGTCGGTGAATTGTGGTTTGGCGCCGATCCTGTAGGTTTCGAAAATCTCATAGGTCACGGTGTCACGGGTGACGTTGAAGCACTGACGGCAACCGGCGACGTGAACCCACAGCTCGTGGTGCAGGCCGCGCGGGTTGTCGCGAACGTATAGGTAGTCGCCCCACTCCTCGTCGGTGCTACTGCTCGGGTCCAGCGGGCGCGGGATGTGCGCCTGGCCGGATGCGTGGAACTCTTCTTCGGAGCGCAGTTCGCCGCAGTGAGAACAGAAGATCTGCAACATGGGAGTTCTCCTAGTGGGCAACCGCGGCAGCGCCGTGTTCGTCGATCAACGCACCGCTGTGGAAACGGTCGAGGGAGAAAGGGGCTGCCAATGGGTGCATTTCACCCTTGGCCAGACTGGCCGCAAACACGTTGCCCGAGCCTGGGGTTGCCTTGAAGCCACCGGTGCCCCAACCGCAGTTGAAGAACAGATTGGGTACCGGGGTTTTCGACATGATCGGGCACGCATCCGGCGTGATGTCGACGATGCCGCCCCATTGACGGTTCATGCTGACGCGCGACAACACCGGGAACATCTCGACGATGGCCTGAAGGGTGTGCTCGATCACCGGGTACGAGCCCCGCTGGCCGTAGCCGTTGTAGCCGTCGATACCGGCGCCGATCACCAGGTCGCCCTTGTCGGACTGGCTGATGTAGCCGTGCACAGCATTGGACATGATCACGCTGTCGATAATCGGCTTGAGCGGCTCGGACACCAGCGCTTGCAGCGGATGGGACTCGATCGGTAGACGGAAACCGGCCAGTTTGGCCATGTGCCCGGAATTGCCGGCCGTGACGACACCGACGCGCTTGCCGCCGATGAAACCCTGGCGGGTCTCGACACCGATGCACACGCCGTTTTCCTTGCGAAAACCGGTCACTTCGGTCTGCTGGATCAGGTCCACACCCAAGGCGTCGGCGGCACGGGCATAGCCCCAGGCCACGGCATCGTGACGCGCCACGCCGCCGCGACGCTGGACGGTGGCGCCCATCACCGGGTAACGGGTGTTCCTGGAACAGTCGAGGTACGGAATCTCGTCGGCCACTTGTCTGGCATCGAGCAATTCGCCGTCTATGCCGTTGAGACGGTTGGCGCTGACCCGGCGCTGGGAATCACGGATGTCCTGCAGGCTGTGGCACAGGTTGTAAACCCCACGCTGGGAAAACATCACGTTGTAGTTCAGCTCCTGGGACAGGCCTTCCCAGAGTTTCATCGCGTGTTCGTACAGGTGCGCCGACTCGTCCCACAGGTAGTTGGAGCGAACGATGGTGGTGTTGCGCGCGGTGTTACCGCCGCCCAGCCAGCCTTTCTCGACCACCGCCACGTTGGTAATGCCGTGTTCCTTGGCCAGATAGTAGGCGGTCGCCAGACCATGCCCGCCACCGCCGACGATGACCACGTCGTAGACCTTTTTCGGGGTCGGTGTGCGCCACATGCGCTGCCAGTTTTCGTGGTGGCTGAGGGAATGCTTGAACAGGCCGAAGCCAGAATAGCGTTGCATGGTCATCCACTCCAAAATCGTGCTCAGCGACAAACCGGGGGCTGAGGGTCGTTCGGAACAGCTTTTTTATTGACGTGGTGGGGGCGCGATCCACTGCTGCAGTGCATCTGTTTCTTTGCCGGTAAGAGCCTGGCGGATCCAGTTCATCCGGAACGGCGGTATCGGTATCACGAACACTGAATCGTAGCCGTGTTTGATAAATACGCCGGCCATGGTTCGGGCGTTGTCGATCACGCCTAATGGGGTGTGCAACGGAGCGAGGCGCATGTGCGGCCTTGGGGCGGCGTCGCTGGCTGCAGGAGGGTTGGCTGGAAGCTTTAAGACGAACGAGCACCCCGCCGGCGGCGTTTCAGCCGTGCGGCGGGGTGCTCAGATGACTCGGTGTTTTTATCCCCACACCGTGCAATGGGCGAGGCCGCCCGACGACGGAATGCCGCAGCGCTCGGTTTGAGCTATCAGGCCAGCTCGTCAAAGCACTCGGCGATAATCTCCAGGCCGCGCTTGAGTTGCTCGTCCGGTACGGTCAGCGGCACCAGCACGCGGATCACGTTGTAGTAGGAGCCGCAGGACAACAGGATCAACCCCTTCTCGCGGGCGCGGGTGACGACCTGGCTGACCAGCTCGGCATTGGGCTGATGCGGATCACCGTCCTTGAACAGCTCGATGGCGACCATGGCCCCCAGGCCACGCACTTCGCCAATCACCGAATGTTTGCTCTGCACCTCGCGCAGGGCGGCCTTGATGGTTTCGCCCACGGTCTGGCTGCGCTCCAGCAGATTTTCCTCCTCGAATACCTCCATGACGGCGAGGGCCGCTGCGCAGGCGATTGGGCTACCCGCGTAGGTGCCGCCCAAGCCGCCGGGGGCGATGGCGTCCATGTACTCGGCCTTGCCGCACACCCCAGACAGCGGGAAACCGCCGGCAATGGACTTGGCGAAGGTGGTCAAATCGGCCACCACGCCCATCTGCTCCATGGCGAAGAACGTACCGGTACGCCCGGCGCCGGTCTGCACTTCATCGGCAATCAGCAGAATGCCGTGCTGGTCGCACAGCGCACGCAAACGCTGCATAAAAGGCTTGGGTGCGGCGTAAAAACCGCCCTCGCCCTGGACCGGTTCGATGATGATCGCCGCGATATCACGGGGTTCGGCGTCGTTCTTGAAGATGCGCTCGATGCTGGCCATGGCGTCGTCCACGCTGACGCCGTGCAGCGCGTTGGGGTACTGGGCGCGGAACACGCCACCGGGCATCAGGCCCATGCCGGCGGCATAGGGTACCTGCTTGCCGGTCAGCGACAGGGTCATCATCGTGCGCCCATGGTAGGCGCTGGTGAAGGCAATCACCCCGGCGCGGCCGGTGGCGGCACGGGCGATCTTCACTGCGTTTTCGACGGCTTCCGAGCCACTGGTGACCAGCAGGGTCTTCTTGGCGAAGTCTCCCGGTACGCGCGCGGCGATCTTCTCGCAGAGCTCGACATAGGGTTCGTAGGCCAGCACCTGAAAGCAGGTATGGCTCAGCTTGGTCAGTTGCTCCTGTACGGCAGCGACCACTTTGGGGTGCAGATGACCGGTGTTGAGCACCGCAATGCCGCCGGCGAAATCGATGTACTCACGTCCTTCGACGTCCCACACCGTGGCGTTTTCCGCGCGCTCTGCGAAGATCGGGTGAATCTGGCCGACGCCACGCGGGACGGCAGCCATGCGGCGTTGCATCAGCGATTGGTTGGTTTTGCTCATGGTGTCCTCTATCGGCGCTCAGGTGCGGTTCAGTGGCAAAGCGTTAAAGCAGGGTTGGTACTGGCTGAACAGGTTTTACAGCCCCAGGCACAGGTATTTGATTTCCAGGTAATCCTCGATACCGTACTTGGAGCCCTCGCGGCCCAGACCCGAGGCCTTGATGCCGCCGAACGGCGCCACCTCGTTGGAGATCAGCCCGGTGTTGATACCGACCATGCCGTACTCCAGCGCTTCGGCGACGCGGAACACCCGCGACAGGTCGCGCGCATAGAAATACGAGGCCAGGCCGAATTCAGTGTCGTTGGCCATGGCGATCACCTCATTCTCGTCCTTGAAGCGGAACAGCGGCGCCAGCGGCCCAAAGGTTTCCTCGCGGGAAATCTTCGCGCTTTTCGGTACGTTCACCAGAATGGTCGGCTCGAAGAAGCTGCCGCCCAGCGCATGGGGTTTACCGCCGGTGACGATCTTGGCGCCCTGGCCCAGCGCATCGGCGATGTGTTCCTCGACCTTGGCCACCGCCTTGTCATCGATCAGCGGGCCGGTGGTCACGCCTTCGTCGAGGCCGTTGCCGATCTTCAGCGTGGCCACGGCGGCCTTGAGCTTTTCCACAAAGGCGTCATACACCCCGTCCTGGATGTACAGGCGGTTGGCGCACACGCAGGTCTGCCCGGCGTTGCGGTATTTCGAAGCCATGGCCCCTTCCACTGCCTTGTCCAGGTCGGCATCGTCGAAGACGATGAAGGGCGCGTTGCCGCCCAGCTCCAGGGACAGCTTCTTGATGTCCTGGGCGCACTCAGCCATCAGCTGCCGGCCGATCTCGGTCGAGCCGGTGAAGCTCAGCTTGCGCACGATGGGGTTGCTGGTCAGCTCACCGCCGATCTCGCCCGCCGAGCCGGTGACCACGCTGAACACGCCCTTGGGAATCCCGGCACGCTCGGCCAGTTCGGCCAGCGCCAGTGCCGAAAAGGGCGTTTGCGACGCCGGCTTGAGCACCATGGTGCAGCCAGCGGCCAGCGCTGGGCCAACCTTGCGGGTGATCATCGCCGCCGGGAAGTTCCAGGGGGTGATCGCCGCGGTGACGCCGATCGGCTGCTTGATGACGATGATGCGCTTGTCCGCCTGGTGACCGGGAATGGTGTCGCCGTAGATGCGCTTGGCTTCCTCGGCGAACCATTCCAGGAACGACGCGGCATAGGCGATCTCGCCCTTGGCCTCGGCCAGCGGCTTGCCCTGCTCCAGGGTCATCAGCCGGCCCAGATCGTCCTGGTTTTCCAGTAACAGTTCATGCCAGCGGCGCAGCTTCTGCGCGCGCTCCTTGGCGGTCAGGGCGCGCCAGGTCGGCAGTGCACGATTGGCGGCGTCGATGGCGCGACGCGTCTCGGCAGCGCCCATTTTTGGCACCGAACCCAATACCTCGTTGGTGGCGGGGTTGGTCACCTGAAGCGTCTGGCCGCTGTCGGCATCCTGCCAGGCGCCATCGATATAGGCCTGCTGACGAAACAAAGTGGGATCGTTGAGCTGCATTGAAACCTCCTGTGCCAACGCCCGGCGCCGGCAAGATTGAATGAGGGGAACGCGCTTCCTGGTCGGTCTGTGGGGCTGCCGCCCACATTCGCTATCGCTCGTTCGCTCAAAACGGTCTGTTTGAAATACTGAACAAATCCTAGGAGCTTGTGGGGTGAAGGGCAATGGTCTGTTCGAGAAAATAAACATCACTGTCCAGACTTTTCCTCAGTGAATGCCCTTCGGCGCAAACCCATGTCGGCGTGAAGGCCCACGCCTGGCTGCAGGCGATACCCCGCCAGTATCGGATGGATACCGAATCAGTATTAGACTCGCCGGTCATTTTCCCAGAATGTAAATCCAAGCGTGTTCGCAACGCGAGCAGGACACGACTGAAAACCCACATAAATCCAAAAAAACTGGGATGACGAAGAACACCACTGTTTTTCGTCGCGGAGAAGCACATGAAGACTAACAACGAACTGGCTGTCGCCCGTCGTAAAGCGGTCACCGCCGCCGGAATCGGCAACTTCGTCGAATGGTTCGACTTCGTTCTTTACGCTCAATTCGCTTCAATCATTGCCCTGCATTTCTTCCCTTCGGACAATCCCACCACTGGCCTGCTGGCCACCTTCGCGGTGTTCGCACTGGGCTTCTTTGCTCGTCCTATCGGCGGCGTGCTCTTTGGTCACTACGGCGACAAACGCGGTCGCAAGAAGGCCTTGGGCGCTGCGGTATTGATGATGAGCCTGGCGACCCTGGCCATCGGGCTGACCCCGGCGTATTCCACGATTGGGCTGGCGGCGCCGATCCTGTTGATCATCTGGCGCCTGTTCCAGGGACTGTCCGCGGGGGGCGAGTACTCTGGTTCCAGCACCTTCGTTATCGAATACGCGCCCAAGGGCAAACGCGCGCTGTTCGGCAGCGTAAACCCGATCGCCACGGCGCTGGGCATCATTGGCGGTGCCAGTGTCGGTCTGCTGATGACCTATGCGCTGTCGCCCGAGCAGGTGCATGACTGGGGCTGGCGCGTGCCGTTCATCATTGCCGGACCGCTGGGTCTGGTCGGCTTGTACCTGCGCAACCGGGTGGAAGAGTCGCCTGAATTCCAGCAGATGCAGAAGCAGAGCAAACCTGTTCAGCATGCCCCGCTGGTCGAGGCGGTGAAGCACGCCAAGAAGAAGATGGTGATCATGTTCGGTTGGGCGGCGGTGAACGCCATCGGCTTCTACCTGCTGACCGGCTACATGATCACCTTCATGATCAATAACGCTGGCATGGCCCGCGCCGAGGCACTGACCGCGTTCATCGTCGCTTTGAGCGTGTTCTGTGTCGCCTGCCTGGTCGCCGGATGGGCCATCGACCGCTTCGGCATTCAGAAGATCGCCATTGGCTCCGCGCTGTTGATGGCGGCGCTGGTGATGCCGGCCTTCAACATGCTGAGCACCGGCGAGTTGAGCACCGCGATCATCGGGCTGAGCCTGTACGGTTTCTCCATCGGAATTATTTCCACGCTCACGCCGCTGTTGATGGTGGAGTTGTTCCCGGTGCGCATCCGCTACACCGCCAGCGCGCTGTCCTACAACCTGGCCTACGCCCTGCTTGGCGGCACCGCGCCCTACATCGCCACCACCCTGGTCGCCCAGACCGGCAGCAATGTATCTCCCGGCTACTACGTTGCCGCCATCACCCTGGTCGGCCTGTGCGTAGTCCTGGCGGGTTTTTACAGCGACCGTGCCGCCAAGCCGGCCGTTCAGCCCAGCGTTTAAGCGAGATCTGCAGCCATGAGAACCGCTCAACCCGTCTTCATCTGCGACTCCGCCAGGACGCCCATCGGGCGCTTCGGTGGCGTGTTCAAGAACCTCAGTGCCCTGGAGCTGGGTATCCGCACGCTGACTCATCTAGTGGACAAGTCGGGCATTCCCGGTGAGCTGATCGACGAGGTGATCGTCGGTCAGGGCTACGGAACCTCCGAAGCACCCAACATCGCCCGTGCTCTGATCCTTGATGCCGGCCTGCCGGACAGCGTCTGCGGCTACCAGGTCGACCGCCGTTGCGGATCTGGCTTGCAGGCGATCATCGAAGGCTACATGTTGATCCAGAGCGGCCAGGCCGACCTGGTCATTGCCGGCGGCACTGAATCGATGAGTCAGGCACCGTTCTATACCACCAGCGCGCGCTGGGGCGGCCACGGCGAAATCACCCTGCGCGACTCGCTCAAGTACGGACGCATGTATGCCGGTGGCCAGCGTCGTCCACTGCCCGGTGGCATGATTCAGACGGCGGAAAACCTGCGCCGGGAATTCGCCATCAGCCGCCAGGAGCAGGATGAACTGGCCCTGCAAAGCCATTTGCGCGCCACCCGGGCCGCAGCGGCCGGCAAGTTCGCCGACGAGATCGTGCCGATCCGCGTCAAGGACAGGCTGATCACCGAAGACGAACATCCGCGTGCCGACAGCACCCTGGAAAAGCTGGCCAGCCTCAGGCCGATCCTCTCGGCCGAAGATCCGCAGGCCACGGTTACCGCCGGCAACTCCTCGGGGCAGAACGATGCCGCCTGCTTCTGCATACTCGCCAGCGCCCGCATGGTCGAGCGGCTCAATCTCAAGCCACGGGCGGAGCTGCTCGACTGGGCGGTGGCTGGCGTACCCAGCGACACCATGGGTATCGGCCCGGTACCGGCGACCCGCAAGGTGTTGGCGCGCACGGGCTTGCGTCTGCATGACATGGACCTGATCGAGCTCAATGAGGCCTTTGCCGCCCAGGTCTTGGCGTGCACACGCCTGCTGGAGCTGGGCCCGGACGATGCCGCTCGACTCAATGTCAACGGTTCGGGGATTTCCCTCGGCCACCCGATCGGTGCCACCGGCGCGCGCCTGGTCAGCAGTTTGACGGCTGAGCTGGTGCGCAGCGGGGCCCGCTACGGTTTGGCCACTCTATGCATCGGCGGCGGGCAAGGCCTGGCCGCCATCATTAAAAACGTAAACAACTAACAAAAAGAGGTAATTAATATGCTGTTCATGGTTCAGATGACGGTCAAGAAACCCCACGATATTGATCCGGCTGTATGGGCGGACATCATTGCGCGCGAACGCGAATACGGCCAGAAGTTCATGAAGAATGGCAAGTTCCCGCATATCTGGCGAGTAGTAGGCAAATTCTCCAATGTCAGCATCTTCGACGTTGAATCGACGGATGAGCTGCATCAGATTCTTTCCAACTTCCCGCTCTTCCCTTATATGGAAATGGAAGTTACTGCGCTGGCGAAACATCCATCTGCATTGAGCTGATAATTAAAGAGGGGGAATTTATATTCCCCCTCTGCTTATCAGAAATTCAACGAGTTAATGGCGTTGTGCAGTAATTGCGAGGGGTTTTCTTCGCGCCAGACAACCGCCATCTCCACCGAGCGAGGCACGTCGTTGAGGGGGACGTAGACAACCTCCCGGCTATTGATGACGTCGACCCCTTCCAGCGACACCGCCACGCCGAGGCCTGCCGCCACCATCATCAGAATGGAATAGGTGTCTTCTGCCTCCTGCACGATCTTCGGGTTGAAGCCGGCTTCGACGCAGGCCGCCATGAACACTTCGCGGATGACCGAACCCTCATAAGGCTTGTTGCTGATGAACGCCTCGTTCTGCAAATCCTTGAGGGCGATGCTTGGTTGTCCAGCCAGAGCATGCTCGGCCGGCAATACTGCGACCAGCCGGTGACTGCTGATGATTTGCGTGCTGAGCCCCACGCAGTTGATGGGTAATAGCACCAGACCCGCATCGATCTCGCCGCTGAGCACGCTTTCCAGCACCTGCGACGAGTTGGCGCGCCGGGTGATGCGCATGTCGATACCCGGATAGAAACGGTGAATCGAACGAATCATGCCCGGCAGTACGCTGGTGGGCAGTGCGCCGGAGAAGCCGCAAAACAATAAACCGTGGCTGCCATTGGCCGCTTTGTTCACCACAGCGACGGCCTGTTCGACAGCCAGGCGAATTTTCTTTCCCTCGCGAACCAATTGTTCACCGGCGGGTGTCAATTTTACCCCTTTGGGTAATCGATCGAATAACTGGACATCCAGTTCGGCTTCCAATTGCTGGATTTGTTTGGATAACGGCGGTTGGGCGATATGCAGGCGTTTGGCCGCTTTGCCGATATTCAATTCTTCGGCAACGACAAGAAATGATCTAAGCAGTCGGAATTCCATTACTGACATTCTCCCGCTATGAATGGCATATCGAAAAAGTATTTGAACGAAAAGAAGTGTGCCTCAACAATCAATGCCACGCTCATTCAGCCCATTCACAGAATAAAAAGGGGTTAATCATGCTGCACTACACCGTTCACGGCAAAAATAAGCAAAAGACCTTGGTCATGGGCAGTTCACTGGGAACCTCGTCGGCGATGTGGGACAACATTGTCGGCGCCCTGGCTGAACAGTATCAGGTCATTACCTTCGATACCCGTGGTCATGGCCAGTCGCAACACCTGTCCAGCGCGGGCCTGGAGGTCAAGCAGCTGGCCGCCGACGTGATCGAAATCCTCGATCACCTGGATATCCAGACGTTCAGCTACGTTGGGCTTTCCCTGGGCGGCGCCATCGGGCAGCAATTGGCCATTGATTACCCGCAACGGGTGGAAAAGCTGGTGCTGTGCTGTACCGCGGCCAAGTTCGGTGATGCCCAGGTCTGGCTGGACCGCGCCGCCAAGGTACGCAACGAAGGCATGGCCTGGCTGCTCGAGCCGACCAAGGGGCGCTGGTACACGCCGGGCTTCATGGAAACCAGCCCGTTCGCCCGCACGCTGCTGGATGAAATGCTCACCCTTGATGCCGAAGGCTATGCCGCTGTCTGCGAGACGGTTTCCCGTTTCGATGCCCGCGCCGACCTGGGCCGCATCAACTGCCCGACGCTGGCCATCGCAGGCACGGAAGACCTGTCCACCCCGGTGGCGGTCATGCAAGAACTCGCCAATGGCATTCCCAATGCTCGCCTCATCGCGGTTCAGGGCGCTGCGCATATCGGCAACGTCGAGAAGCCGGGCGAGTTCCTTGCTGCCATCCAGGCCTTTGTCTGAAGTCCTGAAACGCGGTCATCTTGCGAAGGCGTGGACTTCAGAAGTCCTGTGGCCTGGGTTTGCGCCTTTGTGAGTCATTTCTAACTTGGTGACGGTTTTTATCCATGATCGACAAACTGCTGGGCAGTGCCGCCGATGCGGTGGCCTGCATCGAGGACGGTGCAACCATCGCCATTGGCGGTTTTGGTGGGGCCGGACAGCCCGAAGATTTGATTGATGCGCTGATCGAGCACGGTGCCCGCGAACTGACGCTGGTCAGCAACAACGCGGGCAACGGCGATGTCGGCATTGCCGCGCTCCTCAAGGCTGGCCGGGTGAGGAAGATCCTCTGCTCGTTTCCCCGCATGAGCCATTCCTACGTATTCGAAGAACTCTATCGCGCCGGCAAGATCGAGCTTGAGCTGGTGCCCCAGGGCAACCTTGCCGAGCGCCTACGTGCCGCCGGCACCGGCATCGGCGCCTTCTATACGCCCACCGGCTACGGCACCTTGCTCGCCGAGGGCAAGGAAACCCGGGAGATCAACGGCCGCCAGTACGTGCTCGAATACCCGATCCATGTGGACTACGCCGTGATCAAGGCAGAAGTCGGCGACCGCTGGGGCAACCTGGTGTATCGCAAAACCGCCCGCAACTTTGGTCCTGTGATGGCCATGGCTGCCCGTCACACCATTGCTTCGGTGGGCCGGGTGTGCGAGCTGGGCGAGCTGGACCCGGAAGCCGTGGTCACCCCCGGTATCTTCGTCAAGAGCCTGGTCTGCCGCTAACCCTGGAGTCTTTATCGTGAGCATCGACATTCGCAACCAGATCGCCGCACGGGTCGCACGCGACATTCCCGAAGGCGCCTATGTAAACCTCGGCATCGGCCTGCCGACGCTGATCGCCAACCATTTGCCGCGTGACAAGGACATTTTTCTGCACAGCGAAAACGGTGTGCTGGGCCGCTGGCAGGCCGCGCCGGCCGGCGAAGAGGATTGGGACATGATCAACGCCGGCAAAGAAGCTATTCAGATCCAGCCCGGCACGGTGTTTTTCCATCACGCGGACTCCTTCGGCATGATGCGCGGCGGGCACATCGACATCTGCGTGCTGGGTGCCTTTCAGGTGTCTGAGCGCGGCGATCTGGCCAACTGGCACACCGGCAAGCCCGATGCGATTCCCGGCGTTGGCGGCGCGATGGACCTAGCCATCGGCGCCAAGCGGGTCTTCGTGGTCATGGAGCATCTGGATCGAAACGGCCAGAGCAAGCTGCTGCCGACCTGCAGTTATCCACTGACCGGCCTGGGCTGCGTGAGCCGCGTCTACACCGAATACGCGACGTTCGAGATCGACAACCAGGGTGTCGAGGTCATCGAACTGGTCGATGGCATGACGGCCTCGGACCTGCAGAACATCACGGCCGTACCGTTGCGTTTTACCAGCGGCCTTGCGGGCTGAGCCGTTGGCTAGACAGTAGCGAATAGACGCTTTCGACCGGCAAACCTTATTATCCCTCGCCTCCGGCGGCGCCTGCTGCGCCCCGGGCTGTGGATAACATCTGAAAGGAGATACCGTGAAAGCATTGTTGATGGGTGGCCTGAGCGCCGCGCTGCTGATGACCAGTCTGGCCAGCCAGGCGCAGCTCAAACCTGAGGAGCAGGTCGAAATCCGCCAGGCCGGTTACCAGTTCATGTCCTGGAACATGGGGAAGATCAAGGCGCAGGTCATCGATGGCAGCGTGCCGTACAACCAGGCTCAAGTTTCGGCCGCCGCGCAGACCATCGCCGCCATTGCCAACTCCGGCATGGGTGCCCTGTACAGCCCGCAGACCACCCGTGAGCAATTCGGCGAGCAGACGCGCTTGAAAGCTGCCTTCTTCGAGAACTTGGAAGAAGCGGGCAAGGTGGGCAAAAACTTCGCTGAAGCCGCTAATCAACTGGCCAGCGTTGCGCAAGGCGACAACCAGGCGAGCATCAAGGCCGCGTTCGGCAAAGTCGGGCAGAGCTGCAAGGCTTGCCACGACCAGTTCCGCGCCAAGTAAGCGCAGCGGCGGCCGGCTTACGCCGGCCGTGTCGTTACCAGTCGAGCATCACCGGTGCGGTTTTTGGCGGCGGCGGGGCCAGCCAGCCGGCGGCCGAATCTACGGCCCAGACCACCATCACAGCACAGACCAGCGTAACGGCTGCCAGCCAGGGCGCGCCGCCTTGTGCTTCCTGCTGCTCGGCAGAGGTTCGTTGGCTGCGACCGGAAATCATCGCGCGCACCAGCGGCCGTTTGCGAATCAGGCTGTAGTAGGCGATGGCCAGCACGTGCAGGCCGGTCAGGCCGAGCAGCCACCACTTGGCCTCGCGGTGCAGCCCGGTCAGCCAGGCGCTGGTGTCACTGTCCACCAAGCGATAGAGCGGTCCCTGGAAGGCGATGTCATCGTTGGCGACCAGCCCGCTGACCACCTGAAAGCCCACCAGCCCAAGCAGGGCAAGTACCGACAGCGAACCCAGCGGGCTGTGCCCGGCGTGGCGCCATTCTCCGCGCAGATAAGCTGGTAGGCGTAGTGGTGCGCTGACGATTCGTGACCAGCGCGCATAGGTCGAGCCGCAGATGCCCCACAGCAGACGGAATACCAGCAGGCCGAACACCAGCAATCCCAAGCGGCCATGCCAGATCATCAGGTTGCCGCCCAGCCAACCGGTGGCGATCGCCCCACTGACACTGCCGGCGAATAACCAGTGAAACAGGCGCAACGGCGCATCCCAGACCTTGATACTGCCCGACATCAACTTCCTTCCTCTGATTCATCAATGAACTGTGATTCTCGTGCCGCTATCCGGCACCGCGTGAAAAGCATTCCCCCGTGGACGCCCAGGGGGGAGATGCGTATCATGGCGCCCCGCAACGCACCAGTAGCTCAGCTGGATAGAGTACTGCCCTCCGAAGGCAGGGGTCGTGGGTTCGAATCCCGCCTGGTGCGCCACTTACCTATTTACGGTGCGTCCGTAAGTAACTGAAAACCCGCTTCGGCGGGTTTTTTTGTGCCCGCCGAAAAAATGTCGATTCAGCAGGTGGTTGTCATGGCGTGCACAGGTCGCGCCCGACCAGCTTCGCCGCCACGCCATCGAGCATGAAGGTTTCCACCGTGGAGCCGTCCGGGCAATCCTGTGTATAGCCCAGGGCGAATCCGAAGGTGAAGAGCACGAACAGGGCCAGGCCGAGATGTTGCAGTTGTGTCATGGTTCCTCTTGACGTCACCGCCTGCATAAGCGCACGCGGTGGCGTTTTCAGTTGTGGGGTGTTAACGCCGTGCCGAGCGGCGAATCAGCAGGATCACCGGCAACAGTCCGACCAGTACCAGGGTCAACGAAGGCAGCGCGGCGCGTGCCCACTCGCCTTCGCTGGTCATCTCGAAGACGCGCACGGCCAAGGTGTCCCAGCCGAAGGGGCGCATCAGCAGGGTCGCCGGCATCTCCTTGAGGACGTCGACGAACACCAACAAGGCGGCGCTCAGCACGCCGGGCAGCAGCAACGGCAGGTAGACCTTGAAAAACAGCGCCGGCCCACCAACGCCGAGGCTGCGCGAGGCTTCCGGCAAAGACGGACGAATGCGCGCCAGGCTGCTTTCCAGAGGGCCATAGGCCACGGTAAGAAAGCGGATCAGGTAGGCGACCAGCAGTGCGGCAAGGCTACCCAGCAGGATCGGCTTGCCAGCGCCGCCCAGCCAGCCCGACAGCGGCACGACCAGATGACGGTCCAGGTAGCTGAAGGCGAGCATGATCGACACCGCCAATACCGCGCCGGGCAGGGCGTAGCCGACGTTGGCCAGGCCCACCGCCGAACGAATCGCACCGGTGGGCGCCTGGCGGCGGGCGAAGGCCAGCAGCAGCGCCACGGCGACGCAAATCAGTGCGGCCATGCCGCCCAGATACAGGGTGTGCAGGATCAAGTCAGCGTAGCGCTCATCCAGATCGAAACGCCCGCGCTGCCAGAACCACACCAGCAGCTGCAGCAGGGGAATCACGAAGGCGCAGAGCAGCACCAAACCGCACCAGCCAGTGGCCAGTGCGGCCTTCCAGCCACGCAATTCATAAAGCGCCTTGCCCCGCGGGCGCTCGTTGGCGGGTCGGCTGGCGCCGCGGGCGCGGCGTTCGCCGTACAACACCAGCAGCACCGCCAGCAGCAACAAGCTGGCCAGTTGGGTGGCGCCGGTCAGGCTGTAGA
The DNA here is from genome assembly GCF_052245235.1 of Pseudomonas sp. B392_1p. Lineage (NCBI taxonomy): Bacteria > Pseudomonadati > Pseudomonadota > Gammaproteobacteria > Pseudomonadales > Pseudomonadaceae > Pseudomonas > Pseudomonas sp. B392_1p. Next base: position 240,112 of record NZ_JBQPXM010000001.1, read on the forward strand.
AGCCGTACCAGGTCTTGTAAATGGCCGTGGTGAAGGTGTCAAAATTGAACACTGAGACGGCGCCGAAATCGGCCAGGGTTTCCATGATCGCCAGCGCCAGCCCTGCGCCGATGGCCGGCCAGGCCATCGGCAGGGCAACGCGCCAAAACGCCTGCCAGGGCGTCTGGCCCAGTACGCGCGCAGCCTCCATCAGGCCCTTGCCCTGGGCGAGAAATGCCGAGCGGGCCAGCAGATAAACGTAGGGATAGAACACCAGCACCAGCACCACGATGACCCCGCCGGTGGAACGCACGGGTGGAAAGCGAATGCCGCTGCCGAACCAGTCGCGGGCCAGGCTCTGGATCGGTCCGGAAAAATCGAACAGGCCGATGAATACGAAGGCCAGCACGTAGGCGGGAATCGCGAAGGGCAGCATCAGCGCCCAGTCCAACCACTTGCGTCCAGGGAATTCGCACAGCGAAGTCAGCCAGGCCAGGCTGACGCCCAGCACGGTGACGCCAAGGCCGACGCCCAGCACCAGGATCAGGGTATTGCCGATCAGGCGGGTCATCTGGGTTTCCCACAGGTGCGACCAGATCTCGGCGTCGATGTCATGCCAGCTGAACAGCAGCACGCTCAAGGGCAGCAACACCAGCGCTGCGACACCAAAGGCAATGGGGTACCAGCGGCGCTGAATCGGGTGGGCCACGCAAACTCCTTACTGCGGGAAAGGGTCCGTCGAAATGCAGGCGCCCCGGACGATGCCGGGGCGCGCAGTATAAAGCAGCTAGAGGTGGCTGGCGGCTGTGTTTAGCCCGACAGCCTGGCGCTTAATTCCAGCCTACCCGGTCCATCAACTTGATGGCTTCGGCCTGGCGCTTGCCGGCCACTTCGACTGGAATGCTGTCAGCCTTGAACGAGCCCCAGGCAGCCACTTCCTCGGAAACCGGAGCCTTGGGGTTGGCCGGGAATTCCTGGTTGGCGCCGGCGAAAATCGCCTGGGCTTCTTCGCCGGTCATCCATTCCACCAGCTTCTGCGCAGCTTGCGGGTTGGGTGCGTACTTGGTCAGGCCGATGCCGGAAAGGTTGACGTGCACACCGCGGTCAGCCTGGTTTGGCCAGAACAGCTTGACCTTGAGATCAGGGTTCTGCCTATGCAAGCGCCCGAAATAGTAGGTGTTGACGATACCCACATCGCACTGGCCGGCGTTTACTGCATTGATGACCGAGTTGTCGTCGGCAAACACATCGGTGGCCAGATTATTGACCCAGCCTTTGAGGACTTCTTCGGTTTTCTGGGGACCGTGGGTTTCCAGCAGAGTGGCGGTCAGCGACTGGTTGTACACCTTCTTGCTGGTCCGCAGGCAGAGGCGGCCTTCCCAATTCTTGTCAGCCAGTGCCTCGTAGGTGCTGAGCTCTTCTGGTTGGACCCGCTCGGTGGAGTAGACGATGGTGCGCGCGCGCAGCGACAGACCAGTCCAGGCACCGGTTGAAGAGCGGTATTGCGAAGGAATATTGGCGTCGACCACAGCGGATTTCATGGGCTGAAGAATGCCCATCTGCTCGGCTTGCCAGAGATTGCCGGCGTCCACGGTGAGCAGCAGGTCAGCCGGGGTATTGTCGCCCTCGGCCTTGATGCGTGCCATCAGTGGCGCTTCCTTGTCGGTGATGAACTTGACCTTGACTCCGGTCTTGGCGGTATAGGCATCAAACACCGGCTTGATCAATTCGTCGATCCGCGAGGAGTAGACGACCACTTCATCGGCGGCCTGGGCCTGCCCGGCGCAGACACCGAGCGCCAGGGCGGCGAGCAACATTTTGCTGACCTGCATGAAAAAACTGCCTCTTGCTGGGGAAGTTGGGAAAGCAAATGATAGTGACTATCACTTGAGTTCACAACGCAGCATTTAGCCGCAGGCTTTTGTGCGGTGGAGCAGCGCAACATGTTGTTTTGCATGGGTCGCAACTGCGCGTTAAGGTGCGCGCCCTCGCGCGTGCCTCATTCGTCGAGGCTGCAGTCGCTCAATTCCGCTTTAGAGAAGTCCTTTTGTGAAAGCTTTCCAACCCCTGATCGCCTGTGCCAGCGCATTGGTCTGTGGCCTGACGTTTGCCGCCAGCCAGCCGGAGACGCATACCCTGGGGATCCAATACGCACCCTACGTCTATCATTGGGAACACAATCCGGAGCACAACAACACGCCGAACCTGATTGGTATTGAGTACAAGGTGCCATCGCAATGGGTGTTTGGTGGTGTTTTGTTCGACAATTCATTCGACCAGCCCAGCCAGTATTTCTACGCAGGGAAGCAATGGACGTTTGATGCGGTCAGTCCCAACCTGTACGTCAAGCTGACCGCCGGTCCACTGCTGGGGTACACCGGTGAGTACGAAAACAAAATTCCGGTTAACCGCAAAGGCGTAGGGTTGGGCGCCATCCCTGCGTTGGGCTATCAGATGATGGGTGCCAATGCGCAGGTCGCCTTGCTCGGCACGGCGGGGTTCATGTTCACCTTTGGTGCCGATCTGCTCAGCTGGTAGCTCCGCGCGCAGGCTTCAGGGTCTGGCCAGCTCCGGCAGATCCCCGCTCAGCCCCAGCGCCTGGCGCACGAACAGCGCCTTGGCCTGCTCATGACGATCGACCAGGCGTAACCCGACATTGCGCAGCCAGCGCAGGGTCGGCTGGTCGGCCTGGAATAGCCGCTCAAAGCCTTCCATGGACGCCATCATCGCCAGGTTATAGGGCATGCGGCGGCGCTCGAAACGGCTGAGCACGCGCTTGTCGGCCAGGGTTTCGCCGCGTTGTTGGGCATGCAGCAGCACTTCAGCCAGCACAGCGGCGTCAAGAAAGCCAAGGTTGACGCCTTGTCCGGCCAGCGGATGGATGACGTGCGCCGCATCGCCAATCAGTGCCAGGCCCGGTTCGATGTAGCGCTTGGCGTGGCGCTGGCGCAGCGGAATGCACACCCGTGGGTCGGCTTCCAGCACTGTGCCCAACTGGTGCTCAAAGGCAGCGCCGAGGGTGGCGCGAAACGCCTCGTCATCCAGCCCCATCACGCGGCCGGCTTCGCTTGGCGTGCAGGACCAGACGATCGAGCACCAGTGTTTGTCGCCCTGGCGATCCAGTGGCAGGAAAGCCAGCGGACCGTCGTCGGTGAAGCGTTGCCAGGCGGTCAGGTCATGGTCTTTGCTGCAGCGCACGCTGGTGACGACGGCATGGTGCAGGTAATCCCATTCGCGGGTTTCACAGCCGGCCAGGCGGCGCACTGCGGAATTGGCGCCATCGGCGGCAATCAACAAGGGCGTGCGCAGCTCGCGACCATCGCCCAGGGTCAGCAGCCAGCCGTGTTCGGTACGCCGCAGCTGCTCGACGCGCGCGTCGCCCAGTAGCTGAACATCGCTGCTGTGCAGTTGCTCAAGCAGCGCGTCCTGCACCACGCGGTTCTCGACGATATGGCCGAGCACCTCGGCATGCACGCTGGCAGCGGAAAAGTGGATCTGCCCGGTGCCGGAGGCATCCCACACCCGCATGTCGCGATAGGGGCTGCAGCGCCGCGCGCGAATGCCTTCCCAGGCGCCCAGGCGTTCCAGCAAACGCTGACTGGCCATCGACAGCGCGCTGACCCGTGGCTCGAAGGGTGCATCGGTTGCAAAGGGTTTGACCTGCAGCGGCCCGCCGTCAACCAGCAAGGTATTCAAGCCGCTGTCGCGCAGCGCCAAGGCCAGGGCGCTGCCAACCATACCGGCGCCCACAATGATCAGATCCACTTGCATGTCCATTCCTTAGGCGGCCGGCCGCAACTGCGGCTTGAGCCGGATATAAAGCGTCTTGTGAACGCGCGCGACAAGCGTTCCCTGCGCGTCACGCACCTCGACCTGCAACTCGGGCAGGTATTTGTCACCACCAGCGGTGCGCTGGCGTATTTCGTCGAGCAATGTCTCGTCGATGCTGAAGTCCGCGTACACCGTGCCCTTGCCCGGTGCAATGAAATCGATGTGCGCGGCCTTGTCCCAGACAATGTAGTCGCGGCCGAGACTTTCCATGATCAGCAGCATGTAGAACGGGTCGGTCATGCTGTACAGCGAGCCGCCGAACTGGGTGCGCACATAGTTGCGGTTGTACCAACTCAGGCCCATCTTTACCCGCGCCTGGCGAAAGTCTGCGCTGATCTGCCAGACGCGAATACCTGCACCTAGGTAGGGCGGGTAACAGTTAAGCAGCCAGCGCAGCAGGCGCGCCTTGCGGGCCAGTTTTTTTGCATTCATTGCGTTTTAATCCGGAATCACAGCGAGCGGGTACCCAAGCCCATGGCCTGGCGGGCGAACCAACTCTTGACCGGCGGCAGCAGGTCCAGTCCCAGCAGGCCGAGGTGCCGGGTGTGGCCGAGCAGAGTGGAATTCTTGACGAACAGGCGAGTCAACTTGTCGGAAAAGCCAATGGTCATGTCCTGGTCTGGGCGCTGGCGTTCGCGGTAGGTTTGCAGCGTGGCCAGGTCACCCAGCGGTGCGTCGCTTTCCTGCAAGCATTCAGCCAGGGCCAGGGCATCGCGCAGCGACAGGTTGAAACCCTGGCCGGCAATCGGGTGCAGGCTGTGCACGGCATTGCCGAGCACAGCAAGGTTGGCGCGCACCTGTTCCTGAGCTTCGATCAGCGCCAGCGGATACAAGTGCCGCGCACCGACCTGGCGCAGCGCGCCCAGACGATAGCCAAACGCATCCTGCAACTCGGCCAGAAACTGCTCATCTGGCAGGTTTTGCAGGCGTTCGGCGTGCTCACCGGTACGCGTCCAGATCAGCGCGCAGCGATTTTCCGACATCGGCAGGAGGGCCATGGGGCCTTGCGCGGTGAAACGCTCGAAGGCTTCGCCGCCATGGGGCAGGGTCGGGGAGATATTGGTGATCAGCGCGCTCTGCCCGTACGGGCGGCGGTTGACTTGAATGCCCAGGCGTTCACGCAATCCAGAGCGGCCACCATCGGCGAGCACCGCCAGGTCGCAGTCCAGTGTGGTGTCGTCATTGAGCATCAGCCGATAGCCGTCGGTGAGCGGTTGCAGGTCGCGTACTTCCGCGGGGCAGCGCCATTTCACCACGTCATGATCCAGCGCCTGCCACAGGCATTGGCCGAGCCAGGCGTTCTCCACGACATAACCCAGGGCCGGCACGCCTTCGTCGCCGGCATGCATGCGCGTGGCGCCAAAGCGGCCCTGTTCGGAGACATGGATATGCAGAATCGGCTCGGCCCGGGGCGCAATGCTCGTCCAGACACCGAGTCGTTCGTAGATGAGCCGGCTGCCGTACGCCAGCGCCGAGCTGCGTGCGTCATAACTGGGCTGGTAGGGATTGCCGGGGGCAAAGGGCTCGATCAGGATGATTTGCCAGCCCCGTGCTCGGGCGCTGTCTTGCAGGGCCAAGGCCAGGCTGGCGCCCACCAGGCCGCCGCCGATGATCGCCAGCTGCGTACGGGCCATCACGCCACCTGTGCGCGCGCAGCGGCCATCAGGGCTTCGATCTCGGCAACGCTTTTCGGCACGCCGCCGGTGAGAATTTCGCAGCCGGTCTCGGTCACTACCACATCATCTTCGATGCGCACGCCGATGCCGCGCCATTTCGCCTCGACGTTCTGGTTGTCCACCGCGATATAGATGCCCGGCTCGACGGTCATGCACATGCCAGGTTCCAGCTGGCGCCAGTGGCCATTGACCTTGTAGTCGCCGACATCGTGTACATCCAGACCCAGCCAGTGGCCGGCGCGGTGCATGTAGAACGGTTTATAGGCCTCGCGGGCGATCAGCTCGTCCACCTCGCCCTGCAGCAGGCCGAGCTTCACCAGACCGGCAGTGATGACGCGCACGGTCGCTTCGTGAGCGTCGTTCCAGCGCTTGCCGGGGCCGATGTGGTTGAAGGCTTCCAGGTTGGCTTCCAGCACCAGTTCGTAGATGGCTTTCTGTTCCGGCGAGAAGGTGCCGCTGACCGGGAAGGTACGGGTGATGTCGCTGGCGTAGCAGTCGATTTCACAGCCGGCGTCGATCAGCACCAGGTCGCCATCCTTGAGCGGTGCGTCGTTCTCGCGGTAGTGCAGGATGCAGGCGTTGCGGCCGGAAGCGACGATGCTGCCGTACGCCGGCAGACGCGCGCCGCCGCGGCGAAATTCGTAGTCCAGCTCGGCTTCCAGGTGGTACTCGCATAACCCGTCGCGGCTGGCCTGGATGGCGCGAACGTGGGCGCGGGCGGAAATCGCCGCGGCGGTCTGCATGATCGCAATCTCGTTAGCCGACTTGCGCAGGCGCAGGTCATGCAGCAAGTGATCAATGGCGACGAATTCGCTGGGCGGCTGGGCGCCCTGGCGGGCTTTGGCGCGGATTATGTTGATCCATTCCATGAGCCGATGATCGAACTCGGCGTCGCGACCGATGGCGTAGTAAACCCGCTCGCGGCCTTCGATCAGGCCGGGCAGGATGTCATCGAGATCGCTGATGGGAAACGCGTCGTCGGCATGATAATCGCGCACCGCGCCTTCCTGTCCGGCGCGCAGGCCATCCCACAGTTCGCGCTCCGGATCGCGCTCGCGGCAGAACAGCACGTACTCGCCGTGCTCGCGGCCGGGAATCAGCACGATCACCGCTTCGGGCTCAGGGAAGCCGGACAGGTACTGGAAATCGCTGTCCTGGCGATAGGTGTGTTCCACATCGCTGTTGCGCATCTGTGCCGGGGCGGCCGGCAGGATGGCAATGCTGTTGGGGTCCATTACCGCCATCAGCGCCTGGCGCCGCTGGGCGAATTCCGATTGCGGGATGCGATTCATGGCGGCGTTCCGGTCAGTGCAAAGAAGGCTTCGGGGAGGGGGCAACTGGGGCCTTGGCGCATTCGCCATACAGCAGCAAGGGCGCCACGCGCAGGTACTCCATGACTTCCATATAATCGCTTTCGCCGTCTTCGGAATCCTCGAGTGCGCTTTGCACCTGAGCGATGGCAGCCAGGTCCTGCAGCACCTCGGTGGCTTCGGTGGACAGCGCGCTGTCGCGCACAGTCAGGCCAAAGCCGGAGAGAAAGCCCTGGCACCACTGCCCGAGAGCCAAGGCGCGTTCTTCCAACGGCGCCTCGTCGCCAGGCAGCAGCAACACGACGGTGAAGTCACCACTGCCCAGCTCGGCCTTGACCATCTCCTGCAGGCCGATCAGGGCCTGACGGACGGTGTCTTGCGGCGCATCGCCAAGGACTTCCTGGGCATCGGCCAGCCAAGGCTCTGGATCGAAGCCGGCGCCGGCACAGCTACGGCCGAGCAGCACGCCGTGCAGTTCAGCGGGGGAGACAGGATGCCCGGCGTTGGCCAGCAAGGCAGCGAAAGCGTAATACGGAGAACTGGAACTGGACATGGTCTGCTAGGCGCAAGGCAGCGCAATCACTAGAATGAAGGACTCGTATCCTAGCAGCCTGGCGGGGGCAGACCAATAACGCGACCGTCATCACTGATTCGAAGCCAAGCAGGTTTGGCCCTTAGCGGGGACAATCCCTTATAGTCCAGAACCCTGGTTTTTCTCGAGAGCCCATGGAAAACGCCGAATTACACGCGCTGGCGGCCAAGCTGGAAGTGTTGCTGCGACAGCATGAGCAGCTCAAGGCGCACAATCGTCAGTTGCGGGTGAGTGAAAAGGCCTGGCGCGAAGAACGTGCCCAGTTGGTCGAGAAGAACGAAATGGCCCGGGTAAAGGTCGAAGCGATGATTTCACGCCTCAAAGCCCTGGAGCAGGACTCATGACTCAGTCAACCACCGTCACCGTGATGATTCTCGACAAGGAGTACTGCATTGCCTGTCCCGCGGAAGCACGCAGCAATCTGGAAAACTCCGCGCGTTATCTGGACAGCAAAATGCGCGAGATCCGCGCCACCGGCAAGGTGATCGGATCTGAGCGGGTCGCCGTGATGGCCGCGCTGAACATCACCCATGAGCTGCTGCAGAAACAGCAATTCTTCGATCAGCAAACCGGCGCCAGTCGCGAACAGATACGCGACATGCTGGAGCGGGTCGATCAGGCGCTGGGCAGCAACCCGGACTAGTGACAGTCGCCAACAGAATTGATTGGGGTATACTGCCTCCCAGCTCCCTGGGGTGTTTGCCGGTAGGCCATGTCCCTCTCCCGATAAGCAAAACCTTGGAGGCTGTACGTGTGGCCCGTGTGCATGTCCGCTCGACGGAAAGCCTTAAGGTCGCCTGCAGTCGCCACCTTGAACTCTCGGGTTCAAGGGCCAAAGCCGAAAGCGGCACTTTGGGGAGTTCCACTTCTAACCGCCAGCCGAGTTACCCGCACTGGCGTTTTATCGTTCTGCCTATGGCCGGTTCGCGATGATTCATGGCGACGACCTGTCCCGCCCCCAGCTGCGCCGCCTGCTACGCCAGTGCCGCCGGCAATTGAGTCCCGTTGAGCAGCGACGCGCGGCTCGTGACCTGTACTGCCAGCTCGCCCAGCATCCGCTGTTCCGCCGTGCCCGACACATCGCGCTGTATTTACCCAATGATGGGGAAATAGACCCGCGCGCCCTCATGGTCGAAGCTCAGCGGCGAGGCAAAAGCACCTACTTGCCGGTGCTCAACAGCTGGCCACGCACCCAGATGGCGTTTCAGCGAATTGATCCTGGCGAGCCGTTGCGCCGCAATCGCTTTGGCATACCCGAGCCTCGGGTCAATCGTGCCCGACAGCGCAAGGCCTGGGCATTGGACCTGATTCTCATGCCGTTGGTCGGTTTTGATGCGTATGGCGGTCGCCTGGGTATGGGCGGCGGTTTCTACGACCGTGGCCTGGCGTTTCGCAACTTGCGCAAAAAATGGCACAAGCCGACATTGTTGGGCTTGGCTCATGAGTGTCAGAAGGTTGACCGGCTGACATTGGCCCGTTGGGATATCCCCATGCAGGCCACCGTGACTGATCGGGGCTGGTACGGCGTCAGAAACGCTCAACAGACCGTTGAAACACAGTCTGTTGAGAGCGCTATGGCGGCGTCAGCGGCCGGTTAAAGCTGCAGAGTTGTCGTTTTGACGGTCCCAAAGGCCTTGTGTATAGCCCGTGGTGACCATGCCCAGGCTGAACAAAATCACCAGTACTAATAAAATATCCGGCTTGCGTTTCATCGTTTGTCTTTCCCCAAATAGACAACTACATGAAAACCCTGGCGTTTCTTATGTCTCGCATCTGCAAGCCATTCAAAAAAACGAGCGGTGGTCTGCCGTAACTGAACGAGTGTTGCGACGCGACGCCTAGGGCTCCTAAATGTCCGGGAACATCGGACCCACGACTAAAGGCAAAGTTCATGCCGTATTGGTTAATGAAGTCGGAACCCGACGAGCTGTCAATAGAGTCGCTACAGCATCTGGGCCAAGCGCGCTGGGATGGAGTTCGCAATTATCAAGCGCGAAACTATCTGCGGGCCATGCAGCCGGGAGATTTGTTCTTTTTCTATCATTCCAGCTGCCCCAAACCGGGTATTGCCGGCGTGGGCAAAATTCTCACTTCCAGTTATCCCGACCCAACCGCTCTCGATCCGGATAGCCACTATTTTGACATCATGTCGACGCCCGACAAGAATCGTTGGAGTGCCGTGGACGTCGGTTTCGTCGATGTCTTTGCTGCTGTGATTCCCTTGTCGCAACTCAAGGCCCTCCCCCAGCTCGCTGAACTTGCCCTTGTAAAAAAGGGCAGCCGGTTGTCGGTGATGCCGGTATCGCCCGTCGCGTGGCAAAGTATTCTTTCCTTGGTGTGAGGCACTCTGAAGAGGCTGTGCTACATATTCAGCACACAAGGGAGTGTGTCCATGATCCGAGCCCCGGTATCTTTACTCAATCTGCTGCTCGGCGGTTTGCTCGTGGCACTGTTCGTATTGAGCGGGTTGTTCTGGCAAAAACTTGAAACCGACCAGCGCAATTTTGTCGGCGAGCGTGTCGCTGTACAGGCCCGAACACTGGCCCGCCAGCTCGAAAACCGGCTGGCTGACCAGGAGCTTGACTTGCGCCGTCTGGCCGAGCGTTGGCAGCATGAGGGAGGGCTGTCGCGCGCGGACTGGGAACGCGAAGCCGAATTTCTGTTACGCAGCTTTCCCGGCTATCAATCCATCCAATGGCTAGGTGCGGATTTACGTATGCGCTGGCTTTTGCCGAGCGAGGGCAATCAGGCAGCGCAAGATTTTCAACTGACTCCTGAACACCCCAACTATAAAGTGGCGGAGCGCGCTCGCGTCAGTGCGCGTAGCCAACTGAGTGGCAGTTTCGAGCTGCTGCAAGGTGGACGTGGATTAATCCTCTATGTCCCGCTGTATGTACCCGACGCCCAGTCGGAGCGGCGTTTCGATGGATACCTGCAAGCCATCTTTCGCGTTACACCGCTGCTCGACGAATTGCTTTCCTCGATTGCCGACCAGCGCTTCGGCATAGAGTTGCTGGAGGATGGTCTTCGGCGCTATCCCGATGAGGTTTCGCCCTCCAGCCCGGATGATCTGCAGCGTGTCGTGCCCCTGGACCTGATCGACAACACGACTTTCAGCCTGCGCCTGAGTCCGACTTCAACGTTGAAGGCTCGCATCAATCGGCCCTGGACACGTGCCGTGCTGGTGGCCAGCCTGGGGCTTAGCCTGTTGTTGGTCGCTGCGCTGTACCTGGCCTTTGAAAACTCGCGACGTGCTCGCGCATTGCTGGCTGCCAACCTGCGCTTGCAGAGCGAAATGGCGCGACGCGAACAGGTCGAGCAAGCGCTGCGCGACAGCCGTGAGCAGCAACAGTTGATCCTCGATCTGACCGATTTTTGTCGCGACGGCCTGTTTATCGTCGATTCGCACAGCCGAAAGATGCTGTACATGAACCGTGCAATCCATCTGGGCCTTGGATATGACCGGCGAACCTTCATCGAGCTGTTTGAGCAGGCTCCGCAAAAGTTGATACCCGGTTACGAACAATGGCTGGAGGAAGTTCGCCAGTTGCATCGCGCTGGCTTGCCGCGCTTCTTGCAGCGAGAATTGCTGCGCCGCGATGGCAGCCTGCAGCCGGCAGAGATCAGTGCCCAGTTGGTGAGTCGCAATGGGCGTGAATATCTGATTGGCGTGGCCCGTGATAACAGCGAGCGCTTACAGCTTGAGGCGCGTTTACAACGATTGTCGCAACAGGATGGCCTGACCGGACTGCACAACCGCAGGCATTTCGACCAGCAACTTCAGGCGGAATGGCGCCGCCTGCGCCGGATTGGTGCGCCGCTGTCTTTGCTGATGCTGGATATCGATCACTTCAAATCCTACAACGACACCTTGGGCCATCTGGCCGGGGACGATGCGCTACGCAAGGTCGCCCAGTTGCTGGTGGAGTGCTTGCAGCGTGAAGGCGATATCGCCTGTCGCTACGGTGGCGAAGAGTTCGCCATCATCCTGACCAATACACGACTCAAGGGCGCTGAGCACTTGGCCGCGCGTGTGCATCAGCGCCTGGCCGAGCTGGCAATTCCCCACCCCGGCAGCCCATTGAGGCGCTTGACCCTCAGTATCGGCGTAGCCACCTCCGACCTTAATCTCCAGGAGCATCCCCAGACCCTGATAGCCCACAGTGACCAGGCCTTGTACCGGGCCAAGCGCAATGGGCGTAACCAAACCTGCGTCTGGGCGGGATTTGGTGTCAATCAGGATGCGGCGCCATCCTTGCCTGAGCAATAAACCAGGCGCAGTTCAGGGTTGAGCAATCAGATTGTTGAACAGCAAGTCTTCCACCAAGGGACGGCCTTCCTCTTCCTCAATGACCTTGCGCACGCGCTCCAGCGCTTGCTGTCGCAGGGCTTCCTTGTCTTCTACGGTGGTGATGCTGTCATTGCCCAGCTCGGCAAACATCATGATCAATTCGTTGCGAATCAATGGCTGATGGTGTTCCAGACGCTCCAGATTTTGGGTTCCGATGACGCGCAGGGCAACGTCCGCCTTGAAGAATTTGGGCCGGGCGCCTTCGCCATAATTACCCACCAGTGCGGGGCGCAGTTCCAGATAACCGACCTTGGTCGGATCATTTTCCCTGGCGGCCTGGGCGATGCCCAGTGGCAGGCCAAGCAGCAACAACAATGCAATGCAACGCTTCACGATCTGACTCCTGCTGAGAATGCGGCCTAGCATAGCTATTACTTCGCCATCCCCCAACACCAACCATCCGGTTATGACCCGTTATCACCGGCTGGGATACGGATTGACCGACGGTTGCGCCCTTCTACACTGGCAGTTCTTCTTGCTAAGGACGTGCTCCATGAAAGCTCTGCTGTGCAATGCCTACGGCCCTGCTTCCAGCCTGGTGCTGGCAGACATCATGGCCCCTGAGATCAAGCCGGGCGAGGTTCTGCTCAACGTGAATGCTGCCGGGGTCAATTTTCCCGACAGTCTAATCATCGAGGGCAAATACCAGTTCCAGCCGCCGCTACCTTTTGCGCCCGGTGGGGAGGTTGCCGGCATTGTTGCCGCGGTGGGCGAGCAAGTTCGCAACTTCAAGCCCGGCGACCGCGCCATGGCCCTGACCGGCTGGGGCGGCTTTGCCGAACAGGTGGCGGTTTCGGCCCAGCAGGTAATACCGATGCCCGCAGGCATGGATTTCAATACGGCGGCAGGGTTTGGAATGGCCTATGGCACCGCAATGCATGCGCTTAAACAGCGCGCCAACCTGCAGCCGGGGGAAACCCTGCTCGTGCTGGGCGCGGCAGGCGGTACCGGGCTGGCCGCCGTTGAAATCGGCAAGGCGATGGGCGCGCGGGTGATCGCCGCGGCGAGCAGCGAGGAAAAACTGGAGGTGGCCAAGGTTGCCGGCGCTGATGCTCTGATCAATTATTCCAAGGGCAACCTCAAGGACACCCTCAAGGCGCAGACCAACGGTCAGGGTGTCGATGTTGTGTTCGATCCGGTTGGCGGCGAGCTGTTCGAGCAGGCCCTGCGCGCCATGGCCTGGAACGGTCGGTTGCTGGTGGTCGGCTTCGCCAGCGGGCAGATACCTCAGGTGCCGGCCAACTTGGCGTTGCTAAAGGGCGCCGCGATCATCGGCGTGTTCTGGGGCAGCTTTGCCCAGCGCCAGGCGCAAGACAATGCCGCCAACTTTCAGCAACTGTTCGCCTGGCATGCCCAGGGCAAGCTGCAACCACGCGTATCGCAGATCTTCCCGTTGGCCCAGGGCGGACTGGCAATCGATACCCTGGCGCGGCGCAAGGCGCTGGGCAAGGTGGTAGTCAAGGTTCGTTAAGGCGTTCCGCCTTCACTCTCGAGGCGCGTAGGCGAACACATCGGCGCGCATTTGATGGGCGTCCAGACCGGCCTCGAGCAGTGCATCCAGGGTGCCATACACCATGGCTGGCGAGCCGCTAGCAAAGACATGCAGCGAGCTGAGCTCGGCAAAATCTTCTCGAATCGCCTCGTAGAGCATGCCGCACCGGCCATCCCAGCCGCAGACCTCGCTGACCACTTGATGCAGGAACAGGTTGGGCAGCTGTCGCCATTCCTGCCAGTGAGGCAAGTCGTAGAAATCTTCGGGGGTGCGTGCGCCCCAGTACAGATGCACCGGGTGGGCAAAGCCACTGAAGCGGCAATGCTCGATGAGGCTGTGCATCTGTGCCATGCCGGTTCCGGCGGCGATCAGCACCAGCGGCCCGTCCGGCAATTCGGCCAGATGGGTATCGCCGAATGGCAGCTGCACACGAGCGAACCCTTGGCGATTGATGAATTCCAGCAGCTCTCGTGGCTGCGCTTCACGGGCGAGGATATGCAGCTCCAGCTCACGCCCCATCGCCGGCGCCGAGGCCAGCGAGAAGGCCGACCATTCGCCGTCCTCCCGCTGCAGCAGCGCATATTGGCCAGCATGGTAGCGTGGTGGTTTGCCGGCCGGTGCACGCAGGCGCAGACGGTATACATCGCCACCGACCGCCTCGCATGCGATGAGCTGACAGCTAAGCTGGCGCACGGGCAGTTCGCCGGGCATCAGTACGCTCTCCCAATGCAGTTGACACGCCTCAAGCGGTTCGGCCAGGCAGGGGAACAGTTCGCCAGGGCCCTGGTCCATGCCCCGCTGGCGCACACGACCTTCCAGCAGCTGTGCCGTACAGATATGGCAATTGCCGTTGCGACAACTTTGGGGGCAGTCATAACCCAGGCGCCGTGCGGCGTCGAGAATGGTTTCTCCAGGGCGAACGTCAAGAACGGCGCCACTGGGCTGCAAGGTAACTTTCATGTGCACGTCTTTTAGTGGGCGGGCGTGAAAGGCCCGCCAAGGCCAGGTGGGCGGGGTCGATGCCCTGCCTCTTGTGTCATTTATCAGTCGATGCCCAGTTGCGACCAGAGTTCGTCGACGCGCTTGACCACCGCCTCATCCTTGACGATGACGCGGCCCCACTCGCGGCTGGTTTCACCTGGCCATTTGTGGGTGGCGTCCAGGCCCATTTTCGAACCCAGGCCAGACACTGGCGAGGCGAAATCCAGGTAGTCGATCGGCGTGTTGTCGATCAGTACCGTGTCGCGCTTGGGGTCCATGCGCGTGGTGATCGCCCAGATCACGTCGTTCCAGTCACGGGCATTGATGTCATCGTCGGTAACGATGACGAACTTGGTATACATGAACTGGCGCAGAAAGCTCCACACGCCAAGCATCACCCGTTTGGCATGGCCCGGGTACTGCTTTTTGATGGTCACCACCGCCATGCGATACGAGCAGCCTTCGGGCGGCAAGTAGAAGTCGATGATTTCCGGAAACTGCTTCTGCAGGATCGGCACGAACACTTCGTTGAGTGCCACGCCGAGCACCGCCGGCTCATCCGGCGGCCGGCCGGTGTAGGTGCTGTGGTAGATCGCATCGCGGCGTTTGGTAATGCGCTCGACGGTAAACACCGGAAAGCGGTCCACTTCGTTGTAGTAACCGGTGTGATCGCCATACGGGCCTTCATCGGCCATTTCGCCGGGATGAATATGCCCTTCGAGAATAATTTCCGCGCCCGCTGGGACCTGCAGTTCGCTGCCGATGCACTTGACCAATTCGGTGCGCGAGCCGCGCAGCAGGCCGGCGAAGGCATATTCGGACAGGGTATCGGGTACTGGCGTGACCGCGCCGAGAATGGTCGCCGGATCGGCTCCCAGCGCCACGGCCACAGGGTACGGGCGGTCCGGGTATTTTTCGCACCACTCGCGGTAATCCAGCGCACCGCCGCGATGGCTGAGCCAGCGCATGATCAGTTTGTTGCGACCAATGACCTGCTGGCGATAGATGCCCAGATTCTGGCGTTCCTTGTTTGGCCCCTTGGTGACGGTAAGCCCCCAGGTGATCAGCGGCGCCGCGTCGCCCGGCCAGCAATGCTGGATAGGCAGCGTGCCCAGATCCACATCATCGCCTTCAAGGATCACTTCCTGGCAGACGGCGTCCTTGCGCACCTTGGGCGCCATGCTGACGACTTTCTTGAGCAGCGGTAGCTTGCTCCAGGCATCTTTCAGGCCTTTGGGCGGCTCCGGTTCCTTGAGGTAGGCGAGCAGTTTGCCGATCTCGCGCAGTTCGGAAATATCGTCAGCGCCCATGCCCAGTGCGACACGCTCGGGCGTGCCGAACAGGTTGCCGAGTACCGGCATGTCGAACCCTGTGGGGTTTTCAAACAGCAACGCCGGGCCCTGCTTGCGCAGGGTCCGGTCACAGATTTCGGTCATTTCTAGGATGGGTGAGACAGGCGTCTGAATGCGCTTCAGCTCGCCGCGCTGTTCAAGGGCGCGGATAAAATCGCGCAAGTCGGAGTATTTCATCAGGCTTCTCGATTAAAACGCGGAAGGCTGGAAGCTGGACGAAAAGCATAACGTCCCACCTCCAGCCTTCGGCCCCAGGCGGCTCGCCGCCTGTCGATCACTTACGCTTCATGGACATGAAGAATTCGTCGTTGGTTTTGGTGTCTTTGAGCTTGTCGAGCAGGAATTCAATGGCCGCGATTTCATCCATTGGGTGCAGCAGCTTGCGCAGAATCCACATGCGCTGCAGCTCGTCATCGGCGGTCAGCAACTCTTCGCGGCGGGTGCCGGAACGGTTGATGTTGATGGCCGGGAACACGCGCTTCTCGGCGATGCGCCGTTCCAGCTGCAGTTCCAGGTTGCCGGTGCCCTTGAATTCCTCGTAGATCACCTCGTCCATCTTCGAGCCGGTTTCCACCAGCGCGGTGGCGATGATGGTCAGCGAACCGCCTTCCTCGATGTTGCGCGCAGCACCGAAAAAGCGCTTGGGCTTTTCCAGGGCGTGGGCATCGACACCACCGGTGAGCACTTTGCCGGAGCTGGGGATCACGGTGTTGTAGGCGCGTGCCAGGCGTGTGATGGAGTCAAGCAGGATGACCACATCCTTCTTGTGCTCGACCAAACGCTTGGCCTTCTCGATGACCATTTCAGCGACCTGTACGTGGCGGGTCGGCGGCTCATCGAAGGTCGAGGCGACCACTTCGCCGCGCACGGTGCGCTGCATTTCGGTCACTTCTTCCGGGCGCTCGTCGATCAACAGGACGATCAGGTGGCACTCAGGGTTGTTACGGGTGATGTTCGCCGCGATGTTCTGCAGCATGATCGTTTTACCCGCTTTCGGCGGGGCGACGATCAAACCGCGCTGACCCTTGCCGATCGGGGCGGTCAAGTCGATAACGCGGCCGATCAGGTCTTCCGTGGAGCCGTTGCCCGCTTCCATCTTCAAACGCTGGGTGGGGAACAGCGGGGTCAGGTTCTCGAAGAGAATCTTGTTTTTGGCGTTTTCCGGTCGGTCGTAGTTGATCGAGTCAACCTTGAGCAGCGCGAAATAGCGCTCTCCTTCTTTGGGAGGACGGATCTTGCCAATGATGGTGTCGCCGGTCCGCAGGTTGAAGCGGCGGATCTGGCTGGGGGACACGTAAATGTCGTCAGGGCCGGCCAGGTAGGAGGCATCGGCGGAGCGCAGAAAGCCGAAGCCATCTTGCAGAATTTCGAGAACGCCGTCGCCAGAAATTTCCTCGCCGCTTTTCGCGTGTTTTTTCAGCAGGGAGAAAATCACGTCCTGCTTGCGCGAACGGGCCATGTTCTCGATGCCCATTTGTTCGGCCAGGTCGAGGAGTTCGGCAATCGGCTTTTGCTTGAGTTCGGTCAGATTCATAAGGAATGACGAATAGATATGCAATAGGAGTGGGCAAGCGTTGAGCTTGAAGGCCGCGCCGCGAAGAGGCGACTGGATCGCTGTACTGATACGAATGTAGGAGTGCGTCGGCGACGGCTTGCGGGGGGCTGCGAAAGAAGCAGCGAGGCCGAATCTACCACCGGGGGATTACCAGCGTCTAGCCCCGGATATGAAAAACCCCACCGACTGATGGGGTTTTTCAATAGAAAATCGATGCGCGGATCAGATATTCGCGTCGAGGAAGGCCGCCAGTTGCGATTTGGACAGGGCGCCGACCTTCGTGGCTTCGACATTACCGTTCTTGAACAGCATCAGGGTCGGGATGCCGCGCACGCCGTATTTGGGTGGGGTGGCCTGATTTTCGTCGATGTTCAGCTTGCAGACCTTCAGTTTGCCTTGGTAAGTCTGTGCAATCTCGTCCAACACCGGGGCGATCATTTTGCAGGGGCCGCACCATTCGGCCCAGTAGTCGACCAGCACCGGGCTTTCTGCCTGGAGCACGTCCTGATCGAAACTGGCGTCGCTGACGTTAGTGATGAACTCGCTCATGGAGATCTCCTGGTCGGAAGCAAAAAAAGTGGCGGTATCATATCCCGCAATGGTCGTAATCGGAAGGTGGCGCTGATTGCCACTGGCTATCGACCCTGGCTGTAAAGTCTATCGGAACTGCACGTTAGGCGCGGTGCATGTAGACAAGGTGCCAACCATTCGTCGCTGGTTTTTTGAAAAGACCTGCGACAAGCGTGACAGGGGTAAAACGTTGGCGCTCACCGACTATCGTGGCAGGATGTCGCGATTTTCCAAGAGACGCTTCGCTCATGCCAGCCATTCCTCCCGATCCCTTTCCGCTGATCGCTGCCATTGACCTGGGCTCCAACAGTTTTCACATGGTCTTGGCGCGGGTCGATCAGGGCGAGATTCGTATTCTCGAGCGCTTGGGCGAAAAGGTGCAGTTGGCTGCGGGGATTGATGAGCAGCGACTGTTGAGCGAAGAAGCGATGCAGCGTGGCCTGGATTGCCTGGGGCGCTTTGCCCAGCTGATCAATGGCCTGCCCCAGGGTGCAGTGCGCATTGTCGGCACCAATGCGCTGCGCATTGCTCGCAACCGCAAAGAGTTTATCCGGCGTGCCGAGGCGCTCCTAGGGCACCCCGTGGATGTCGTGGCTGGCCTCGAAGAGGCGCGCCTCATTTATCTTGGCGTTTCACACACCTTCCCGGATATGCCCGGCAAGCGTCTGGTCGTCGATATTGGCGGTGGCAGCACGGAATTCATCATCGGCCAACGTTTCGAGCCGTTGCTGCGCGAAAGTCTGCAGATGGGCTGTGTGAGCTTTACCCAGCGTTTCTTTGCCGATGGCAAGATCAGCGCCGCACGTTATGCCCAGGCCTATACCGCCGCACGTCTGGAATTGATGAGTCGGGAACAGGGCATGCGCCGACAGGGCTGGCAGGAGGCCATTGGGGCTTCGGGCACCATTCGTTCCGTGGGGCTGGCGATTCAAGCCGGTGGGCGGGGCAGTGGCGAGGTCAACGCCCAGGGGCTGGTCTGGCTGAAGCGCAAATTACTCAAGTGCAGCGATGTAGATAAAGTCGACTTTGAAGGTGTGAAGCCTGAGCGGCGGGGTATTTTCCCGGCTGGTCTGGCCATTCTTGAAGCGATTTTCGATGCGCTGGGGCTGGAAACCATGACGCATTCCGAAGGTGCCTTGCGCGAAGGCGTGCTCTACGACCTGATCGGTCGCCATCAGCATGAGGATGTACGCCAACGTACCTTGTCAGCGCTGATGGAGCGTTATCACGTCGACCTTGAGCAGGCTGCCCGGGTCGAGGCCAAGGCGCTGTCGGCACTCGATCAGGTGGCGGCTGCCTGGAATCTGCAGGAAGACTGGCATCGCGAGCTGCTCAGCTGGGCTGCGCGTGTTCACGAAGTGGGCCTGGATATCGCCCACTACCATTATCACAAGCATGGTGCTTACCTGATCGAACACTGCGATCTGGCGGGTTTTTCACGCCAGGATCAGCAGGTCCTCGCCTTGCTGGTGCGAGGCCATCGACGCAATATCCCGCTGGACAAGTTCAGGGATGCCGAGGCGGACACCGAAAGCCTGGTGCGCCTGTGCATCCTGCTGCGCTTCGCTATTCTGTTCCACCATATCCGCGGCACCCAGGAAATGCCCAAGGTGCGCCTCGAAGTCGGCGAGCGCAGTCTGGAGCTGATTTTCCCGGAAGGCTGGCTGGCCGCCAACCCGCTGACCCAGGCGGATTTCGCCCAGGAGGCCGAGTGGCTCCAGCGCATCGAGTATCGCCTGACTGCTCGCTGACGGATGCCGTGTTGAACTGTCGGCTCAGCGCTTGCGATTGACGGCCAGCGCTGCACGAATCACGTCAGTGCCGATTTCGTCTTCATAGCGCTTCCAGACCGGCAGCATGGCCTGGCGCCAGGCTTCACGCTCCGCATCGCTGAGATCGATCACCTTGACCCGTCCGGCGGCCAGAACCTTCTGGCGGTCACGCGCATTCAGCGCTTCCGCCTCGGCATTCACCACATGGGTCACTTCAAGAATGATGTTGTCCAGCTCGCTGCGGATCGCATAAGGCAGGCTGTGCCAGAACGAGGTATTGGTGATCAGCATGTAGTGCAGCACGCCGTGGTTACTCTCGATGATATGAGACTGCACGGTATCGACCTTCTGGCTGACGATGTTCGACCAGGGGTTTTCCGCGCCTTGTACCTCGCCGCTTTCCAGTCCCTTGAACATCTGTCCGAAGGCCAGGCGCACTGCCTGGGCGCCGATCGATTCGAATTGGCTTTCCAGCACGGCCGAGTTCTGGATGCGGAACTTTAATCCCTGGGCGTCCTTGGGGAGCCGTAAGGCGCGATTGGCCGACAATTGCTTGAGGCCGTTGCTCCAATAGGCCAGCCCGGTGATCCCGTGACTGGTCATGGAACGCAGCAGTTCCTGGCTTTTCTCGCGCTTGCCGAAACGCTTGACCGCTTCGGCGTCATCGAACAGGAACGGCAAGTCGAAGACCTGCAGCTGCTTGGTGTAACGGTCGAATTTGGATAAGGACGGCGCGAGCAGCTCGACCTGGCCATTGAGCAATGCCTGCATCTCGTCGGCATCGCCGTAACGGGTCGAGTTGGGATACACCTCGACCCTGACCTTGCCGGCCAGGCGTTCTTCCGCGAGTTGCTTGAATAGCAGCGCGCCTTTGCCCTTGGGGGTGTCATCGGCCACCACATGGGCGAAACGGATCAGGATCGGCTGGCTCTCCTGGGCGTGCAGGGGGGTAATGATGGAGAGCGCCAACAACGCGGCCACGAGACATGATGGGAGCATCTGGATTTCCAGCCACACAGTGACCAAGCCGGCAACGATCCGATAGCCGGCTTGCATCAAAAAATACGCGGATCGCGCGCACGCTGGCGTCCTGCTGGTGGACGTCGCTGATCCGGCAATGAGGCCGTTGCACCTGTGTGAAACGACCGATGGCTGCCTGGCTTGTGGCCACGCAAGGTGGAGTTTTGGCCATTGGCCCAAAACGTGCCGTCTACTCGGTCACAGGTATGAGAAATGGCGCGCAAAACGGGCGGGATGACTCGAGCTAACCGGCTTGGGGCGGGCTGTGGATTGCTGCGGCGAGCGGGCTTCATCACGGGTTTCCAACCCTCGTCGTGGATAGTCCCAGCAGCGCAAGCCGCGGGATCCCTTTATGTGCCGGGCATCGAACCAGGCTGCGGCCTGCACGTCATCCCAGGGCTGAGGCGCGCTTAACCAGCCAAGGGCGCGACTTACGTCGCGCCCTGACGGTTAGCGTACTGTTAGCAGCGGCGTGCCAAGACGATCCAGTAAAATGGCTTGGCTGTTGCGCGGGTGGGCATTGCCCGTCGGGCTGTTGCGCACGTAGCGGCCATCGGATTGCAGAATCCAGCTCTGGGTGTTGTCGGCGAGGTAGGTTTCCAGCTCCTTCTTGACCCGCAGGGTGAGCTTTTTACCTTCTACCGGGAAGCAAGTCTCGACGCGCTTGTCGAGGTTGCGCTCCATCCAGTCGGCACTGGCCAGGTAGATCAGCTCCTCGCCACCGTTGAGGAAGTAATACACCCGGCTGTGTTCCAGGAAGCGACCGATGATCGAGCGCACGTGGATGTTGTGCGACACGCCGGGAATGCCTGGGCGCAGGCAGCACATGCCACGCACGATCAAGTCGATCTTCACCCCGGTCTGGCTGGCCTTGTACAGCGCCTTGATCATCTTCGGATCGGTCAGCGAGTTGACCTTGACGATAATGTGCGCGGGTTTACCCTCGCTGGCGTTCTGGGTTTCGCGCGTGATCAGGTCCAGCAAAGTTTTTTTCAGCGTGAAAGGCGCGTGCAGCAGTTTTTTCATGCGCAGCGTCTTGCCCATGCCGATCAACTGACTGAACAGCTTGGACACGTCCTCGCCGAGCGCCACGTCGGCGGTCAGCAGGCTGTAGTCGGTGTACAGGCGGGCATTGCCGGCATGGTAGTTGCCGGTGCCCAGGTGTGCGTAACGGCGCAGTTCGCCGTTCTCGCGGCGCAGAATCAGCATCATCTTGGCGTGGGTCTTGAAGCCGACCACGCCATAGATGACCACCGCCCCGGCGGCTTGCAGTCGACTGGCCAACTGCAGGTTGGATTCCTCGTCGAACCGCGCGCGCAACTCGATCACTACGGTGACCTCCTTGCCGCTGCGCGCCGCATCGACCAGTGCGTCGACGATTTCCGAGTTGGCGCCCGAGCGGTACAGCGTCTGTTTGATCGCCAGCACGTTGGGGTCCTTGGCGGCCTGGCGCAGCAGGTCGATCACCGGCGTGAAAGACTCGTAAGGATGCAGCAGCAGGATGTCCTGCTTGGCGATCACGCTGAAGATATTCTCACTGTTCTGCAATAACTTGGGAATGGTCGGCGTGAACGGCGTGTACTGCAGGTCCGGCTGGCTGTCCAGGCCGGTGATGCTGAACAGACGGGTCAGGTTGACCGGGCCGTTGACGCGGTACAGCTCGTTTTCCGCCAGGTTGAACTGCTTGAGCAGGTAGTCGGCCAGATGACTCGGGCAGGTGTCGGCCACTTCCAGACGCACCGCATCGCCGTAACGACGCGACAACAGTTCGCCGCGCAAGGCGCGGGCCAGGTCTTCCACGTCCTCTGCATCCACCGACAGGTCGGCGTTGCGGGTCAGGCGAAACTGGTAGCAGCCCTTGACGCTCATGCCGTGGAACAGATCGTCGGCATGGGCATGGATCATCGAGGAGAGGAACACGAAATTGTCACCCGCGCCGCCCACCTCTTCAGGAATGCGGATCACCCGTGGCAGCATGCGCGGCGCCGGCAGGATCGCCAGGCCTGAGTCGCGGCCGAAGGCATCGATGCCCTCCAGCTCGACGATGAAGTTCAGGCTCTTGTTGACCAGCAGCGGAAACGGATGGGTGGGATCCAGGCCAATCGGCGTGATGATAGGCGCAATCTCGTTGCGAAAATAACGCCGCACCCAGGTTTTGATCTTGGGCGTCCAGTGCCGGCGGCGAATGAAACGCACCTGCTGCTTGGCCAGCTCGGGAAGCAGCACATCGTTGAGAATCGCGTATTGCCGCTCGACTTGCCCGTGTACCACCTCCGCAATGAGCGCCAGTGCCTGATGGGGTTGCAGTCCATCGGCACCGGCCAGTTCGCGGGCAAAGGTGATCTGCTTCTTCAGCCCGGCGACGCGGATCTCAAAAAACTCGTCGAGGTTGCTTGAGAAGATCAGCAGGAATTTCAGACGTTCAAGCAGCGGCGTGGATTCATCCAGCGCCTGTTCCAGCACGCGGATGTTGAATTGCAACTGTGACAGCTCTCGGTGGATGTACAGGCTGCTGTCGTCCAGATTGGGAATCACCGGCGGCGCCTCGACCACGGCCGGCAGGTTGTCGGTGATCGTGACCGTTTCGACCATCACCGCGGAGGCTGTGTCGAGTGGGATGCTGTCGGTGAGTCCTTCGCTGCTCATTTAGGTTCCTGTGTTACTGCTGTTATCAGGGTTTCAACAACTGCGCGGCGCGGACTGCAAAGTAGGTGAGGATGCCATCGGCACCGGCACGCTTGAAGCCGACCAACGATTCGAGAATGACCGCCTCGCTCAACCAGCCGTTCTGGATAGCTGCCATGTGCATGGCGTACTCGCCGCTCACTTGGTAGGCGAAGGTCGGCGTCTTGAAGGTTTCCTTCACCCGCCAGACGATATCCAGATACGCCTGGCCGGGCTTGACCATCACCATGTCGGCGCCTTCGGCCAAATCTGCCGCCACTTCATGCAGGGCTTCGTCGCCGTTGGCCGGGTCCATCTGATAGGTGTTCTTGCTGCTCTTGCCCAGGTTGGCGGCCGAGCCCACTGCATCGCGGAACGGGCCGTAGTAGGCGCTGGCGTACTTGGCCGAGTAGGCCATGATGCGGACATTGGAATGGTCGGCCAGTTCCAGCGCCTCGCGGATTGCCTGAATGCGTCCGTCCATCATGTCTGACGGCGCAACGACCTGGGCGCCAGCGGCGGCATGGGACAATGCCTGCTTGACCAGTGCATCGACGGTCACGTCGTTCTGCACATAACCGTTCTCATCGAGGATGCCGTCCTGACCATGGGTGGTGAACGGGTCCAGAGCCACGTCGGTGATGATGCCCAGCTCCGGGAAACGTTCGCGCAGGGCGCGGGTGGCACGCTGGGCAATACCGTCCGGATTCCAGGCTTCAGCGGCGTCGAGGGACTTCTTCTCCACGGGCGTGACCGGGAACAGTGCCAGCGCCGGGATGCCCAGTTCGACCCAGGTTTCCGCTTCCTGGAGCAGCAGATCGATGGACAGCCGCTCGACGCCGGGCATCGACGTTACGGCCTCACGCTGGTTTTCGCCATCCAACACGAACACTGGCAAGATCAGGTCATCGACGGTCAGTACATTCTCGCGCACCAGACGACGGGAAAAGTCATCCTTGCGGTTGCGCCGCAGGCGGGTGGAGGGGAACAGGCGATTGGCGGGGGTAAAGCTCACGGCAGACTCCAGGGCGCCAGGCGTGTGGCGCAAGTGTGACAGTTATAAGGCGTCATTATGACTGCTTGATGACGCCACGGCGTCCGTGGGGGGAATTGCACCGAACGCGCCAGATGACCATTGTTGGCTAGGGTCAGGGTCGCTGGCAAACGGCAGCCGAATGACCGTTTGACGCAGATCAACAGCGGTAGGACACGAAGTGGACCTTGCACAGGCGGGTGTGGGGGCAATCACGCTGCGAAGGCGGTGGCATGGCTGGACATGCGGCTGTGCTCGGCAAAAAGCTTCGGCCCAACGTCGGGCCTCTACGGTTTGTTGCGCGGTATGGCCTGACACCCAGACCTCGTGCACCCGGTAAGTAGCAGGTAGCATGTCCAAGGCCCTTACTCTTTCCTGGAGAACGAAAACATGCACAAGAAAGTCGCTGTGATTCTGTCTGGCTGCGGTGTTTATGACGGCGCCGAGATCCATGAAAGCGTACTCACCCTGCTGCGCCTTGATCAGCGTGGCGCCCAGGTACAGTGCTTCGCACCGAATATTGCGCAGTTGCATGTCGTCGATCACCTCAGCGGCGACGAAATGTCCGAAAGCCGCAATGTCCTGGTGGAATCCGCACGCATTGCTCGCGGCAATATCAAAGACCTGCGCGAAGCCAAGATTGATGACTTCGATGCCCTGATCGTGCCGGGCGGCTTCGGCGCGGCGAAGAACCTTAGCGATTTTGCCGTCAGCGGTGCGCAGTGCACGGTGAATCCTGAGGTGCTGAGAGTTGCCCAGGGCTTCGCCAGCGCAGGCAAGCCGGTGGGACTGATCTGCATCGCTCCGGCCATGGCGGCAAAGATCTATGGCGCTGGGGTGGTCTGCACCATTGGTACCGATGCGGATACAGCAGCCGCGCTGGGCCAGATGGGCGCCGAGCACCAGGATTGTACGGTCGACGACATCATCGTCGACGAGCAACGCAAGCTGGTCACCACACCGGCCTACATGTTGGCCGAATCGATTAGCCAGGCTGCGTCCGGTATCAACAAGCTGGTGGATCGGGTCCTGGAGCTCAGCGAAGGGTGATGGTGAACGCTGCGTCTGAAGAGCGACAGCTCTTGCGAGGGCCGTCAGCTGCAGGCCATTCCGGACAAACTGCCGGCTTGCTCTGCCGCGCCTCTTTTCAGTCGCGAGCCGTTAGGTGAACGTGGCGGCCTACTGTCGGAGCCGCCCATGATCAGTCCATCCTGTGAACTCACACCCGAACTGCGCGAGGCCATCGGCCATTTTTTCGCGCGCATTCCGTTCAATCAGGTCCTGGGCATCGAAATTGACGAGTTGTCGTCAGCGCGGGTGACCATGCACCTGCCGATGCGCCCCGAGCTGATTGGTAATTTCGTGCAGGGCATCCTGCACGGCGGGGTGATCGCCACCCTACTGGACGTGGCCGGCGGTGCCATGGCGTTGATCGGTGCCTGCGAGCGCCACGCCGGCCTGCCGGCGCAAGAACGCATGGCGCGGCTGTCGCGCCTGGGCACCATCGACCTGCGTATCGATTACCTGCGCCCAGGCCGCGGTCAGCTTTTTACCGCTCATGCTGTGCCGCTGCGCGCGGGTAACAAGGTTGCGGTGGTACGCAGCGAGTTGCATAACGAAGACGGCGTGCTAGTGGCGGTGGGTACTGGCACCTATTTGTGCGGGTAGGATGCTATTTGGCCCCGCACAAACGTAGGGCGGCCTCGCCCGTTGCTGGATATTGGGGAAAGAAACACGGAGATCACCGGGCAGCCCGCATTCGCGGCGAGGGCGCGACTCCCACACCGAAAAGCCGTGCCCGGCACAGGTTCCGGTAGGGGCGAATTCATTCGCCTGGCATCGAGCGTTCCGGCACCTGCGGGGATGCGACGAACTACGCGGCTGATGCCTTTGTGCATGTCGCAGCGGATGCGTGGGCTGAAGGTCATGCGCCAGGCGAATGAATTCGCCCTAAAATCGCGTCATGCAGCGCCGAGTGGACGGCGCGGCGCAGGCGTTGCGCCCGCCCTTGGGCTAGCAACGTTTAACGCAGACACAGCCGAACCGAACACGGGACGCTCCGCGTCCCTTCTGAGGCGCACAGCGCCTCGGGCTGCATTCCCACGCGGAGCGTGGGAATGATCGACCTGGCCTTCTGGATTCCCGCCTTCGCGGAAGTAACGACTTATACAGCGCTTCCTTAGCGGAACGTGCTGGTCACTACGCCTTCGCCCGTCACTTGCGTCTCGATAATTTTTTCGCTGCTCTGATTACGCACCCTGATGAGGTCACCGGCGCTGCCGTTGCTCAAGGCCTCGCCTTGCGTCGCGGCTTCGATGACGTCATGGGTGGCGACAATGGTCACCATCTGGCCACGCCGCACCAGCAAGGGCGCGCCGAGCAACCGCGGGCTGAGTACCTGGCCGGTGCGAATACGCCGCTTGGCGCTGAGGCCTTCGATGTCGGCAACTCGTCCATAGAACCCTTGGCGATTCTTGCTGACGCTTTGCCGGCGGGCGAGTACATCGTCGGCGCTGAGCGACTGGTCGCGTTCCAGAGTATGCCGGGCGACCAGCAGCCGTACGCTGACGTCGGCCTGGCTGGTCACGTTCACGCTCCAGGCGGGCGTGGCGCACTCGATTCGGTAGCGTTGCCGACTGAGGAGCGCCGGGCGGGGTGACAGGTTATTGACCTGTAAGTCCTGCGTACAGACCGGCAATTTTTGCGTGCTGCTGGGCAGTGTGTTGTCCAGATGCAGGCGTGGCTGCTGCCAGCCATGCTGGCGAGTCTCGTGATGCAGGAGCGGCTGTAAATGAGTGCGCAGCGCCCGATCGATCTGTTCGCTGACGCCGCCAGCCTGGCTTTGCGAAGCAAGCAACATGACCAGGCAGGCGGAAGCAACACTTCCGCTGCGGCGTCCTTTTGCCGTCAAAGACGGAAATCCGCGTCTCCGACGATCGTCTGTAACGCTGATAAAACCTAACAAAATCAATTACCTGCTAAATGATAGCGGAATGGCATGAAAGCTGCTGTCCACTCCCCAGTGACGGTTTTTTGGGGGAAGCATGAGTATACGGATTGATGACGTGGTTGGGCTGCATGCCCATGCGCTCGAAGTGCGCATGCAGCGCAGCGAAATTATTGCCGCCAACCTGGCCAACGTAGACACCCCGGGCTTTCAAGCCCGCGATATTGACTTCGCCCGGGAAATGAGCCGCCTGGAAAGCAGTGCCGAACTGTTTCAGTCCAGCCTCGCTTCGCCGTTGCAATACCGGGTGCCGTTCCAGGCGTCTCTGGATGGCAATACCGTGGAGCTGGGTGTCGAACAGGCCGAGTTCTCGCGTAACGCCATGGACTTCCAGACCAGCCTGACCTTCCTGACCATGAAATTTCGCGGCCTCAAGCAGGCCATTGAAGGACGTTGACGATGGCCTTTGAATCCATTTACCGCATCGCCGGCTCAGCGATGAATGCCCAGACGGTACGCCTGAACACCGTGGCCAGTAATCTGGCGAACATCGATTCGGCGGCCACCTCCGCCGAGGATGTCTATCAGGCGCGCCGGCCACTGTTCGCCGCCGTGTACAACAACGATGAGCTGACGCGAGGCGTCGGCATGGGCGGTGCCCATGTACAGGTGCTCGATGTGGTCGCCGACCAGCGTGAGGCAGTGAAGCGTTACGAGCCCGGCAACCCCTTGGCGGGCGCCGATGGCTATGTGTTTTACCCGGCGGTCAATCAGATCGAGGAAATGACCGACATGATGTCGGCGACCCGCAGCTTCGAGACCAGCGTCGAAGTCCTCAATCGCCTCAAAAGCATGCAGCAGGGTCTGCTGCGTCTCGGAGAAGCCTGATGAGCGTTGATTCGATCAACTATTCGCGCAGTAGCGCGCTGACCAATGAAAACGCGCTGCCCAGTGCAGCAGTGGACCTCAGCGAATTGGGCGTGATGGAGAACAACTTCATCTCTCTGATGGTTGCGCAGATCCAGAACCAGGATCCGACCAACCCGGTGGACAGCAGCCAGTTCCTGCAGCAGTACGCCAGCATGTCGCAGGTCAAGAGCATGGAGAATATGGCCACCCTGCAGCAGAGCAGCCTGGTGCTGGCCGACAACCTGCAGACCCTGACTGCTGCGGGACTGGTAGGCCAGGAAGTGTCGGTGAACGTAGAGAGCCTCGAGCTGAATGATCAGCCGGTCAACGGTCAGTTCACTCTGGATAACTACTCGGGCAAGACCAGCCTGCTGCTGACCGACTCCAATGGCACTGAAACCGTCATTCAGCTGGGTGAGCAGGCTGCCGGCAAGGTCGCCTACACCGTCGATCCTGTGGCGCTGGGCCTCAAGCCCGGCCAATACAGCATTCAGGCATTCAACGCCGACGATCAGCGCCTGACCGTCGAGGTCAACGGCCTGGTCAAGGACGTGCGGGTCAGCAATACCGGGCCGGTCCTCAATATCGCCGGCGCCGGTAGCGTGCCGTTCTACAACATCGTCGAGTTCGGCCAGCGCAGCTGAGCCTGATCCTATTCCGAGGAAAGATCGTCATGAGCTTCAACATTGCCCTGACCGGCCTCAACGCCGTCACTGAACAGCTGAACACCGTCAGTAACAACATCGCCAACACCGGCACCACCGGCTTCAAATCCTCGCGTACCGAGTTCGGCAGCGTCTACGCCGACACCCAAGCGATGGGTGTGGAAGTGCTTGGCAACACCCAGAGCATCAGCCTCGGCGGCGCGCTGGTGAACACCGGCCGTACCCTGGACATGGCCATCTCCGGTGGCGGCTTCTTCGTGGTCAAGGGCACCAGTGGCGAGACTCAGTACACCCGTGCCGGGGTATTCGGCACTGATGCGGCCAATTACATCGTCAATGCCGCCGGGCAAAAGCTGCAGGGCTACCCCACCGACGCTGACGGCAACCTGCTGACCGGCAGCTTGGGCGATCTGCGCATCAAGGCCTCGACGCTGCCGGCCCAGGCGACCGGTGATCTGGAGTTTGTTGCCAACCTGGATGCCAATCAAACTGCACCGGTCCCTGCTTTCACCCCGACGGATGTGACCAGCTACAACTCCACCTACACCACCAAGGTGTATGACTCCCTAGGCAAGGAGCACACCCTCACTCAGTACTTCGTGACCGATGGGGCCAATAACTGGACGGCGCATTATTACCTTGATGGCGCAGCAATGACTCCGCCTTCAGCGCCAGTGACATTCGATACCAATGGGGCGATGACGTCCCCCGCGGCTGTAACTCTTGGCGGGATTACTCCGCCCGGCGCCGCTGCCCTGAGCATCACCATCGACTACACCGGCACCACCCAATACGGCAGCGACTTCGGCGTGTCCACCAACCTTGCTTCCGGTTACACCTCCGGTGAACAGACCGGTATCGGTATCGACAGCAAGGGCAACGTGTTCGTCAACTACAGCAACGGTCAGAGTCAGCAGCAGGGCCAGGTGGTGCTGGCCAGCTTTATCAACGCCGAAGGGCTGAAGAACGTCAGCGGCACCTCCTGGGTGGAAACCATCGACTCCGGCGCCGCGCTGATCGGCACTGCGGGCGTCGCCCAGTTCGGCAAGATCAACGCCGGGACCCTGGAAAACTCCAACGTCGACCTGACCGAGGAACTGGTGACCTTGATGCAGGGCCAGCGCAACTACCAGGCCAACACCAAGGTGATCTCCACCCAGAAGGATCTCGACCAGATCCTGTTCAGCGCGATGTAAGGCGGAATCATCCATGGATCGTTTGGGTTATACCGCGATGACAGCGGCCAACCGCAGCATGCAGGCACTGCAGATTCACGCCAACAACCTGGCGAACGTGAACACCGCCGGCTTTCGCGCCGACATGGAACGTGCAGCCGCCGTCGAGGTGGAAGGCTACGGTTACGACAGCCGTCATATGGCGCGGGTGGAGAACAACGGCGTCGACCTTACTCCGGGGCCGGTGAATTTCACCGGCCGGGCGCTGGACGTGGCGATCAAGGGCCAAGGCCTGCTGACCGTGCAAAATGGCGCCGGCGCCGAGGCTTACACCCGCAACGGCAGCTTGCAGGTAGACGCCGAAGGGCAACTGACTGTCGGTGGTCGCCTGCTGCTGGGTGAGGATGGCCCGCTGGTGCTGCCGGAGTACGATCAGCTGCATATCGGCACAGACGGCACGGTGTCGGTGGTGCCGCGTGGCGATTTCCTGATGGTCGAGGTGGGCCGTATCCGCCTGGTCGACAGTCAGGGCGCAGACCTGATCAAGAATGCCCAAGGGCTACTGATCCCGCGCGACAACCAGCCCTTGGCAGCCAACGAAGACATCACGCTGGCCAGCGGTTACCTGGAATCGAGCAACGTCTCGTCCATCGACCAGTTGGTATCGACCATGAGCCTGAGCCGCCTGTTCGAAACCCAGGTGAAGATGATGAAAGCCGCCGAAAACCTGTCCGAGGCAGGCAATCGGCTGATTCGCGGCTAAGCAAAACGAAGCCGTTGCGTTGCAAGGGCGCGCTAAGTGTGTGGGGCCGATTTCATATCGGCAGCGGTGTTCGGGTGGTGATCGGGTCCTTTTGAGACTTCGCAGCCGAAGTAAATTCGGCCCCACCCCAAGAGCACTGCGCCGAAGCAATCACTAATTATCCGCCCCTGGCATTGCCAGGGGCAGGCACTGAAAAGGGGATTAACCGATGAGTTCGGCACTTTGGGTCAGCAAGACCGGTCTGGTCGCCCAGGATATGGCAATGACCACCGTGGCCAACAACCTGGCCAACGTGAATACCGTCGGCTTCAAGAGCGACCGCGCAGTATTCGAGGACCTGTTTTACGCCATCGAGGTGCAGCCCGGCGCCCAGGCCGACCAGGTCAACACCGTGCCGTCCGGCCTGCAGATGGGCAATGGCGTGCGCGTGGTCGGTACCCAGAAGGTCTTTACCGAAGGCAACATCCAGACCACTGGCCAGCCGATGGACCTGGCGATCATCGGCCAGGGCTTCTTTCGTGTGCAAGGCCCCAATGGCGAGGACTATTACACCGAGAACGGCCAGTTCCAGCTTAATGCCGAAGGCATGATGGTCAATTCCCAGGGGCTGCCGCTGGCCGATGAGATTCTCGTGCCGGAAGGCAGCAGCGGTTTCACTGTGGGCAGCGACGGCACCGTGACCGTGGTCAATGCCCAAGGGGTGACCGAGGACCTGGGTCAGATCCAGTTGGTCAATTTCCTCAACCCGGCTGGTCTGGAAGCCCTGGGCGGCAACCTGTACCGCGAAACCGTGGCCAGTGGCGAACCGGTTGAGGGTACTGCGGGTGAGGATGGCCTTGGTCAGCTCAAGCAGCGCGTGCTGGAAGGTTCCAACGTGCAGGTGGTCGAGGCCATGGTGCAGATGATCGCCATCCAGCGCGCCTACGAGGCCAACGCCAAGGTGCTCGACGCCAGCTCCGGCATGCAGCAATTCCTCAACCAGACCGTTTGATGACCATGATGCGCACGCTTTGTCTGTGGGTTGCTGTGCTAATGCTCGGTGGGTGCGCCAGCTTCCACGAGTTGCGCGAAGACGCCGATACCACCGATTATGCTCCGCCGGAACTGGACTACGAGCAGTCGACGACGGTGGCGGGAGGGTTGTACCGGGGCTTTGGCAGCTCGTTGATCAACGACAACCGCGCTTTCCGGGTTGGCGACATCCTCACCGTGGTGCTCAACGAATCGACCCAATCGAGCAAGAGCGCCGGTACCAGCTTCGGCAAGGAGTCCTCCATCGGTATCGGCGTGCCCAATGTCTTCGGTCGCGAGTACGACCGCCTCGGGGCGTC
Organism: Pseudomonas sp. B392_1p; assembly: GCF_052245235.1. Classification (NCBI taxonomy): domain Bacteria; kingdom Pseudomonadati; phylum Pseudomonadota; class Gammaproteobacteria; order Pseudomonadales; family Pseudomonadaceae; genus Pseudomonas; species Pseudomonas sp. B392_1p. The sequence continues at coordinate 272,080 of NZ_JBQPXM010000001.1, forward strand.
CGCCGATGCCCAGCGCGACTTCTCCGGTTCGGCGAAAAGCTCGCAGCAGAACACCCTGCTCGGCTCCATCGCCGTCACCGTGCACAAGGTGCTGCCCAGTGGCGTGCTGCTGGTGCGCGGCGAGAAGTCGTTGCGCCTCAACCAGGGGGATGAATTCATCCGCCTGAGCGGTCTGGTACGTCCCGACGATATCAACCGCTTCAACCAGGTGTCCTCGCAGAGCATCGCCGATGCGCGGATCTCTTATGCCGGGCGCGGCGTGCTCAACGACAGCAACTCGGCCGGCTGGCTGACGCGCTTCTTTACCAGCCCCTGGTTCCCCTTCTAAGCGGATACTGACATGCGCAAGCTTCTCCCCCTTCTGTTGTTGCTGGCCCTGCCCTGCGCCCGGGCCGTGCCGCTGATGGACCTGGTGGATGTCGAAGGCATCCGCGACAACCAATTGATCGGCTATGGCCTGGTGGTCGGCCTGGATGGCTCGGGTGACAAGAACCAGGTACGTTTCACCAACCAGGCGATGGCCAACCTGGTCAAGCAATTCGGCGTCAACCTGCCGGCCAACGTCGATCCCAAACTGAAGAACGTCGCCTCGGTGACGGTCACCGCCAGCGTGCCACCTTCCTACAGCCCAGGGCAGAGCATTGACGTCACGGTGTCGTCCTTGGGCGATGCCAAGAGTTTGCGCGGCGGCCAGCTGCTGCTCACCCCACTGCATGGCGTGGACGGCGAAATCTATGCCCTGGCCCAAGGCAGCCTAGTGGTCGGCGGCCTGAAGGCTGAAGGCAGCAGCGGCTCCAGCGTGTCGATCAACAGTGCGACCACGGGCCGGATCGCCAACGGCGCCACCGTTGAGCGCATGATCCCCAGCGATTTCGCCAAGCGCCCGGACATCATGCTCAATTTGCGCAACCCCAGCTTCCAGACCGTCACCCGTGTGGTGGATGCGATCAATGAGCGCATCGGTCCCGGCACGGCGACGGCGCTGAACGCCACCAAGGTGTCAGTGCGAGCGCCGGTCACCAGCACCCAGCGCATGAGTTTCATGGCCATGCTGGAAATGGTGGAGGTGCGCGAGGGCCGCGAGCGACCCAAGGTGGTGTTCAACAGCCGCACCGGCACCGTGGTGATTGGCGAGGGCGTACGCGTCAAGGCTGCGGCCGTGTCCCACGGCAACCTGACCGTGACCATCAGCGAAAACCCGCAGGTCAGCCAGCCCGCGCCGTTCAGCCAGGGCCAGACGGCTGTAGTGCCCCGTTCGGAGCTGGAAGTCACCCAGGACCGCAATGCCATGTTCCGCTGGCCGGAAGGCGCCAATCTGGAAAGCATTATCAATACCGTGAACAGCCTGGGCGCCACGCCGGATGACGTAATGAGCATTCTCCAGGCCCTGGAGCGCGCTGGCGCCCTCAACGCCGAACTGATTGTGATCTGACCATGAGTATTCTCAACCTTCCGAATACGCTGCAGTCCTGGCGCAACGCCCCGGAGCACACCGGCATCTCGCGCAACGACCAGTTGCAGGCCGCCGCCGAGCAGTTCGAAGCGATGTTCCTGCAACAGATCCTCAAACAGATGCGCAAGGCCAGCGATGTGCTGTCCGAAGGCAGCTCGATGCGCAGTCGCGAGCTGGACACCATGCGCGACTTTTACGACGAAGTGCTCGCCGAAAAACTGGCCGGCCAGCGCAACACCGGCATCGCCGATATGCTGGTCGAGCAGCTGGGCGGCGAGCCGGTGGCCGCGCTGCCCAGCCAGGCGTTGCAAGCGCCGCTGACCGGTAGCTGGGCGCAATCGCATGCGGCATTTAAGCCGGCAGGCGAAACGGTCGCCTTGAATCAGCAACTGGCGTCGAATACCTCCACGCCCCCTCATCAAGCGCTGTCGGCGGCTTTTGCCCAGCCGATTCGTCCTGACACCAAGGAGAATCGCTCGTGAGTCTTATGAGCCAGATTGGCATGAGCGGCGTACGCGCCTCGCAGACTGCCTTGACCACCACCAGCCAGAACGTCGCCAACGTCAATACCCCGGGCTTCAGCCGCCTGCGTACCGAGCAGATGTCGCTTTCCGGGCATACCACCTTGAGTGGCGGTCGTGGGGTAGAAATAACGACGATTCGGCGTATTGCCGACGATTACGTCAATCGTCAGCTGTGGCGTTCGACCAGCGAGCAGGGGATCAACTCAAGTCGTCAGCAGTATCTGGTTGCGCTGGAGCAGATGATGGCCAGCGAAGGCTCGAATATCAGCGGCGGCCTGGACGACCTTTATGCGGCGCTTAACGCCACGACTTCAACGCCTGATTCCATTGCCCTTCGTCAGCAGATACTCAATGAAGCTCGGGCTCTGACCCAACGCTTTAACGGCCTGAGTAACAATATCGAGCTGCAGCTGAAGGCCGTACGCGGCCAACGCGAGGCGATGGTCACCGAGTTAAATGGTCTGACCGGCAACATTGCCGAGTTGAACAAGCGCATTGGTTACGCCGATGCCACCAACGGTGACAGCAAGGCCCTACGCGATCAGCGCGACAGCCTGGTACAGAGCTTGGCCGAACTGGCCGATATCCGTGTGGGCGAAGCCGCTGATGGCAGTTTCAGTGTTTCCTTGGCTAACGGACAGCCGCTGGTGGCTGGAGCCACCGCTGCAACCGTCAGCCTAAGCGCCGGAGCCGATAACGAGCAGGATTTCAAGCTGTCCTTCGCCGGCACCGAGTTTCCCATGGCTCGCGATGGCTGGGGCGGCAAGCTGGGTGGGTTGCACGACGCTGAATACAATTCACTGCGCTCTATTCAGGGCAGCATCAACCAGATGGCCGGTGAACTGGCGACTCAGTTCAACACTGTCCTGGCCAGCGGTACGGATCTGGATGGTAATCCCGGCAAGCCGCTGTTCGTGTATGACCCCACCAGCATTTCGCAGGTGCTGACGGTCGCCAGCCTGTCTCCCAGGGAGCTGGCCTTCTCCACTTCCGGCGCCAACGCCGCGCAGGGTAACAACGAGACGTTGCTGGAGCTGATCCAGCTTAAAAACGCCACTGTGACCGTTGATGGCAACACCAGCACTCTCAACGATGCCTATGCCTCTCTGCTGGGTAAAGTGGCCAGTCAGAGTCGCCAGGGTCAGGCGGACCTGGAAACCGCCACGTCGGTGCTGGCTCAGGTCCAGGCCCAGCGCGACAGTATCAGCGCGGTGAGCCTCGATGAGGAAGGTGTGAATTTGATGAATTTCCAGCAGGCCTATCAGGCCAACCTGAAAGTCATCAGCACCGCCCGCGACCTGTTCGACAGCATGCTGGCCGTATTCTGACGACTGCGCGCCGGCGTGCTGCCGGCCCCGACGATTTAACGAAGGATAGCGATATGCGCATCACCAACGCCCAGATCAACGCCATCATGCATGGCTCGCTGAGCAACAACGCAGCGAAAACCGGCAAGCTGATGCAGCAGATGGCCACAGGCGACCGTATCATCCTGCCATCGGATGACCCGATTTCCAGCGTGCGGTTGCTGCGCATCGCCCGGGAAGAGTCCAGTCTGGCCCAATACCAGACCAATATTGCCAACCTGTCCGGGCGCCTGTCGGCGGCCGAGACCAACCTCACTGCGGCATCCGACACCATACTTAGCGTGCGCGACTTGTTGCTCTGGGCAGCCAACGGCACTAATGACCAGGCTGCACTGGAGAGCATGGCCGGCGAGCTGGAAAGCTTGGAAGAAACCATTTACAGCTATTTCAACTCGCGCGACGAGGAAGGGCGCTTTTTGTTTTCCGGCACCGCCACCAACCAGGAGGCTGTGAAGTTCGATGGCACCGTTTATACGTTGGGCGGCAACAACGACACCCGCAAGGTCGCCGTGGCCAATGGCGTGCTGCTCGATGATAATGTCACCGCCGAAACGGTGTTGGGCACCAATGTGGATCTGCTCAACAAGCTGCACGAGGCCGTGGCTTCCATGAAGGATGCCACGCTCGATCCAGCGGTAGTTCGCACCAGCATTACCGACGCAATCGTGGCGCTGGATAGCAGCCATGATGCTCTACTGATGAATGTCACCGAACTCGGTGGCCGGCAAAACACGCTGACTCTGCTTGCCAACAGCCAGGCGGATATTTCCCTGGTCAATGAGAAAATCGAAGGTGAATTGTCGCGCTTCGATTATTCTCTCGGTTCGCTAGAGCTGGCCAATTACCAGATGGCCATACAGGCCACGCAAAAAACCTATGCCAAGCTCACTGGAATGTCGCTGTTCGACCTGCTTTAAGGAATAAGGGGACACTATGAAGGTTGTCGATAAACAACTGCCAGCCGTCACGCCGTTCGACCTGGATCGTCGCACGGCGGACCTCAAGGGTGTCCCCGTACAACGTCAGAGCCGCGCGCAGCCTGTCCAGCGCGAAACTCGCACCAGCGAGCGGGCGCCACGCCAGAGCAGCACCTACAGCCTGCAACTCAACCAGCAGTTGTCTTCCATCCAGTCGGCCAACAGCTACCTGAATGAAGTGCAGAGCCGGCTCAGTCAGCTCAAGCTCAAGTTGAGCGCCGAGGTCAGCGCGGCCTCCAGCCAGTCAGTTAGCCGTCAGCAAGCGCGCGAAGCGCTGCAGAAGGTTAACGCAATCCTCGACCAGCGCAGCCGTAACACCGGCAATGTGCTCGATGCCAGTTTCCAGCTGAAACTGAATGAGCCGGTGCGCATTCGCTTCAGCCTGCAGGGGCTGGAAAACATCGAGCAGGTGCGCGCCTCGGGCCAGGAAACCCTAGTATTCAGCGCCGGGCGCCAGCTCAGCGAACCTTTGGCGGTGGTCCTCGATGACGGTATGAGCGTCGAGCAAACCTTGCGCCGTTTCAACTTGCCCCTCAACCAGGCGGGACTGCGCGCGGAAATCGATCCGGACGGCTCGCTGAAATTCTCCGCTCGTGAAAGCGACTGGACTGCGCTGCGCGACGAGCTGGCGGTGCAGGGTGAGGGCAAGCTGTTTGCCAAGGGCCACTATGCGCGAGTGGAAAGCGCCGAAGATGGTCTGCTCGGTCTGCCAAGCGAATCTGCCCTGGAGTCAGTGCGCGAAATGCGCCAGATCCTCGACAGCGTGGTCAGTGCCTTGGACCGGGTCACCCAACTGCGTGAACAGATCCGCGAGCGGGAGTCGGATATACGCCTATTTCTAGCCGAGCACCTGCAAGATGATGAGCGCCAGTGGGCGCAAACCTACGTCGAAGCACTGAACGAAGTCATGCATCGTGGGCCGGTCAATTATGTCAGCCAGGCCCAGGTCGTCGTCAGCCAAGCCAACCTGACCCGCTACAGCGTAGTCAGCCTGTTGTCCTGATCCTGCAGGCGCCATAGCCTGGCGCCCTCGCTCATGAATGCTCTCTACTGATTCTGCGGCGCCGGCTGCTGCTGGGTGATGCAATGGATATTGCCCCCGCCCAGCAGGATTTCCCGCCCAGGCACCATGACCACTCGGTGCTCAGGGAATAAGCGCTGCAGGATGGCTTCAGCTTGCGCATCCATTGGGTCATCAAAGCTTGGAGCGATGATCCCACCGTTGACGATCAGAAAGTTCACATAGGAACCGGCCAGGCGGATCGACGGGTCGCGCGGCTGGCTGCCCGTAACCGTCTGGACACCGGCGCATTCCTCTTCAGTGGCATAAATGGGGCCGGGGATCGGTATCTTGTGGATCGTCAGTGCACGTCCTTGCGCATCAAGCGTGTCGTTGAGTACATCCCAGGCGGTGCGACAGCGTGGATAGTTAGGATCCTGCGCATCGTCGGTCCAGGCCAGCAGCACCTCGCCGGGACCCACGAAGCAGCAAAAATTGTCGACGTGCCCATCGGTTTCGTCGTTGTACAGGCCTTCCGGCAACCAGATGATCTTGTCGACTGCCAGATGCTCGCTGAGCAGCGTCTCGATCTGAGTACGGTTCAGGTGAGGGTTGCGGTTCGGGTTGAGCAGGCATTCTTCGGTGGTGATCAGTGTGCCCTGACCATCAACGTGAATGGCGCCACCTTCCAGCACGAAGTCGGCGGTGCGGTAACGATCCTGGCGCTCAATCTGCAAAATCTTCTTGGCGACCTGTTGGTCGCGGTCCCAGGGTGCATACAGACCGCCGTTGAAGCCGCCCCAGGCGTTGAAATCCCAATGCACACCGCGCACGTCGCCTTGGGTATTGCATACGAACGTTGGCCCAGTATCGCGTACCCAGGCATCGTCACTGCTGAGTTCTACAACGCGGATGTTGGCATGCTCCAACTGCATACAGGCATTGGCGTACTGGCCGGCAGACACGCCCACACTGACCGGCTCGAATTCGGCGATGGCGCGTGCCACGGCTGCGAACGCGGCCTGTGCTGGCTGGCCTCCGAGGCGCCAATTGTCGGGGCGCTCGGGCCAGATCATCCACGTCTGGTGGTGTGCTTCCCATTCGGCGGGCATACGAAAGCCATCGGCGCGAGGGCTGGTGGTCAGAGTGATCATCGGTCTTCCTTCCGTAGGGTGGGTTAACCCACCGATGAGGTCTTTATTGCAGGCAGCAGACCATCCGGGGAGATACTCGGATGGGATCTCGCCGTCGGCGATAACAGTGTGGCCCAGGTGGGCTTATGCGGATGTATAGCCGATATAAATCGATAAATGAAGCGCGCTAACGCAAGATCCTAGGGCGTGTTCTCGAGAACTGCCGATATGAATCCGTTTTCGAGGGGTTCAGTCCGCTTGACCAAGCAGGGTGGTAGGTACAGACCCAGGTAGGCGACAAAGACTCGGGCGCCTTCTTCCCGCCAGCGGGGGATGACTTCGCCGTGTTGTTGTACCGAGCGAGCATAAACACGATCGGCCAGCTCCATAGCCAGCGCAAAGACATCCAGGTCCTCGGGCAGCGGTGGTAGGGCAAAGTGCCGGTCGAACAGCGCGTGCATCAACCGGCCCAATTCCAGGTCGTGCTGCAGGTCGGCCTGGGTCACTTCTGCCTGACCATGCTGGGCCAGTATCAGTTGGCGGGCGGCGGGGTCGTCGGCATAGATGCACAGCATGCGCTGCTCAACCAGACGCGCTAAATCCTGCCAAGTCTGCAGCGATGCATGCTCAACCGGCACGGTCAGTGTGGCGCGAAAGGCGGCATGGACTTGACCTGCCAGCGACTGCAGCAACGCCGGTACGCTGGGAAAGAAGTGGTACACCGAAGAAGGCGGAATCCGGGCGCGCTCGGCCACCCCGTAGATCGTCAATCCGCTCACGCCGCAATCGGCCAGTTGGGCGCGGGCGGCGTTGTGAATGGCAGCGATGCGCGCCTGACTGCTGGCGCGGGGTTTGCGAGCGTTGACGGATGGCGGCATGCCGGAGCTCCAGGTTCGGGTGAAAGTCGGCCGAGTGGCTGGCGCAAGCGCGCTGGCGGCGTATGGGACGGTGCGTATTTTCGCTGCAAGAAGCCGCGAGCGCCTTGATGGGGTTCGCAGGCTGCCGAGTCTATGCCGATCGGGTTGTACTGGCCGTATCGGGCACGGTTCCAGTGCTGCGGTCGATAAACTCTGGTATGCGCCTCCTTACAGGTTGTACTCGAGCACTGTCTCTAGGGGCTGCGGTCCCTCATTTATTACGGCGTCAGAACCTTGGCGCTTAAGCCCTGCGGCGTTTAGGTCGCCTGTGTCTATCAAATCCACCACCAGCTGGAATGCGGAAGCGGTGTTTCCGCATCGGGCGCGCGCCGGGGTATTAGGTGCTTCGCGCGGAAGCGGAGTTTCAGCTGCAAACGGCGCTACGGCCAATTTTATACGGCATGGCGTTTTGGCATCGGAATTGCCTCCTAACCATCAAGGGGTACCAGACATGACGACTTTTGACAGTAACTACGCCTACAACATGGCCACCCAGCTGGCGGGATTCGACACCCAGACCAGCTACAGTCGCCTGGATCGCAACAAAAAGAACTACCAGGCTCAGCAGACGGCGCTCAATACGTTGAGTTCCGCCCTGAGCACCTTTCAAACCAAGCTCAGTGGCCTGAAAGGCACAGGCAGCGCCAGTTCGATGGTGCAAAACAAGGCCACGCTGAGCAGCTCGGATTACGCTACGGCGACCGTGGGCGGCAAGGCGGTGGCCGGCAGCTATCAGTTTTTCGTCAAGCAACTGGCCAGCAAGGACCAGGTTGCCCTGCAGGGCCTAAACGACAGCAACCTCGCCACTACAGGCAAGCTGACCGTCGGCCAGCCCGGTAATACGGAGGCGACTGCATTCGAGGTGAATCCGGCGGACTACGCCACGCTTGGAGAATTGGCCGCCGCCATCAACGCCAAGGCGAAGGATAGTAAAGTGGCGGTCAATGCCACGCTTGTACGCAGCGGAACCACGACCAGCCTGGTTCTGACCAGCGAAAATCCTGGCGAGAATCAGAAAATCTCCTTGATGCTCGAAGGGCAGGACGAGGCCGCAACAAAGACCACTCTGGGCAGCAAGCAGTTGTCTACCGCCCAAGACGCCGTTGTGTATATGGGAGCCAGCGAGGCCGAAGGCATTGAGCTGCGCAACTCCAGCAATACCTTCTCCAACGTCATCGATGACATCAGCCTGACCTTCACCAAGGCACACGCTGCAGGTGACCAGCCGCTGACGATCGATATCGCCCAGGACCCAAGCGCCACCAAGGCCAAGGTTCAGGAGTTCGTCGACGCCTACAACAGCCTAATGTCCACCATCAAGAGCCTGACTGCCAGCGGTTCGGAAGAATCCGAGCGTGGCGCGCTGGCCGCCGACGGTATGACCCGCGGCATCAAGAGCATGGTGGATAAGCTGATTCGCCAGAATTTCGGTGGCGAATCGCTGGTGTCGCTGGGTATCACCGCCAAGCGCGATGGCAGCCTTGAGCTGAATGGTGAGCGCTTCGACAAGATGCTGGCCACTAAGCCCGAAGCCCTGGATGCCATTTTCAAGGGCGATGGAGCCACTAAAGGCTTGCTCGACTCCTTGCTGGATACCAAAAGCGGCCTGGCGGTTTACACCAGCAGCGTCAACGGCATCCTGAAAACGCGCAAGGACAGCATCAGCGACTCCATGAAACGAACCGATATCGAGTACGAGCGGGTCGATACCCAGTACGAGAATCTCTATCAACGCTATCTCAAGCAGTACACCAGCATGATGCAGATCATGTCGACGCTGGAGCAGACCTCCAGCCTGTACTTCGACTTCGCCAGCGCCGAAAAGAAATGATCCTAACGACTGAGGCCCCATGACCTACCACTACGAAGACAGCTACAACAGTTATCGCATGGTCGATCTCGAGTCGAAGGCCGCTGCGGCTTCGCCCTACGAACTGGTGCTGGTGCTGTTCGACGGTCTGCTCGACGAGCTGGCTCGCACCCGTGGTCACATCGAAGGTAAGCGCTACCAAGAGAAAGGCCGCTCGATCGAGAAGAGCATCAATATTCTCAACGGGCTGTCCAGTTCCCTGGACTATGAAAACGGCGGCGAACTGGTTGCCGGTCTGGCGCGGTTGTACGACTACTGCATCTACCGCCTGGCCGATGTCAGCGTGACGTTGTCGCTGGAAGGTCTGGACGAAGTGGTAAACCTACTCGGCACGTTGCGCGAAGGGTGGGAGGGCGTGCGTGCCGCCCGCCAATGAGCTGCAGCGTCTGCACAATCTCAAGGTGCAACTCGAGCGCGTGCTGCATCTCGATGACTGGGACGCTATCCGCGAAATTGATCGCTCGCTGCGCGACATCCTGCTGAGCCTGCGCAAGCAGGGTGACGAGCCCAGCGCCGAACTGCTGGCCGCGTGCCGGGATGTTCAGCACTTGCACGGTCTGGCGCGCCAGCGCTGCCAGGAAGAATGTCAGCGCCTGCGGGTGCTGTTGGACAGTCACGAACAACCCGCAGATGGCCGAAGTGCTTATGCCTGGGTGGAGAGTCTGCGGTGAATACAGCTGTGAGTATTAATCTGGCCGGACCTGTCCAGCAGGCGAACTCTGCCATCTTGCCCGCCGCTGCCGAGTCCGCACCCGCCGCAGTTGCAGGAACCGCATCGCAGGATGTAGCCAACAACGCCCCTGGATTTGCGACGGAGCTGCGTGCCAGCGCTGAGCTTCTGCCTGAATTAGTGGATGTACTGGCCGAGCTGGAGCCGGTCGAGTCTGGCGCAGTGGAGCCGACTTTGGTGGCCCCTGAAGGTGAAGCTGGCCTCGAGCAGATCGAAGCCCTGCTGGGCAGCCTGCTGGCCCAGCAACAGCAACAGGTTCAGGCCCAGCCAGCGACAAGCCAGAGCGCTGTGTTGGCGGATCGCGCGGCGCAATCCCTGCCAGGGCTGCCGGGTGATCGCCTGACGCAGCCACATACCGCCGACGGCAAGGCTCCCGTCTTGCCTGCCCAGGTTGAAGTGCGCAGTGAAACACTCGCCGGCGCTGCGCGCGCCGAGGCCGCACCGCTCAATACCGGCAATGCTATCGGCATTACCGTGGATATGGCCGGCACGCTTGCGGTTGGCAAAGCGGCCGAGGGCGAGACGTCAGCGGTGCTCTCCGGTCAGGCCAGTCAGCTACCGGCAGCGGTTAGCGCACTGCCGGAGCGAACCCTCAAACTACAAGGCTCGGACGCCCAGCGTGGCGAGCAGATGCTGCATGCACTGCGTGACAGCGTCGATATGCAGATACAACAAAAGGCGCAACGCGCCACCATTCGCCTGGACCCTCCGGAGCTGGGCAAGCTGGAAATCGTGGTCAGTCAAGAGGCGGGCCGCATCACCATTCAAATCAATGCGGGACAGGCCGATACCCTTAGATTGCTGCAGCAAACCAGTGACCGTCTGCGCCAGGAGCTGCTCACGCAGCATTTTGTTCAGGTCAACGTCCAGGTCGGTGCCGACAGTCAGTCGGGTCAGCAGTCACGCCAGGAGCCACTGCGCTACGCGGAGAACGCGGTACGGGACAACGTCCTGGAGCCAAGCGGGGACGACACCCGCCAGCGTGATACCTCCGATGTGCTGGTTACGGTCTGACGCGCACTCCAGAAATTCGTAAGAGAGAAAGTATGAGGTCATCCCGCGTTATCGTCGTGCTGCTGGTACTCAACATCATTGTGGTGGGTACAGCGTTGGCGGCTTTTTTTATGACTCAGCGCCCGTTTACGGGTGATCTGCACGCGGCCGATGGTGATTCCGCCCAACAGTTGCGGGAGCTGAGCGAGCTGTCGGCCTACCAGTTTCTGCCCATCGAGAAAATCATCATTGGTGTGCGCGGGGCCAAACGTGAACATTACGTGGTGATTGACCTGGCGCTGCAGATCAGCGCCAAGGTCGACAGCAAGCTTCTGCCACCGTTGGTGCCGGTGGTGCGCAATTCGGTGGTCGCCGAATTGTCAGGCATGCGTTACGAGACACTGCGCAAGATGTCCATTATCGAACTGCAGGCGCTGATCGAGCAGACCCTGTTTGATGATTTTGCCGCACGCCAGCTCAAGGCACCGTTCGAGCACGTGTTGGTCAGCAAGATGCTCGCGCAATAATCATGAACAGCCCCTGCGTCGTCGAGACAGCCTACCCTGGGCATAGCGCCCCGCCGCTGTTCGCTCCGCAGGACGAACAGCGCTGGCTATTGCGTTATCTGCCGCTGGTCAAGCGCATTGTCAGCCAGCTGGCACTGCAGGCCAGTTCGACGCTGGATCGCGAAGACATGGAGCAGATCGGCCTGCTCGGCCTGCTCGACAGCCTGCGTCGTTATGGCGAGCCGGATGAAGCATTTGGTCGCTTTGCCAGCCTGCGCATTCGCGGTGCGATCCTCGATGAGTTACGTCGCCAGGACTGGCGGCCACGGCAAGTGCGTCAGCAGAGCCACAAGATGCGCGATGGCGTGCGTGCCCTGGCGCGCCAGCTAGGGCGTGAGCCGAGCGATGAGGAAATCCGTACGCACCTCGGCGTGGATGAAGACGCCTACCACGCATATTTGCTGGACCAGTCCGGCGAAGCGCTCGAAAGCCTCGATGCGTTGCTGCAGGACGGCCATGAACCGAACGCCAATGTCACCGAGGGGTTCGAGCAGCGCGTGCATCAGGAACGCCTGTTGGCCCAGGTGCTGGGCCGGCTGTCCGAGCGCGAACAGTTGGTGTTGACCCTTTACTACCAGCACGACCTCAGTCTCAAGGAGATCGCGCTGGTGCTGGACCTCAGCGATGCACGGATTTGCCAGCTGATCAAGCAGGCCGTCAAACGGGCCTGTGTCTTATTAACCGAGCCTAATTAGTCGAGCCGTTATGCAGAAAATTTTCGGATCTCTCCTCATTGTCGCGTGTGTCCTGGGTGGTTATGCCCTGGCCAACGGCAACCTGGCCATGCTCTGGCAGCCTGCAGAATTGCTCATCATCGTCGGCGCCGCCCTGGGCAGCCTGATCGTGGGTAATCCCAAGGAAGTGCTGATCGAAATGCTCAAGCAGATCAAGGGTGTGGTGGTCTACAAACGGCGCGGGGAAGAATTCCAGCGCCAACTGCTGATGCTCCTCTATGAGCTGCTGGAAATGGTCGAAATCGGCGGCCTCAAGGTGCTCGATGAGCACATCGAGGAACCGGAGAAGAGCGAGCTGTTTGCCAAATACCCACTCATCCTCGCCGAACCCAACCTGATGGCCTTCATTGCCGACAACTTCCGCCTGATGGCGATGGGCAAGATCAGTGCCCACGAACTGGAAGGTTTTCTCGACCAGGAACTGGAAGCTATGGAGGAAACCCTGCTGCTGCCGTCGCGCTCGCTCAATCAGGTCGGCGAAGCGATGCCCGGCTTCGGTATTCTCGCCGCAATCATGGGCATCATCATCACCATGGGTAATATTGGCGGCTCGGTTGCGGAAATCGGTGCCAGTGTCGCTGCTGCGCTGGTCGGCACCTTCCTTGGCATCTTCTTCTGCTACTGCGTAATGCAGCCGCTGGCCACGGCCATGTCGCAACGCATCCGCACCGAATTGTCGGCTCTGGAATGCGTGCGCACCACGCTGGTGGCCCATGTGGCCGGTAAGCCGACGCTGCTGTCGGTGGATGCCGGTCGCAAACTGATCGAGCAGGACGTCAAGCCGGCGTTCAGCCTGCTCGAATCCTGGGTCAACCGCTATGAGGAAGAGCGGGACGCAGCATGAGCAGCTTGAGAAGGAAGGGCGATAAGGATCGCGAGATTGTTATCAAGCGGCGTCGTAAGAAGGGCCATGAAGGCGCCCACAGTGGTGCCTGGAAGGTCGCCTTTGCTGACTTTACCCTGGCGATGATGGCGCTGTTCATGGTGTTGTGGATCATCAATCCAAGCAAGACGTCTTCGCCGCTCAGCGCCGACGACCCGGTCAGCAACCCGCTGATGGAAGGCATGGTCGGTGCCAATATGTTCGACAACATCAGCGAGCTGCCGATCGACCTGGACGGCAGCGTGCGCGAGATCCAGCCCGAGCCGCAAGATATCAGGCAGTACAACACCCGCGAAGATCTGGAGCAGTTGGCGGATCTGATCGAGGAGCTGTCCGGTGAAGTGGATGCGCTGTCCAACCTCGAAGTCATCGTGGTGCCGCAAGGGCTGCGCATTCTGATCAAGGACGACCAGCAGCGCTTCATGTTCGAGCGCGGCAGCGCGCGGCTCAATCCGCATTTCCAGCGTTTGCTGACCAGCCTGGCGCACATGCTGGCCAAGGTCGAAAACCGCCTGATCATCAGCGGCCACACCGATGCCACGCAGTACCGCAAGAGCGCCACCTACAACAACTGGAACCTGTCCGGGGACCGCGCGTTGCTGGCACGCAACGTGATGGTCAATGCCGGCTTACAGGCGACGCAGGTGCTGCAAGTCTCGGCCTTGGCCGACGTCATGCCGCTGCGCGCAGACAATCCGCGCGACGGCGCCAACCGACGCATCGAGCTGCTGCTGCTGACGGAAAAATCCGAAGGGCTGTACCGCGACCTGTTCGGCGAAAGCTACCCGCAGCTGCATTACACCAAGGAAGGCACGCGTTTAAAGGTGCCAGAGAAGGTTGTACAGCCCGCTCCTGTTAGCGTGCTGAACAAAGAGGTTGACACACTCTGGGTGGAGTAAGTGATCGGGCTGCGCCTCAGAAGGGGCGCGGAGCGTCCCAGCTCGATTCCCGCCGAGCGCAGGAAGCATCTGATACGCAGTTACCCGCGCAGCCCGCGGCAGGGAGAACTCCTGCCTTCCGCCCTTTTGTTTGGGTGGGCTTGCGTTTAAGCCGTGCCATCGTCTTCGTCGCGAGGTCGCAACTCCCACACTGAACCTCTGTGGGAGGCCGCCCTCGCCAAGCGGCTGTAAGGGCCCGACATCGTTAGGGGCGCAGGACTGCTGATGCAAGCTGCCAGAAACGTGCCTAAGCGGTGAGTTATGCGGGCATGAAATTCGTCGGGCGGCCACGCCCGGCGCAAGTTGCGGGAGGAACGTGCGCCATGACACAGCCAACCCGCCTGCAACGAGCGTCACCGCCTTACACCAGTTGTAAGGTCGGTGAATAGAACGCTTGGGTAACGCCCCTTGCAACAGCTGGACAAAGCCAATGAATTCGCCCGTCACAGCAATGGCATCGTACGGCTTAAGACGTCACAGTCCTGGCAGATTGGCCGCACAGGTGGCGAGCAAGGGGGTGAAGCCAAGCAGTGCTACCAGTCGCCACCAGCTCGGCAGTTTGCGGCGGGTGTTGCTCGTGTTGCAGTCCAGTGAGGCCTGAACCGTAGCGGGCGTCTCGGCGGAAGAAGCCGGTAATACCTGCTCGGCCTCGATATAGTCCGGGTTGAACAAATACCCCCGACGCGGCAGGGTCTGGATGATCTGTCGACCTTTTTCGTCGCCGAGAATTTGCCGCAGCACATAGATCTGCTGGTTCAAGCTGCCCTGGCTGACCACGCGGTCGGCCCAAGCGTAGCCGAGCAGGTCCTCGCGGGTAACCACCTCGCCGGGCGTCTGCAGCAGGCGCTCAAGCACCCGGCTGCCGGCGAAACCCAACTCGACACGTTCGGTGTCGCCTTGCTCGGGCTGCAGGCGCAACTGGTACTGCTGCGGCTGGAACAGGGCGCGGCAGGCGCTCCGGCCTGTGCGCAGCGTGAAGGAATCGGCAGACCAGGGGCTGTCGACTACGGCGTGCTGGAGGGCTTGACTGTTCATGGGCAAAGGTCACTTAAGGTGTAATGGGACGTGCGTCAAAAAACTGATGCCAATGTGAGAGCACATAGGTAATAGCAAGGATCGTTCCCATTTTCTTGTCGCGGCCAGAAGACCTATTTCCGCTGCCGTGAGTTTTTCGATGACAGAAGGGCAAATTTTTTGCTGAGTGAAGGCTTCGGGCCGAGGGCGGGCCTCCCACAGGGTGGGCGCGTAGCACGGATTTCACAGTGGGAGCGGCGAGCTCGCCGCGAAGAGGAGGCATGGCTGGACCTCGTGTTGCGGCTGGCATTGCACCTGCCCTACATTTCTTCCAGGCACAAAAAAACCCGGCGAGCCGGGTTTTTTGTGGTTTCCAACCAGGCGAGCCTGGCTGGAAACGCGGCAGGGCTTAGCCCAGCAGGGACATGGCCAGACCTGGCATCTGGCTGGTCTGCTTGAGCATGGCGATACCGGACTGCATGAGCATGTTGTTCTTGGCCATCGCTGCGCTTTCGGCGGCGAAGTCGGTGTCCATGATGCGGCCCTTGGCGGTGTTGGTGTTGTCGGCCATGTTGGCCAGGTTGTTGATGGTGTGGTTCAGGCGGTTGATGCTGGCACCCATGGCGCCACGGGCGGAACCGACGTTGGTCAGCAGAGTGTTCAGCGAGTCGATCATGGTGTTGGCAGCACCGGAAGCAGAGATGCCACCCGATGCAGCGGCCAGTGCAGTACTGATCGCAGCGACTTCAGTTTGTACTTCAATGTCCAGTGTTTCAGCAGAGGACGAACCGATTTGCAGAGTCAGGGCTGCAGTCAGTTTGCCGCCCGATGCAAACAGATTGTTGTCAGCACCGTAGCTGGTGTTATCAATGATGTTGCTCAGTTCAGCGGTCAGCTGAGTGAATTCAGCGTCTAGAGCGGTGATGTCTTCGGCGCTGTTCGTGCCGTTGGCTGCCTGGGTGGCCAGGTCCTTCATGCGCAGTACAACGTTGGTGAATTCGTTCAGCGCGCCTTCGGCGGTCTGCAGCAGGGAAATGCCGTCTTGGGCGTTACGCATGGCAACAGCCTGGCCACGGGCCTGAGCGTTCAGGCGGGTGGCGATTTGCAGGCCAGCGGCATCGTCAGCAGCGCTGTTTACGCGCAGACCGGTACCCAGACGCTGCTGGTTGGTGCCCAGCGCGCTGTTGGTTTTGGTCATGTTGGTCTGGGTCAGCGATGCGGCGTAGTTGGTATGAATCGAGATGGCCATGTGGGCCTCCATCAAAAAATTGGCTTGGAAAGCTGGCTTCGATTGCCCGCTATACAGGTAGGGCGACGGACTTGAAGCGGGACTTAAATTATTTTGACGAATTATTTTTGGCGGGGCATTTGTAGGGGCGAATTCGTTCGCCTGGCATCGGGCTTTCCGGCACCTGCGGGGGTGCGACGAACGACCCAGCTGATGCCTTTGAGTTGGTCGCGGCGGCGGTGTGGCCTGGGAGTCATGCGCCAGGCGAATGAATTCGCCCCTACAAAAGCGTTCGGCCATTGGCCACTTGGCGTTCCTTTGTGGCGTGTCGCGCAGGATCATATGTCCATGAAAGATCACACTCGACTGGGCTCCATTCCCGACCTGTTTCCCGAATCCACTCCGACCACCGAATGGCTGGGGCCGAGCGCCTGTGTGCTGCGCGGCTTCGCCTTGCCCTACGTTGCCGATTTGTTGTCAGCGCTGGCTGATATCGAGACAACTGCGCCCTTTCGCCATATGCAAACACCGGGCGGCTACAGCATGTCGGTGGCGATGAGCAATTGCGGCGCGTTGGGCTGGGAGTCGGACCGCCACGGTTATCGCTATGCCCCAGCGGATGTGCTGACCGGTCTACCCTGGCCGGCGTTGCCCGAGGTCTTCTTGCGTCTGGCGCAAGCCGCTGCCGCCGAGGCGGGGTTTGCCGGTTTCCTGCCCGATGCCTGCCTGATCAATCGGTATGCGCCGGGCAGCAAGCTCTCGTTGCATCAGGACAAGGATGAGCAGGATTTCAGCGCGCCGATTGTATCCGTGTCGCTGGGCATTCCCGCCGTGTTTCAGTTCGGCGGCCAAAAGCGTAGCGACAAGACCCAGCGGGTGCCGGTGCTGCATGGGGATGTGGTGGTGTGGGGTGGCGTGGATCGCCTGCGTTACCATGGCGTGCTGACGATTAAGGCCGCGACCCATGAGCTGCTCGGCGCGCACCGCATCAACCTGACCTTTCGCAAGGCCGGCTAAACGCATGGCATTCTTTGTAGGGCCGATTTCACATCGGCTGATTTGTAGGGCGCGCAACCCGCATTCGTGGCGTCAAAAATCTGTGGCGAACGCTTTACCCGCGCGGGCTGTGAAAAGTCAGGCGCGACGCCGCTCCAGCTCGTCGATCTGCACCTGCAGACGGTACAACCAAGCAAAGCCCTGCTCCCAGCGCTGGTGCCCGGATTTCACGTTGATATGCCCGACGCCACTGAGAATGCTGGCCTCGGCGCCCCAGTCGATGGCGAGCTGCAACGCACGTGTGGCAGTGGCTGCCGGATCGTTGTCCGAGCCAATCAACTGGCTAGGGAACGGCAGCGTCTGGCGCGGCAGTGGCGCGAAATTGCGCAATGGCTCGGGGCAGTCGGGCCGTTCGACGTCCGCTGGTGCGACCAGCAAGGCCCCGCGCACGCGACCGAGTAAATGTCGTGGTGCCTGTTCGGCCCAGTGCGCCACCGTTACGCAGCCCAGGCTGTGGGCGATCAGAATGGTTGGGCAGCCATCAGCAGCAATCGCAGCGTTGAGCCGGGCAACCCAGTCCTCGCGTCGCGGGGTCAGCCAATCGCCCTGTTCGACGCGGGCGCTGTTGGGCAAGGTGCGTTGCCAGTGGCTTTGCCAATGATCCACCGGTGAGCCATGCCAGCCGGGGACGATCAGGTAACGAATGAGGGAACTGGGCATAGGCCACCTCCGTAAGGAATGGCGGCAGTGTAGGGAGGGTTAATGCAGTGTTGAAGGAATAAAAGATTATGTTCTTATTCCATAATTCATAACCTGCCCAGGCATTCGGCCGGTGGCTGGCTGATAGCCGTACCCGCATCGCGTAGGGGCGAATTCATTCGCCATACTCATGACGCATTGGGCACCTCTTCGCTGCGACCTACGCCTCGTGCCTCCACCCGCACGGAACTCGCACACGCGAGTCGCCGACGACCCCGGCGCACGGCGAATGAATTCGCCCCTACAACTGCTTATCCCCGGCACGCATTGGCGTCTGGCCAGGAATTGCTGTTGATATGAATTAAATGAATATAAAAATTCTTAAACGGTATTTTTCAGAATATAACGTGATCTCTATATTCCGCTCCACGCCCTGGCCCACTGGTCAGGGTGCCGACCTTTCGGAGCCACCATGAGCGCAACCCTTCTCAGCCTCGACGGACAGGACGATGCCACCCTGCTGCGTGAAATCCACAACGCCCTGCGTGATCTGCGCTTTGGCTCGGTGGAAATCACCGTGCACAACGGCCAAGTCGTGCAGATCGAGCGCAAGGAAAAATTTCGTTTGCACAATCAACCGGGCAAGCCTGCCTAAACACCCCAACGCTGAAGCCCGACTGGACCACCGGAGGGCGTGTATGAATCGAGACCATCAGATGACTACGCACCGGTACTGCAGCTGTCGCCCGCGAATGCGGAGCTGACACTCCTCCTCAAAAAATAGCCAAGACGTAAAAGAAAACTTCAGGAGCTGCACCATGTCCATTCGCCGTTTCGCTGTCGCCGCCCTGGCCAGCGTCCTGTTCGCCGCCCCGAGTTTCGCTGCGGACAAATTGCTCAACGTGTCCTACGACCCGACCCGTGAGCTGTATCAGGAATTCAACGCCGCCTTCGCCCAACACTGGCAAGCCCAGGGCCATGACAAGGTCAGCATCCAGCAGTCCCATGGCGGCTCTGGCAAGCAGGCCCGCTCGGTGATCGACGGCCTGCGCGCCGACGTGGTGACCCTGGCCCTGGCTGGCGACATCGATGAGCTGCACCGCCTCGGCAAACTGATTCCGGAAGATTGGCAAGAGCGTCTGCCGGACGCCAGCACACCCTACACCTCGACCATTGTGTTCCTGGTGCGCAAGGGCAATCCGAAAGGCCTGAAGGACTGGGGCGACCTGGTCCAGCCTGGCGTGGAAGTCATCACCCCGAATCCGAAGACCTCCGGCGGTGCGCGCTGGAACTTCCTCGCCGCCTGGGCCTGGGCGAAGAAGCAGTACGGCAGCGACGAAAAGGCGCAGGAGTACGTGGCCCAGCTGTACAAGCAGGTGCCCGTGCTGGACACCGGCGCCCGTGGCTCGACCATCACCTTCGTCAACAACAAGATCGGCGATGTGCTGCTGGCCTGGGAAAACGAAGCCTTCCTGGCACTCAAGGAAGAAGGCGGCGACGCGCTGGAAATCGTCGTGCCGTCGCTGTCGATTCTTGCCGAGCCGCCGGTGACCGTGGTGGACAAGAACGTCGAGCGCAACGGCACCCGCGAACTGGCCAACGCATACCTGAATTACCTGTACAGCGAAGAAGGCCAGCGCATCGCGGCGAAGAATTTCTACCGCCCGCGCAACGCCAAAGTGGCGGCTGAATTCAGTCAGCAGTTCCCGGCCCTTGAGCTGATTACCATCGACAAGGACTTCAACGGCTGGAAAGAAACACAGCCCAAGTTCTTTAACGATGGCGGCGTGTTCGACCAGATCTACCAGGCGTACTAAGCGCGCCGGCTGCAAGCGACAGGTTTCACGCGGCAAGAGCGAGCCCATCTGGTTCCTGTGCTTGCCGCTTGTGGCTTGCTTGTAGCTCAACCAGAGCGAACGTTGACCATGTCCATTCGAACGTCTCCCGTCATACCCGGCTTCGGGCTGACCCTGGGCTACACCCTGTTTTACCTGAGCTTCCTTGTGCTCATTCCACTGGGCGCCCTGTTCGTCAAAACCACCGAGCTAAGCTGGGACCAGTTCATCGCCATCATCAGTTCCGCGCGCGTGCTCGCCGCCCTCAAGCTGAGTTTTCTCACCGCTTTAGGCGCTGCGCTGCTCAATGGCATCATTGGCACGCTGCTGGCCTGGGCGCTGGTGCGTTACACCTTTACCGGACGCAAGCTGATCGAGGCGCTGATCGATTTGCCTTTTGCCCTGCCCACCGCGGTGGCCGGCATTGCGCTCACGGCGCTGTATGCGCCCAACGGCATGATCGGCCAGTTCGCCACCAGCCTGGGCTTCAAGATCGCCTACAGCCCGCTGGGCATCACCCTGGCGCTGACCTTCGTCACCCTGCCGTTCGTGGTGCGCACCCTGCAGCCGGTGCTGGCCGACATCCCCAAGGAAGTCGAGGAGGCCGCCAGTTGCCTGGGCGCCAAACCCTTCCAGGTGTTTCGCCACGTGCTGGTGCCGGCGCTGGTACCGGCCTGGCTGACCGGCTTCGCCCTGGCCTTCGCCCGTGGCGTCGGCGAGTACGGCTCGGTGATCTTCATCGCCGGCAACATGCCGATGAAGACCGAGATCCTGCCGTTGCTGATCATGGTCAAGCTCGACCAGTACGACTACGCAGCCGCGACCGCCATTGGCGTGCTGATGCTAGTAGTGGCCTTCATCCTGCTGCTGCTGATCAATCTGCTGCAGCGCTACATTCGAGCCCATTGAGGAGTCCGTCATGAGCAGTCTTTCCGTGGCCGCGCCCCTTACCGTCGTGCATCGACCGGCCCCGCGCCACTGGGGGCGCATCGCGCTGATTGGCGCGGCCTGGGCGGTGTTCGCACTGTTTTTGCTGCTGCCGCTGGTGATCGTGCTGAGCGAAGGGCTCAAGCACGGCCTGGGCACTTTTTTCGGCGCCATCTTTGAGCCCGACGCTATCGCGGCGCTGAAGCTGACGTTGATCGCCGTGGGCATTTCGGTGCCGCTCAACCTGGTGTTCGGCATTGCCGCCGCCTGGTGCGTGAGCAAGTACGAGTTTCGCGGCAAGAGCATTCTGGTCACGCTGATCGACCTGCCGTTCTCGGTCTCGCCGGTGATCGCCGGCTTGATCTACGTACTGCTGTTCGGTGCCCAGGGTGCGCTCGGCCCCTGGTTGCAGGACCACGACATCCAGATCGTCTTCGCCGTGCCAGGTATCGTGCTGGCCACCTTGTTCGTCACCGTGCCCTTCGTCGCCCGTGAGCTGATCCCCTTGATGCAGGAGCAGGGCACCCAGGAAGAAGAGGCCGCGCGTCTGCTTGGCGCCAGCGGCTGGCAGATGTTCTGGCACGTCACGGTGCCGAATATCCGCTGGGGGCTGATTTATGGCGTGGTACTCTGTACGGCGCGTGCGATGGGCGAGTTCGGCGCCGTGTCGGTGGTGTCCGGGCATATCCGCGGGGTTACCAACACCCTGCCGCTGCATGTCGAAATTCTCTACAACGAATACAACCACGTCGCGGCGTTCAGCGTGGCCAGCCTGCTGCTGGCCCTGGCCCTGATCATCCTGCTGCTCAAGCAGTGGAGCGAATCGCGAATTAACCGCCAACGCCACAGCGGCGCGGAGGAATAAAACCTGTGAGCATTGAAATCCGCAACGTCCACAAGCAGTTCGGCGCCTTCCGCGCATTGAACGACATCAACCTGGATATCCACAGCGGTGAGCTGGTTGCCCTGCTCGGCCCGTCCGGCTGCGGCAAGACCACCCTGCTGCGCATTATCGCCGGCCTGGAAACCCCGGACACCGGTTCCATCGTGTTCCACGGCGAAGACGTGTCCACCCGCGACGTGCGCGACCGCAACGTTGGTTTCGTGTTCCAGCACTACGCGCTGTTCCGTCACATGACCATCTTCGACAACGTCGCCTTCGGCCTGCGCATGAAGCCCAAGCGCGAGCGCCCGGATGAGGCCACGATCGCCTCGCGGGTCAAGGAATTGCTGGAGATGGTGCAGCTGGACTGGCTCGGCGACCGTTACCCGGAGCAGCTGTCTGGCGGCCAGCGCCAGCGCATCGCCCTGGCCCGTGCCCTGGCAGTGCAGCCGAAGATCCTGCTGCTTGACGAGCCCTTCGGTGCGTTGGATGCCAAGGTACGCAAGGAGCTGCGTCGCTGGCTGGCGCGCCTGCATGAGGACATCAACCTGACCAGCGTCTTCGTGACTCACGATCAGGAGGAAGCCATGGAAGTGGCCGACCGCATCGTGGTGATGAACAAGGGCGTGATCGAGCAGGTCGGCTCGCCCGCCGAGGTCTATGAGCATCCGGCCAGCGATTTCGTCTATCACTTCCTGGGCGACGCCAACCGGTTGTATGTCGGCACCGAGCACCATGTGCTGTTCCGCCCCCACGAAGTGGACCTGTCCCGTAGCCAGCTGAGCGATTTCCTCGCCGGCGAAGTGCGTGACATACGTCCGCTCGGCGCCATTACCCGGGTGACCTTGAAGCTCTCTGGGCAGGAAGAGCCGATCGAAGCCGAAGTGGCCAAGGACCACGACAGCCTGGTTGATTTGAGCCGTGGCCAGACGCTGTACTTCAAACCCAAGGCCGGTGTGCCGCTGCATCCCTGACGTAGAGGCATGTAGGGTGGACAACCGCTGTTAGTTGTCCACCTGTCGGTGCCCAGGGTGGATGTAAAAAAAGCGACATCCCCCCACAAGGCGCCTGCATGGCGTCATGTGAGAGCGCCAGGCCAAGCCGGTCACAAATCATCTTTTCGACTGACTCTTTTCGTTACGGCGAGCGCTAAGCTGGGGACCACGTCATTCCAGGCCACTGGGCTGACGGCTCACAACAATAAAAAAGGAGCATCCCATGCCAACGTTCGTGGTTTCACTGCGCCGCCTGGCGGCTCTTTTTCTGGGCCTGTTGATGATGGCGCCGCCACTGGCGTTTGCCGCGTTGACGCCGGTGGAAACTGTTCAGATCCAGGCCACGCGGGCTACCGGTAGCCTGTTACTGCTGCGTGGTGAAGGATTTCAGAAAGACCATCAGCTGCGGCTGGAGGATGACATCCAGGCTTTGCAACGGGCCATGCAGGCGCTGCAGTCCGACGAGACGCTGTACCGCCTGCACCTGCAATTGATAGAAGAGTTGCGCCGTGGCGTGGCTTTCGGCCCAGGGGAAGACAGCATGCCCTGGCGCTATCCGGAAGAACTGGCCCGTGCGCTGCGCGATTTCCTTAGTGCCCTGCGCACGCATCCTTCCGCCTCGCCCACCGAGGTGGCCGCCAAGGTCGAATACCTCGCCGTGCAATACCTCAGCCGCGCCTATTTTGGTAATTTCGAGATCGCTCGCGAACAACCGGATACCTATCTTGGGCAGGATGAACGCAAGCTGGTGCCGTTCATTGATCAGGAAATGCAGGGGTTGGCCGAGGATAATCCGAAGCTGACCAAGATCCAGGCCCGCTGGCAGTACCTGCGCGTTGCCCTGCTCGACATGAACAGCCAGAGCAGTGCGTTGGTCAGCGCTTCCGGTCGGCCTTTTGCGCCCACTACCGTGGACCGTCACGCGCGCGCCCTGAGCGAGGAATGGATGGCGTTGGAATAAGCCTCGCCTTGGCGTTGAGCGAAGCGATACCCAGCGCATTACGGCGATGGGTATGGCGTTGCGCAGCGTGTTAAAGCCGAGTGCCCTGTCACGCCTCGGGCTTGATGCTGGCCGCTGCTTTTAAAGGCCTTTTTCAAACACTTTCGAGTTGCGCTGAAAGTTGTATAGCGAAGCGCGGGCCGCCGGCAGGCGTTCGACGCCGCTGGGTTTGAAACCGCGCTCCTGGAACCAGTGGGCAGTGCGGGTGGTAAGCACGAAAAGGGTCTTCAACCCCAACGCACGGGCGCGTTTCTCGATGCGTTCCATCAGCACATCGCCGCGCTGGCCGTGGCGGTAATCGGGATGCACGGCCAGGCACGCCAGTTCGCCCCAGTCCGAGTCCGGTATGGGATAAAGCGCCGCGCAGGCAATGATCAGGCCTTCGCGCTCGACGATGCTGAATTGTTCGATCTCGCGCTCCAGCATCTCCCGTGAGCGGCGCACCAGGATGCCCTGTTCTTCCAGCGGGCGAATCAATTCCAATAGGCCGCCAACGTCGGCGATGCTTGCTTCGCGCACCGCCTCGAACTGTTCCTGGGCCACCAAGGTGCCGCCCCCTTCACGGGTGAACAGTTCGTTGAGCAGCGCGCCGTCTTCGGCGTAACTGACGATATGACTGCGCTTGATCCCACCGCGACAGGCCTGGGCGGCCGCATCCAGCAGCTCGGCCTGATAGCTGTTGCCTAGGCGCTTGAGGTGGGCCGGAATCTGCTGTGGGCGCAGTTCACGCACCAGCGTGCCCTGTTCGTCGAGCAAGCCGCGTTCGGCTCCGAACAGCAGCAGCTTGTCGGCCTCAAGGTCAATGGCCGCGCGAGTGGCGACGTCCTCGCAGGCCAGGTTGAAGATTTCCCCGGTGGGCGAATAGCCCAGCGACGAAAGCAGCACGATGCTGCGTTCATCGAGCTGACGATTGATGCCCTTGCGGTCGATGCGTCGCACTTCGCCGGTGTGTTGGTAGTCGACGCCCTCGACGACGCCGATGGGCCGTGCGGTGACGAAATTGCCGCCGGTGACACGTAAGCGCGCGCCCTGCATCGGCGAGGCGGCCATGTCCATGGACAGGCGCGCTTCGATGGCGATGCGCAATTGGCCGACCGCGTCGATTACGCACTCCAGGGTTGCCGCGTCGGTGACGCGCAGGTCCTGGTGAAAGCGCGGCGCCAGCCCGCGCTGAGCAAGACGCGCTTCGATCTGCGGGCGCGAACCGTGTACCAGCACCAGGCGTACGCCGAGACTGTGCAGCAGAACCAGGTCGTGGACGATATTGCCGAAATTCGGGTGGGCGACGCCGTCGCCGGGCAGCATGACCACGAAGGTGCGGTCGCGGTGGGCGTTGATGTAGGGCGAGGCATGGCGCAGCCAGTTGACGTATTCGTGCATGGGAAGCCTTTTGCGTAAGCGGTCGATGAGCAAGCGGAAGACAGTAAGCGGCTTTATCGTCGAAGCTGCGGCTGCACGGTCAGTCTCCTGTAGGCAAGGTGGCGCTGGCATCCATGGACATTGGGCGCAGGCAGTAATGTTCGATCAGTTGGCGCAGGATACGCACGGTGGGTTCGAGGCGCGCCAGCTCCAGGTATTCGTCCGGCTGATGGGCGCAGGCGATGTCGCCCGGGCCCAGCACAATTGTCTGGCAGCCAAGCTGCTGAAGATAAGGCGCTTCGGTGCCGAACGCCACCGCTTCGGCGGCCTGTCCGGTCAGGCGTTCGGCCAGGCGTACCAGTTCGCTGTCGGCAGTCTGCTCGAAGGGCGGCACCTCGGGAAACAATGGGGCGAAGTCGATGCGCACCTGGTGCCGCTCGGCCAGGGGCTGCAGTTTGCTGTGAATTGCCGCGCGCAGCTGCTGCGGGTCCATGCCCGGCAGCGGGCGTAGGTCGAACTCCAAGGCGCACTGGCCGCAGATGCGGTTGGGATTGTCGCCGCCGTGGATGCAGCCGAGATTAAGCGTAGGCACCGCCACGTTGAACAGCGGGTTGTGGAATTCGCGTTGCCATTGTGCGCGCAGTGCAAGGAGTTCGCCCATGGCGTCGTGCATGGCTTCCAAGGCGCTGTGGCCATAACGGGGGTCGGACGAGTGGCCGCTTCGGCCGAGGATATTCAGGCGTTCCATCATCACGCCTTTGTGCAGGCGAATTGGCTTGAGTCCGGTGGGTTCGCCGATCACCGCGGCGCGGCCTAGCGGTCGACCGGCGGCAGCCAGGGCGCGGGCCCCGGACATCGAGCTTTCCTCATCGCAGGTGGCGAGAATCAGCAGCGGCTGGCGGAAGGTCTGGTCGAGCAGGCTCTTGACCGCTTCGATCACCAGCGGAAAAAAGCCCTTCATATCGCACACGCCCAGACCAACCCAGCGGCCGTCCCGCTCGGTCAGGCGCAAGGGATCGCTGCGCCACAAGGCGGCATCGTAAGGCACGGTGTCGCTGTGTCCGGCCAGCACCAGGCCGCCTGGGCCCGTGCCATGGCTGGCCAGCAGGTTGAATTTTCCGGGCGTAACCTCTTGCAGTTCGCAGACGAACCCCAAGTCGCCGAGCCAGCCGGCCAGCAACTCGATCACGGCAAGGTTGGATTGGTCCAGGGCCGCCTGGGTGCAACTCACCGAGGGCGCGGCGATCAGCGCGGCGAACTGGTCTTTCAGCGAAGGCAAGGGCATAGGGGGCGACTCTTTCGCAGAGGCCCTCATCATAGCAACAGGCTTCAGGCGTAGGTTGGATTAGCGAAGCGTAATCCGACAACCCGAAGGACATGCATCCCCCGGATTACGCCTTCGGCTAATCGAGGCTACGAGCTTGCGGCTCGTAGCCTGAAGCTTGCAACTGCTCTTACAGGAAAATCAGCGACATGATTTCGAAGTAGATGATCGCCAACAGAGCGCCAATCGGCAGGGTCACGACCCAGGAGGTGAAGATCTTGCCGACCACCGACAGGTTCAATGCGCCGATGCCGCGTGCCAGGCCAATACCCAGGACCGCGCCCACCAGGGTATGGGTGGTGGAGATTGGCAGGCCGATGCCTGACGCAGCGACCACGGTGCTGGCGGTGGCCAGTTCGGCGGCGAAGCCACGGCTGGGGGTCAGCTCGGTGATGCCCTTGCCGATGGTGGCAATCACTCTCCAGCCGTAGGTGGCCAGGCCGACCACGATACCGAAGGCGCCCATCAACAGGACCCAAGCCGGAACGGGCGATTTGCCGCCAACGACCATGTCTCCGCCGGCTTCGATCACCCCGACCACTGCCGCTAATGGGCCCACGGCGTTGGACACGTCGCTGGCGCCATGGGCAAAGGCCATGGCGCAGGCGGTGAAGATCATCAGCACGGAAAACACTTTTTCCACACTGGCGTACTGGAACGTGCGGTTGGCTTCGGGGTCGAGCTTGATGCGCGTCAGCAGGGCAACGCCCAGCAGGCAAACGGCAGCACCGACGCCGATAGAAAAGAGCACGCTCTGGCCCACGCTAAAGTTCAAGCCAACGTGTTTCAGACCCTTGGTGAAGGTCATCAGCGCCAGCATGAAGCCGGTGAGGAACATGTAGACCGGCACCCAGCGCTTGGCGTTCTGGAAGGGGTTGTCAGTGTCGATGATCAGCCATTGCACGCTTTTGAACAGTCCCCAGGCGAGGATTCCAGAGAGAAGCGGTGTAACGATCCAACTAGAGACAATGGGTACCAGTCCGGCCCAGTTCACGGCATCGACCGACACGCCAACCGAGGCGAAGCCGATGATGGCACCGACAATCGAGTGGGTGGTGGAGACCGGCCAGCCGCGCAGGGAGGCGACCAGCAGCCAGGTCCCGGCGGCGAGCAGTGAGGACAGCATGCCCAGCACGAACAGGTCGGCGGGAATCACATCAGCGGCGACAATGCCGTTCTTGATGGTTTCAGCGACCTGGCCACCGGCCAGGTAGGCGCCAAGAAACTCGAACACCATGGCGATCAGAATCGCCTGCTTGATGGTCAGTGCCTTGGCACCCACCGAAGTACCCATGGCGTTGGAAACGTCGTTGGCACCCACACCCCAGGCCATGAAAAAACCGAAGCAGCAGGCCAGCACGAGGAGTACGAAGCCGTAGTCCGCGACAAGAGACATAAAAAATTACCTGTAGATTCCAGAAAGGAAGCTGGCGCCTAGCGCGCCAGCAGTTGTTCCAGTCGGTTGCCGACACGCTCGGCACGGTCGGCGATGTCGCCGACCCAGTCGATGATCCGGTAGAGGAACATCACATCGACGGGGGGAAGGTCCTTCTCCAGTTTGTACAAACCGCGACGAACTTCGATCTGCTGACGATCGGTCTCGTTTTCGATAGCTTCCAGTTCCTCGACCATGCGCTCCACAATCGTGGCTTCGCGGCCCGAGAATCCGGTTTCCAACAATTCGTCCAATTGATCCATGGCCTTCAAGGCCTGGGCGCTGGCATCCACGCAGCGGCGCACGTAGGCAAGCATCTGCGGCTGGATGGAGTGGGGAATGGTCATCTGGCGGCCCAGCATCAGGCCGGCGATGTCCTTGGCCCGGTTGGCCACTTTGTCCTGCACGCTGAGCAGATCGAGCAAGTCGGAACGCGGCACAGGCAGAAACAGGCTCTTGGGCAGGTGCATGCGCACACTCTTCTTGAGCTTGTCGGCCTCGCGCTCCAAACGCACCATTTCCTGCTGCACCTGTTCTACACGCTCCCAATCTTCGGCCATGACGGCCTCGAAGAAGGGCACCAGGTTGGCCGCACATTCGTGGGCCTTGGCGATGTGTTGTTGCATCGGCCCGATAGGCGACCGACCGAACAGACTGGCAAAGGGATTGACTGGCATTAGGGAGAACCCTAGGTCGAAAAGAGGCGGCAAGTATACGGGGCACTGCGAGCCCTCGCTAGCGTAGGTCATCGAACAGTAATGCCTGTATGCTAGACGGCCCTTGTCAGGCCGCGAGGCGGTCTCCCTGACTGCAGTACGTTCGCCGTCTGTTCCCGCCCTCTCATCGTGACACCGAGCCCGCCACCGCATGAACAAAGAAACCGAAATCAAGCTGCGCGTCAGCCGCGAAACCCTGACCGCCCTGCGCGAGCACCCGCTGTTGAAGAAGCGCAACAAGAGCGGCTGGCAGCGCGGCGAGCTGTTCAATCAGTATTTCGACACGCCTGCCCGCGACCTGGCCCGCGCCCATGTCGCCCTGCGCCTGCGCCGCGACGGTGAACAACTGATCCAGACGCTGAAGAGCCGCGGTCAGAGCGTCGCAGGGCTTTCCGAGCGCAACGAGTGGGACTGGTACCTCGATACCCCCGCGCTGGACCTGAGCAAGCTGGCGGACGATTGCTGGCCGGCGGCCTTGGCAGACCTGGACAAACAGCAACTCGCGCCGCTCTTCACCACCGATTTTGTCCGTGAAAAAGCTGAAATTGCCTGGGGCCGCGGCAAGGCCAAGGTGGTGATAGAGGCGGCGTTGGACCTGGGTAAGGTGATTGCCGGTGAAGGCGAAGAAGAAATCTGCGAGCTGGAACTGGAACTGCGTCAGGGCGAACCCGCAGCGCTCTTGGAGCTGGCTGCCGAGCTGGCCGCCGATCTGCCGTTGATGCCCTGCGACATCAGCAAGGCCGAGCGCGGTTACCGACTGTTCGATGCCAACAGCTACAGCCTGAGCCTGCCGACGCCGCAGATTGAGGCCCAGCAACCGCTGGACGATGCCTTTTCTGTGTTGGCCTGGTACCTGCTGGGCATCAGTCAGCGCCTGGCGGAGCAGTACCGTTTTAATGGCCACTGGAAGCTGCTCGAGCAGTGGCTTCAACACTTGCTCGACCTGCGCGCATTGCTCGGCAGTCTCGGCCAGGCCGTGCCGCGTGCCAGCAGCCGTGAGCTGCGCGAAGCGCTGGATGCGTTGATCGGTGACTGGCGTCCGCGCCTGAGCGCCGGTCGCGATGACGCCCAGGTGCGTCAGGCGGCGCCAGAGCTATTCGCTGCCGAGCTCGGCGCGATTCGCTGGGGCCGCTTCTCATTGCTGGCCTCGCAGTGGCTGCTGAGCCGCGCCTGGACCACAGCGCGCAACGAGCGCGGTGCTCGCGCCGGCGCCGCACCGATCGAACGCTGGCTCAACCGCCTGTTCAACGAGGAAATTACCGCCCTGCCGCTGGAGCGCTACCAGCGCCAACCGGGTGACCTGGCTGAACAGTTGCCGCGTCTGGAGCGCATGCTCGCCTGGCTGCGCCTGGCCCGTGGTGCGCTGAACATTCCCGAAGCCGACCGCCTGTACGGCGAGCTGCACAAGTTGCATGAGCTGGCAGTCGCCCCGGCCGACGACGCCGTGCTGGCAGCACGCGCCGAGCAGGTGCAAACCGTATGGATGCTCAAGGGCTGGAAAGCCTTGAAGTAACCGCGCGTAAAAATCCTTTCCTTGGCGCGACACGCGCCTCGTGGCAGGGCGTTGAGCGAAGCGATACCCATCACCGACCCCGGATGGGTATCGGGAGTCGAGTATCGCGGACCCGCCCGCTCCTGCATCCGGCTCCGCCGCCCTCTGCCCGGACTGTGCAAAGCCGCAAGGCGTGGCCGAGGACGACTCGTTAAGCTGCGCCGATCCGTTTGCCGCAGTCCGAGGCCTCGTCCATGTCCACTTTCGCTCCTGCCGCCCCCGACCGCTGGCTGGACCTCAACGATGTGTTGCGTGAGCTGGTCGCTCAGGGGCGGGTGTCCCAGGAAAGTGCCGAGCAATGCCTGGCCATCCGCCGCGGCGCCGCCAATCCCCAGCAGCACCCGCTGGAGTTTCTCGCCACTCAGCAGCTGAATGATCTGACTCGGCCAGGTCGCATGCTGGATCTGGAAAGCCTGACCTTGTGGTTGGCCGAGTGGGCCGACCAGTCCTACCTGCGCATTGACCCCTTGAAGATCAATGTCGCCTCGGTCACGCCACTGATGTCCTATGCCTTCGCCCAGCGGCACAAGATTCTCGCCGTGGCGGTGGACAGCGAAACGGTCACCATCGCCAGCGCCCAGCCGTTCGTGCATGCCTGGGAAGCCAACCTGACCCATGTGCTCCAACGGCCGATCCGCCGCGTGGTGGCCAATCCGGCGGATATTCAGCGCTTCACCACCGAGTTTTACCGCTTGGCCCGTTCGGTGAGTGGCGCCACGGCGGTGGATCAGAAATTCAGTGGCCTGGGCAACTTCGAACAGTTGCTCAGTCTCGGCGCTACCGATCAGGAGCCGGACGCCAACGATGCGCACATCGTCAACATCGTCGATTGGCTGTTCCAATACGCCTTCCAGCAGCGCGCCAGCGACATCCATATCGAGCCACGCCGCGAGCAGGGCACGGTGCGCTTTCGCATCGACGGCGTGCTGCACAACGTCTACCAATTGCCGCCGCAGGTGACCATGGCGGTGGTCAGCCGCTTGAAATCGCTGGGGCGGATGAACGTCGCCGAGAAGCGCAAGCCGCAGGATGGCCGGGTGAAGACCAAGACGCCCGAGGGCAACGAGGTGGAGCTGCGGCTTTCAACGCTGCCTACGGCGTTTGGCGAGAAGATGGTGATGCGTATCTTCGACCCGGAAGTGCTGCTCAAGAGTTTCGATCAGCTTGGTTTTGGCGCCGACGACCTGCGTCGTTGGCAGAGCATGACCGGTCAGCCCAACGGCATCATCCTGGTGACCGGGCCGACTGGCTCGGGCAAGACCACTACGCTGTACACCACACTCAAGCAGCTGGCGACGCCGGAAGTGAACGTCTGCACCATCGAGGACCCGATCGAGATGATCGAAGGCGCCTTCAACCAGATGCAGGTGCAGCACAACATCGAACTGGGGTTCGCCAGTGGCGTGCGCGCGCTGATGCGCCAAGACCCGGACATCATCATGATCGGTGAAATCCGCGACCTGGAAACGGCCGAGATGGCCATCCAGGCGGCACTTACCGGCCATCTGGTGCTGTCCACCCTGCATACCAACGACGCCCCCAGCGCTATCACCCGTTTACTGGAACTGGGTGTGCCCCATTACCTGTTGCGCGCCACGCTGCTTGGCGTGATGGCCCAGCGCCTGGTGCGCACCCTGTGCCCCCACTGCAAGGCGCCGGTGGAGTTGAACGCCGAGGATTGGCAGACCCTGACCAAACCGTGGAACGCCCCGCTGCCCACGGGTGCGCATCGTGCGGTGGGTTGCCTGGAATGCCGCGACACCGGCTATCGCGGGCGCGCCGGTGTCTACGAAATCATGCTGCTGGATGATCACCTCAAGCCGCTGATCGGTGCCGATACCGACCTGATCGCCCTACGCCGGGCCGCCTTCAAGGACGGGATGCGCAGCTTACGGTTGTCCGGCGCGCAGAAAATTGCCGCCGGACTGACCACTGTGGAGGAAGTGTTGCGCGTCACCCCGCAGAGCGAGCAACGGTAGCGCTGACGCAACTGTGGCTTGCGCGGATCAGCCTTTGCGCGGACCGGCGGCAATGATGCTCGCCACCCGCTGCGGTTCGCAGTTCAGGTAGGCCGAGGATTGCAGCCACTCCTGGTCGGGGTACCAGGAAAACATGAATTGCCCACCCTTGAGGCTATCCACCACCATGCGCGCCACTTCCGGGCGTACCGCCGGACAACCCCAGCTGCGGCCGATGCGCCCCTGCTTGGCGATCCAGCTTGGGTCTACATAATCGGCGGGGTGAATGACGATGGCCCGTTCACGGGCGCGGTCATTGATGCCGGGCTCCATGCCGTCCATGCGCAGTGAGTAGCCGTGCTTGCCCCGATAGCTCTCGGCTGTACGGAACAGACCCAGGCTCGATTGATGACTGTTGACCTGGTTGGAGAAGCGCGTGGCGTGGTTTTGTCCGGACTTCTGGCCATGGGCCACGTACTCCTTGAGCAACACTGTTTTCTTGTCCAAGTCGAAAATCCACAGCCGCCGCTGACTGGACGGCAGTGAGAAATCGATCACCGCCAGCCGCCCGGCAGGCGTGGCGCCGTGATTGACCGCGCATTGCATGGCCGCCACGGCATGGGTGAGCACCTGACGGTCGAGCTTGGGCGCGACCCTGGCCAGGCTGTCCACCAGGGGTTGATACGTCGGTTGAGCCGCCAGAAGTGGCGTGGCGCACAGGGACAATCCCGCAGCGCAAAGCAGGCGTCGAATAACGCGAATCATGGGCAAAGGCCTCGTTGGTCAGTCTCCTGACGTCCTGTCTTGTATCGCTGGCTACCTGCCTATACTCCTTGAGGACTCTTGTTGTTCACGGGTCCGCCCTTTTGAGGGTGCGACCGTCTGACTGTCCAAGTGAGTGCGGAGCGATGTCTTGGATAAAAAACGATCGGCAGTTTATCTGAGTGTCTGGTTGTTGACGGTTCCGCTCGTCGCAACGGCTAAAACGGACGCCCCCATCGCCACCACTCCACTCCAGCAAATCCTGGGGCGGTTTCCGGGCAGCTGCCAAACGACCCCGCCGGGGCTTGATGAACAGGCCCGCCAGCGCTTGCAAGCTTTCTACTTGCCGTTCGCCTTCACTCCGCTGTGGAGCGACCCGCGCAGCTTGAACAACTTGGTGGAAGAGCTGGAGAAACTGGCCGATGATGGCCTGGACGCGGCCTTCTACCAGCCGGCGACGCTGCGGCGAATGAGCCAGAATGGCGGCGCCGATCCACGCTGGCTCGCCTGTCTCGACATTCTAGCCAGTCATGCCTATCTGCAGGCTTTGCAGCATCTCGTCCATGGGCGGCTACCACAGGCGCAACTGGAGCCTATGTGGCGTGCGCAGCACACGGATGAAGCCCTGACCGTGCAGACGCTGGCGTTGCTGGGCGTCGACGATGTGCAGAGTGCGTTCGAGCAGGCCCGTCCCGCGCTCGATCAGTACCAGGCGTTGCGCGCTGCCTATGTGCGCATGCGTGACAGCCCGCTGCCGCCCTGGACGCCAGTGCCGCCCGGCCCCCTGCTGCGACCAGGCATGCAGGACAGTCGAGTGCCCGCCTTGCGTAGCAGCTTGATTCAGGCGGGTTATCTGACATCCTCGGTGCTCGAACTGGAAAAAGGCGGCGAAGGGCTGCGCTATCAATACGCGCTGGTGGACGCGGTAGAGGACTTTCAGCGCCAACATGCGCTCAAGGTGGATGGCATCGTCGGCCCGGGTACGCTGGACGCGCTCAATATCAGCCCCGCGTCGCGGCTCGATCAATTGCGCGTCAATCTCGAACGCTGGCGCTGGTACGCCCGCGACATGGAGAGCCAGCTGCTGCTGGTGGATATCGCCGGAGGGCAGTTGAGCTACTACCGCAACCGGATGCCTGTCTGGCAGACGCGCGTACAGGTCGGTCGTGCTGAGCGGGCCACGCCGCAGCTCAAGTCGATGATCGAACGGCTGACCCTGAACCCGACCTGGACGGTACCGCCGACTATTTTGCGCGAAGACAAACTGCCGGAAATCCGCCGTGACATCGGATTTTTGGCCCGTCACCAGATGCGTGTCTTCGACCAGTATGGCAACCGACTGAACCCTTATCACGTGGATTGGAACAATGTGCGGGGTCTGCGCCTGCGCCAGGATGCCGGGCCGAGCAATCCGCTGGGCAAGGTGGCGGTGCGCTTTGCCAATCCCTTTGCGGTCTACCTGCATGACACGCCCAGCCAGCAGCTGTTCTCGGAAGCGCAGCGTACGTTCAGCTCCGGTTGTGTACGAGTCGAAGGTGCCCTGACGCTGGTGGATCTGTTGCTCAGCGAGGGCGAGCACGAACGGGTGACGGCACTGTTGGAAACGGGCAGGACCCATGAGTACCGACTGAACCGACCGCTGCCCATCCTCATGGCGTACTGGACTGCAGAAGTCGATGCCAGTGGTCGGGTGCAGTATCGCCCCGATATCTACGGACGTGATCCTGCCTTGCGTGCGGCCTTGAATGCGGCTTCACCTCGAGAACAGGCGGGAACTCACCTGCCGCAGCGGTAATCTGAACAAAGGTAAGTATTCTTCAGTTTTGCAGGAGCTGCTGCCATGCGCCGCACGCTATTGATGTTCAGCGCTATCGCGCTGGGTGTGTCCGCCACTTCGCTAAGTGCGAGGGATTGGAGTGATTACGCTACGTCGGCCGGTATTTCGGCCTCGCTGTATTCCACGCTTAAGGATGATAAGGTCGTTTCCGCTGCCCAGGACGATGCCAGCGCCTTCGTCGCCAGCGGCGGCACCCTGCGTGGCGCCTACCTCGACGCCGCGCTGCAGCAGGTGCGTGAACAGTATCCCGACCTACAGGTCAATGACCTGGAACTGGCCACTGCGATCCTCGCGTATCCCCAACACTTTGCAGAATAAGCGTCCAGAAACGCCAGAGGCCGCACTAAGGCGGCCTCTGGACGTGATGCACGGTGGGTCAGGCGTCAACTGAGGCCTGGTAGCCAGCGGCATCCAACAGGTTATCCATTTCGGCAGTGTTCTGCGGCTTGAGCTTGTAGAACCAGCTCTCATAAGGATGGCTGTTGATCTGTTCGGGGCCGTCGACCAGCATCGAGTTCACCTCGATCACCTCGCCGCTAATCGGTGCGTAGATGTCCGATGCGGCTTTTACCGACTCGACTACCCCCGCTTGCTGTCCGGCAGCCAATTGCTGGCCCACTTCGGGCAGTTCGATGAACACCACATCGCCGAGGGCGTCCTGGGCATGGTCGGTGATGCCGATGGTCACGGTGCCATCGGTTTCCAGGCGCGCCCACTCATGGCTGGTGGCATAACGCAGATCAGCGGGGATAGTGCTCATGTCATGTCCTCTCTGGTTGGCGATATCGCCGATGATCAAATCAATATTTTACCGTGTCGTACAAATTGCGCTCGTACAACCCGTACGGGAAACCATTTGCCACGAATTTCCACTTCCGCCCGCTCGCCGGTGGTCATCGGCACCCGCGCCAGGGCAATGGATTTACCCAGGGTTGGTGCAAAGCTGCCGCTGGTGATCTCGCCATCGCCCAAGCCTTCGACCCGCACCACTTGATGGGCGCGCAACACGCCGCGCTCCTCCAATACCAAGCCGACCAGCTTGCTCGGCACGCCGCTGGCAAGTTGAGCTTCCAGCGCGGCGCGGCCGATGAAGGCTCGCGAGGCCGGCTCCCAGGCGACGGTCCAGGCCAGATTGGAGACTAGCGGTGAAACCGTTTCATCCATATCCTGGCCGTAAAGATTGAGCCCCGCTTCCAGACGCAGCGTGTCACGCGCACCCAGGCCGATTGGCGCTATGCCGGCACCGACCAATTCGTTGAAGAAATCCGCCGCATCGTCGGCCGGCATCATCACTTCCAGGCCATCCTCGCCGGTGTAGCCGGTGCGGGCAATGAACCAGCCGCCTTCTTCCAGGCCTTGGAATGGCTTGAGTTCTTTTATCAGTGCCGCGCGCGCGATGGTCACCAGCAGGCTGAGCTTGGCGCGTGCCTGCGGCCCTTGAATCGCCAGTATGGCCAGATCGCGGCGTTCATGCAGCGTTACATCGAAAGATGGACTGTGCAGATGAAGCCAGCCGAGAATTTTCTCCCGGGTGCTGGCGTTGCTGACCAGCCGGTAGCCGGACGCCGTGAGGTATACCAGCAAGTCGTCGAGTACGCCGCCCTGCTCGTTGAGCACCACGCTGTACAGGGCCTTGCCGGGCAGGTCGAGCCGGGCGACATCGTTGGCCAGCAGGTGTTTCAGAAAGGCTTCGGCGTTAGCGCCGCCGACATCCACCACGCACATGTGCGAGACATCGAAGACGCCGCATTCCTGTCTGACCTGGTGATGTTCTTCGACTTGGGAACCGTAATGCAGCGGCATCTCCCAACCGCCGAAATCGGTCATCTTGGCTCCCATTGCCAGATGCAGAGCGTACAGGGGCGTGCGTTGACCCATGGAAACCTCCTTGCCGGACGTGGCGCCAAAACAGGCGCAGGCTGCGTCGAATGGCGCGCATTGTAGCTGCACGTACAAAGCAGGTCACGGCAACTCATCCGTAAGCGGAAGAGGCGCACTGGGATACGGGCGTTTTTTGCTGCTCGTGTAGGAGCGGTTTGTCCGCGATAGGGCTGCGGAAGCACCAAGCTGTCGATAATCGCGGCCGAGACCGCTCTTGCACGGGCGTATCTGCGGGGGGGTTACACGGTGTGCAGGTACCAGTTGTACTCCAGGTCGGAAATCGAATGCTCGAATTCGGCCAGTTCGCTTTCCTTGCAAGCCACGAAGATATCGATGTAATCCGGGCTGATGTATTGGGCCATGACCTCACTGTCGTCCAGCTCGCGCAGGGCATCGCGCAGGTTGTTGGGCAGGCTCTGCTCATTCTGCTCGTAGGAGTTTCCTTCCACGGGCGGGCCCGGCTCGATCCGGTTGGTCAGGCCGTGGTGCACGCCAGCCAGGACCGACGCGAGCAGCAGATAGGGGTTGGCATCGGCGCCGGCGACGCGGTGTTCGATGCGTACGTTGTCCGCGCTGTCGGTGGGCACGCGCAGGGCGACGGTGCGGTTGTCCAGGCCCCAGCACGGCGAATTCGGCACGTAGAACTGTGGGCCGAAGCGGCGGTAAGAGTTGACGTTCGGGCACAGGAAGGCCATCGAGGCCGGCATGGTCTCCAGCACACCGCCGATCGCGTGACGCAAAGCGGCGTTCTGCTGGGGATCATCACTGCTGAAGATATTGTTGCCCTGCTTGTCGAGCAGCGAGATGTGCACATGCAGCCCATTGCCGGCCTGGCCGGGGTAGGGCTTGGCCATGAAGGTGGTGTCCATCTCGTGGTCGTAAGCGATGTTCTTGACCAGGCGCTTGAGAAGTACCGCGTAGTCGCAGGCCTTGATCGGGTCGGCCACGTGGTGCAGGTTGACTTCGAACTGCGCGGGCGCGCTTTCCTTGACGATGGCGTCAGCGGGGATGCCCTGCTCCTTGGCGCCCTCGAGGATGTCCTGTAGGCAATCGACGTACTCGTCGAGGTCATCGATCAGGTACACCTGGGTCGAATGCGGGCGCTTGCCGGATATCGGCGAACGCGGCGGTTGCGGCCGGCCGTTCACATTTTCCTGGTCGATCAGGTAGAACTCCAACTCGAAGGCGGCGCAAACGGTCAGCCCCAAATCGTCGAACTTGCTCACCACCTGGCGCAACACCTCGCGTGGGTCGGCGAAGAACGGTGTGCCATCCAGCTCGTGCATGGTCATCAACAGCTGAGCGGTGGGGCGTTTTTGCCAGGGCTCGTTGCTCAGTGTATTGGGGATCGGGAAGCAAATGCGGTCGGCATCGCCGATATCCAGGCCCAGGCCGGTGCTTTCCACGGTCGAGCCATTGATGTCCAGGGCGAACAGCGATGCAGGCAGGTTGATGCCCTTTTCATACACCTTGTGCAGGCTGGTGCGTTCAATCCGTTTGCCACGCACGACACCATTCATGTCGGCAATGAGCAGGTCGACGAACAAGACTTCAGGGTGTTTCTTGAGGAACGCGTTCGCTTCGTTGAGCTGAACGGCACGTGGGGGAGGAGACATGATGCAACACCTTTCTTGTTAAAAATATCAATCAGTGAAGTCATTTGAAGGTGAGTCAATCTTAATCCTCAGGGGCTGTCAATAGCTCCGGATTACGCCCTCTAACAGGGCATCAAGGCCTATTTTAGGGCGTGTCAGAACGGTGGGACGGGTGCGTTGCGAGCGCTTGATCGGGGCGCTGCAGAGCGGTGTTCGGTTTTTTGCCAAGCTGTTGTGTAAAAAAATGAACAAGACTAAGCTCGAAACGAAACAGCAATAGATTGGATACGGGTGCCCCATGTCCCGCCAGCCGTTGATTGGAATCACTGCCTGCAACAAGCAGATCGGCCTGCATCCCTACCACATTGCCGGCGATAAATATGTCCGTGCGGTGGCCCTTGCTGCCGGGGGCATGCCGCTGATCATTCCCGCCCTGGTCGAAGCGTTCGACCTGCCGCGGCTGCTCGAGCACCTGGATGGGCTGCTACTCACCGGCTCGCCGTCCAATGTCGACCCGCACTTTTATCAAGGGGCGACCAGTACGCCGGGCACTGCTCATGATCCGGCCCGCGATGCCATTACCCTGCCGCTGATCCTTGCGGCATTGGAGGCTGGCGTGCCGCTGCTGGGCATCTGTCGCGGCTTCCAGGAAATCAACGTGGCGCTGGGCGGCAGCCTGCACCAGAGCGTGCACAGCGTGGCGCCCTATCAAGACCATCGCGAACCCAAGGACCAGCCGCTGGAGGTGCAGTACGCGCCGCGGCATGTCGTGCGCCTCGAGCCCGGCGGCGTTCTGAGCGGGCTCGGCCTGGCGAGCGAAATCCACGTCAATTCCATTCACGCACAGGGCGTCGACCGTCTGGCGCCGGGTTTGCGTATCGAGGCGCGCGCACCCGACGGGCTGATCGAAGCCTTTTCGGTGGAGGCTGCACGCAGCTTCGCTGTCGGCGTACAGTGGCATCCTGAATGGCAGGTACAGGCCAATCCCGATTCCCTCGCGCTGTTCCAGGCCTTTGGCCGGGCGTGTCGGGCGCGAGCGCAAAACCGCTGAGCCGGCAGGGGCCGGTTTGGTTCAACCTTGAGGTCTTTATGAGCAGCCACCTCGACCAGCTCACCAGCTGGCTGAAAGAACACAAGATCACCGAAGTCGAATGCCTGATCAGCGACCTGACGGGCATCGCCCGCGGCAAGATAGCCCCAACCAACAAGTTTCTCGCCGAGAAGGGCATGCGCCTGCCGGAGAGCGTGCTGTTGCAGACGGTGACCGGCGATTACGTCGAAGACGACATTTATTACGAATTGCTCGACCCGGCGGACATCGACATGTTCTGCCGTCCGGATGCCAGCGCCATGTTCCTGGTGCCCTGGGCGCTGGAGCCCACCGCCATGGTGATCCACGACACCTTCGACAAGGTCGGCAACCCCATCGAGCTGTCGCCGCGCAACCTGCTCAAGCGCGTGCTGAAGATGTATGCCGACCACGGCTGGCAACCGATTGTCGCGCCGGAAATGGAGTTCTACCTGACCAAGCGCAGCGATGACCCGGACTACCCGCTGCAGGCGCCAATCGGTCGCTCGGGGCGAGCGGAGACCGGTCGGCAGTCGTTTTCCATCGACGCGGCCAACGAATTCGACCCGCTGTTCGAGGACATGTACGACTGGTGCGAGGCGCAGAACCTGGATCTGGACACGCTGATCCATGAGGAAGGCCCGGCGCAGATGGAGATCAACTTCCGCCATGGCGAGGCCTTGCACCTGGCCGACCAGATCACCGTGTTCAAGCGCACCATGCGTGAGGCGGCGCTCAAACACAACGTGGCGGCGACCTTCATGGCCAAGCCGATCACCGATCAGCCGGGCAGCGCTATGCACCTGCACCAGAGCGTGATCGACATAAAGAGTGGGCGCAATATTTTCTCCAATGATGACGGCTCCATGAGCGAGCTGTTTCTGCATTACATCGGTGGCATGCAGCGGATCATCCCTGAAGTGCTGCCGCTGTTCGCGCCCAACGTCAACTCGTTCCGCCGTTTCCTGCCCGACACCTCGGCGCCGGTGAACGTCGAATGGGGCGAAGAAAACCGCACGGTGGGCTTGCGCGTGCCGGAATCCACGCCGCAGAACCGGCGCATCGAGAACCGTCTGCCCGGGGCCGACGCCAACCCGTACCTGGCCATCGCCGCCAGCCTGCTGTGTGGCTATATCGGCATGATCGAGGGCATCAGCCCAAGTCCCCAGGTCAAGGGCCGTGGTTATGAGCGGCGTAACCTGCGCCTGCCGCTGACCATCGAGGATGCCCTGGAGCGCATGGAAACCAGCAAGACGCTGGATAAATACCTGGGCCACAAATTCATTACCGGCTATGTGGCGGTCAAGCGAGCCGAAAACGAAAACTACAAGCGGGTGATCAGCTCCTGGGAACGGGAGTTTCTGTTGTTTTCGGTGTGATCACCGCGTGTCCACACAGTGCGTTCAAAGGGGGAATCGATGAGCAATCCG
This sequence comes from Pseudomonas sp. B392_1p, assembly GCF_052245235.1. Taxonomy (NCBI): domain Bacteria; kingdom Pseudomonadati; phylum Pseudomonadota; class Gammaproteobacteria; order Pseudomonadales; family Pseudomonadaceae; genus Pseudomonas; species Pseudomonas sp. B392_1p. Next base: position 312,660 of record NZ_JBQPXM010000001.1, read on the forward strand.
CAAACCGAGCAATGGCAGACTCTGAGCCGCCAGCACCACCTGGCCCCCTTCACGGATTACCAGGCGCTGAACCGCAAGGGTGCGCGGATCATCACCAAGGCGTCGGGCGTGTACCTGTGGGACAGCGAGGGGCACAAGATCCTCGATGGCATGGCCGGTCTGTGGTGCGTGAATGTCGGTTATGGGCGCGAAGAGCTGGTCGAGGCCGCAGCCGCGCAAATGCGCGAGCTGCCCTACTACAACCTGTTCTTCCAGACTGCCCACCCGCCGGCGTTGGAGCTGGCGCAGGAAATCGCACAATTGGCACCGGAAGGGCTGGACCATGTGTTCTTCACCGGCTCGGGTTCCGAGGCCAACGACACGGTGTTGCGCATGGTGCGCCATTATTGGGCAACCTTGGGCCAGCCTGATAAACAAGTGGTCATTGGGCGCTGGAATGGTTATCACGGTTCCACCATCGCCGGTGCCAGCCTGGGCGGCATGAAAGGGATGCATGCCCAGGGTGGCTTGCCGATTCCCGGTATCGAGCACATCGATCAGCCCTACTGGTACGGCGAAGGCGGCGACATGACTCCCGAGGACTTCGGTGTGTGGGCCGCCGAGCAACTGGAGAAGAAGATTCTCGACGTCGGCGAGGGCCGGGTGGCGGCCTTTATCGCCGAGCCGATCCAGGGCGCCGGTGGGGTGATAGTGCCGCCGGACAGCTACTGGCCGAAGGTGCGCGAGATCCTTGCCAAGTACGACATCCTCTTCGTGGCCGATGAGGTGATTTGCGGCTTCGGGCGTACCGGCGAATGGTTCGGCAGCCAGTACTATGATCTCAAGCCCGATCTGATGCCGATCGCCAAGGGGCTCACCTCCGGCTACATCCCCATGGGCGGCGTGGTGGTGCATGAGCGCGTGGTGAAGGTGCTAGACCGCGGCGGCGAGTTCGCCCACGGCTTCACCTATTCCGGGCATCCAGTGGCGGCGGCGGTGGCGCTGGCCAACATTCGCCTGCTCAAGCGCGAAGGCATCGTTAACCAGGTCAAGACGCAAACGGCACCGTACTTGCAGCAGCGTTGGCGTGAGCTGGCCGAGCATCCGCTGGTGGGCGAGGCCCGCGGCGTTGGACTGGTGGCCGCCATCGAGCTGGTGAAGAACAAGGAGACCCACGAGCGTTACAGTGGCTTGGAAGTCGGCATGCGTTGCCGTGAACACTGTTTTGCCAACGGCCTGGTGATGCGCGCGGTGGGTGACACCATGATCATTGCCCCGCCTCTGGTAATCAACAAGGAGGAGATTGATGAGCTGATCGACAAGGCGCGCACCTGTCTGGATCTAACGGTACGTGAAGTGTCGGGCAAGGGCTGAAGGCCTATTGCCGTCACGCCGATTGCGAAACGGCAGAATCCTTAAAGTCCGCTCACAATTTCGCCGCCGCACCTGTTGTCACGGGCCCTGGTCCTTGCCAGACTTCGCCGGTGCGTTGGCCAGGCTCACCGGGGGTGCGCCGTAGTGAGCCGCAAGATCGGGTTCGTCAGCAACGTCACTCCAGATACCTATAAACAATCGGAGCTGTAACGCATGAATATGTTCGGCAAGACCCTTCTCGCGTTGTCCCTGACTGCCGTGGCCGGCTTGGCCCAGGCGCAGGAAAAAGTGTTGCACGTCTACAACTGGTCGGACTACATCGCTCCGGACACCTTGGAGAGTTTCCAGAAGGAAACCGGCATCAAGGTCGTTTATGACGTCTTCGACAGCAACGAAGTACTCGAAGCCAAACTGCTCTCCGGTGGTTCGGGTTATGACGTCGTCGTGCCGTCCAACCCGTTCCTGGCCAAGCAGATCAAGGCCGGCGTGTTCCAGAAACTGGACAAGAGCAAGCTTTCCAACTGGGACAACCTGGACAAGAACCTGCTCAAGTCCCTGGACTCCAGCGACCCGGGCAACCAGTACGCCGTCCCCTATATGTGGGGCACCATCGGCATTGGCTATAACCCGGAGAAGGTCAAAGCTGTGCTGGGCGATAACGCGCCCGTGGACTCGTGGGAACTGGTCTTCAAGCCCGAGAACATCGAGAAGCTGAAGGCCTGTGGTGTGTCCTTCCTGGACTCGCCCACCGAGATTCTGCCCGCCGCGCTGCATTACCTAGGCTACCCCGCGCTCAGTGAAAAGCCCGATGAGCTGAAGAAAGCCGAAGAGCTGTTCCTCAAGATCCGTCCGAACGTGGCCTATTTCCACTCGTCCAAGTACATCTCCGACCTGGCCAACGGCAATATTTGCGTGGCGATCGGCTACTCCGGTGATGTTTACCAAGCCAAGGCGCGCGCCGAGGAAGCCGGTGGCGCCATCAAGGTCAGCTACAACATTCCCAAAGAAGGCGCGGGTGCGTTCTTCGACATGTTGGCCATTCCCGCCGATGCGAAGAATGTCGATAACGCCCATGCCTTCCTCAATTACCTGTTGAAGCCTGAGGTAATGGCGGCGATCGTCGACTATGTGCAGTTCCCCAGTGCCAACGCCGCTTCCACCCCGCTGGTGGACGAGGCGATTCGCACCGACCCGGGTATCTACCCGTCTGAAGAGGTGATGGCCAAGCTCTACACTTTCCCGGACCTGGACCAGAAAGTGCAACGCGCCATGACCCGCAGCTGGACCAAGATCAAGTCCGGTCGTTAAGTGCGGGCCCGGCCGGTTGCTCGTGCAGCCGGCCATTCACACCGTAATAAACCGTAGTCAGGCCGCAAGGCCGGGAGCGTAACCCCAATGCCCGGGGCGAATTTCGTCAGGGCACCATGAGTGCGACCTTCAGGTCGCCACTAAACGACGCAAGACCGTGGCTTTAACCGCGGCTGGCAAGAGGATCCTCCATTGAATACGTCCTATCGCAACGCCATGCTCGCCGCGAGCGCAGCCCTGATCCTGACCGGCACGGCCCAGGCCGAAACCACGGTGCATATATACAACTGGTCGGACTACATCGGCGAAGACACGCTGGCCGAGTTCCGCAAGGCGACCGGCATCAAGCCGGTCTATGACGTGTTCGATTCCAATGAAACCCTAGAAGGTAAGCTGCTCGCTGGCCGTTCCGGTTATGACGTGGTCGTGCCGTCCAATCACTTCCTTGGCAAGCAGATCAAGGCGGGTGCTTTCCAGAAACTGGACAAGAGCAAGCTGCCCAACTGGAGCAATCTGGACCCGGCCCTGCTCAAGCAGCTGGAGGTCAACGATCCGGGTAACCAGTACGCGGTCCCTTATCTGTGGGGTACCAATGGCCTGGGTTACAACGTCGAGAAGGTCAAGGCGGCCTTGGGCGATGACGTGGAAATTGACTCCTGGGCCATGGTGTTCGAGCCCGAGAACATGAAGAAGCTGTCCAGCTGCGGCGTCGCGTTCCTCGATTCGGGTGATGAGATGCTTCCGGCCATGCTCAATTACCTGGGTCTGGACCCCAACACCCAGAACCCCGAGGACTATGCCAAGGCCGAGGCCAAGCTGGCGGCGGTGCGCCCCTACGTTACCTATTTCCACTCCTCCAAATATGTGTCTGATCTCGCCAACGGCAACATCTGCATGGCGGTGGGCTATTCCGGCGATGTGTTCCAGGCGGCTGACCGCGCGGAAGAAGCCGGCAAGGGCGTGGAAATCGCCTACGTGATTCCCGAAGAGGGCGCCAACCTGTGGTTCGACATGCTGGCCATTCCCGCCGACAGCGGTAATGTGGAAGCGGCGCACCGCTTCATCAATTATCTGCTCGAGCCTGAGGTGATTGCCCAGGTCAGCGATTATGTCGGTTACGCCAATCCGAACCTCAAGGCGCGCGAGTTCATGGACCCGGACGTGCTGGCGGACGAGGCTGTTTACCCTCCGCAAGATGTGTTGGACAAGTTGTATATTTCTGCCGAATTGCCGACAAAGGTGCAGCGATTGATGACCCGTAGCTGGACCAAGGTTAAATCCGGCCAATAAGTGGCGAGAAAGCCGCGCCCGGGCTGGCCCCACGCTCGTCTGAATGTTTCAATTGCGCCCCCGCGCCGGAGGGTCCGGACGGGGGCTGGCGAGTGCGCCGGCACGACTGATTTGACTTGCTGCAAGGGCGCGGAATGGTTGACTGCTTCCGTCGTTCTGCATCGCTATTGAAATATCCGGCCTGGCGGCGCCAGGGTTGAAGTTTCGGGGAGAATGATAGTTATGGCGGTGGCCTCTAGCGCCTACAAGAAAGCCCTCAGTGGCGATCAGCAAGCCAAGGAAGTCCTGGTCAAGATTGACCGGGTGACCAAGCAATTCGACGATACCGTGGCGGTTGACGACGTGTCGCTGACCATCCGCAAGGGCGAAATTTTCGCCCTGCTGGGTGGGTCTGGCTCGGGCAAGTCGACTCTGTTGCGCATGCTGGCCGGTTTTGAGCGGCCCACCGAAGGGCGCATCTACCTGGACGGCCAGGACATCACCGATCTGCCGCCCTATGAGCGGCCGATCAACATGATGTTCCAGTCCTATGCGTTGTTTCCGCACATGACGGTTGAGCAGAACATCGCGTTCGGCCTCAAGCAGGACAGCCTGCCCAAGGCGGAGGTCGAAGCGCGCGTGGCGGAAATGCTCAAGCTGGTACAAATGAGCCAGTACGCCAAGCGCAAGCCGCACCAGTTGTCCGGCGGCCAGCGCCAGCGCGTGGCGCTGGCCCGCTCGCTGGCCAAGCGTCCCAAGCTGCTGCTGCTCGACGAACCTATGGGTGCGCTGGACAAGAAGCTGCGCTCGCAGATGCAATTGGAACTGGTGGCGATCATCGAGCGCGTCGGCGTGACCTGCCTGATTGTCACCCACGACCAGGAAGAGGCCATGACCATGGCCGAGCGCATTGCGATCATGCACCAGGGCTGGATCGCCCAGGTCGGCAGCCCCATGGACATCTACGAAACGCCGGCCAGCCGCCTGGTGTGTGAGTTCATCGGCAACGTCAACCTGTTCGATGGCGAGCTGATCGAAGACGTCGGCGACCACGCGGTGATTGCCTGCCCGGCGCTGGAACGCCCGATCTATGTCGGTCACGGCATCAGCACGCGCGCTGAAGACAAACGCGTTACCTATGCTCTGCGCCCGGAAAAACTGCTGATCAGCAGCGAAATGCCGGAAATCGAGCACGAAGGCTACAACTGGGTGCAAGGCACCGTGCATGACATCGCCTATCTGGGTGGTCATTCCCTGTATTACATCAAGCTGGCGTCAGGCGTGCTGGTCCAGTCGTTCCTGGCCAACTCCGAGCGCAACGTCAAGCGCCCGACGTGGGATGATCAGGTGTATCTGTACTGGATCGACGACAGCGGCGTGGTGCTGCAGTCATGAGAGCGTCCGGCCTGAAAAGACTGCTGCCCAGCGGGCGGCAACTGGTCGTCGGCGTGCCGTTCTTTTGGCTGCTGCTGTTCTTCCTGCTGCCGTTCGTGATTGTTCTGAAAATCAGCTTCGCCGAAGCCGATGTGGCCATCCCGCCGTATACCGAAGTGTTTGCCTGGGCCGAGAATCAGCTGCAGGTATTGCTCAACTTCGGCAATTACGTGTTCCTCAGCGAGGACGAGCTGTACCTGCTCGCTTACCTGGGATCGTTGAAAATCGCCCTGTTCAGCACGCTGTTGTGTTTGCTGATCGGTTACCCGATGGCCTATGCCATCGCCCGGGCCGACCCGCAAAAACAGGTGGTGCTGCTGTTGCTGATCATGATGCCGACCTGGACCGCGATCCTCATCCGCGTGTACGCCTGGATGGGTATCCTCAGTAACAACGGTCTGCTCAACGGTGTGCTGATGGGCGTGGGTTTGATCGATACGCCGCTGCAAATCCTCAATACGACCCTGGCGGTGTATATCGGCATTGTCTATTCGTATCTGCCATTCATGATCCTGCCGCTTTACGCCAATTTGGTGAAGCATGATCCAAGCCTGCTGGAAGCTGCCTCCGACCTGGGTGCGCGGCATTTCACCAGTTTCTGGAAGATCACCGTGCCACTGTCCAAGAACGGCATTATCGCCGGCTGCATGCTGGTGTTCATCCCGGTAGTTGGCGAGTTCGTGATTCCCGAGCTGCTTGGCGGTCCGGAGACGCTGATGATTGGCAAGGTGCTCTGGCAGGAGTTCTTCAACAACCGCGACTGGCCGGTGGCTTCGGCGCTGGCGGTTGTGATGCTGGCGATCCTGTTGGTGCCGATTATTCTGTTCAACCGTAACCAAGCCAAGGAACTGGAGGGCAAGCCATGACGCTCTCACGCTCAGGATCGATGATTCTGTTCAAACGGCTCTCCATTCCGAAGCAAGCCAAGGTCATGGAGGGCAAGCCATGAGGCGCTGGAGTTTCTCGAACATCGTCCTCTGGGTTGGGCTGCTGTTCATCTACCTGCCGATGATCATTCTGGTGATCTACTCCTTCAACGGCTCGCGACTGGTTACCGTCTGGGGCGGCTGGTCGGTGAAGTGGTACGTCGGCTTGCTCGATAACCGCCAGTTGATGAGTGCGGTCATGCGCTCGCTGGAAATCGCCTGCTACACCGCCATCGCCGCGGTGGCCATCGGAACCCTGGCGGCATTCGTGCTCACCCGCGTTCCGCGGTTTCGGGGACGCACGCTGTTTGGTGGCCTCGTCACCGCACCGCTGGTGATGCCCGAGGTGATCACTGGCCTGTCGCTGCTGTTGCTGTTTGTGGCCATGGCCCAGCTGATCGGCTGGCCGGCGGAGCGTGGCATCGTGACCATCTGGATCGCCCATACCACGTTCTGCGCGTCCTATGTGGCAATCGTGGTGATGGCGCGGCTGCGCGAACTGGACCTGTCCATCGAGGAGGCGGCCATGGACCTGGGCGCCAGGCCGTGGAAGGTGTTCTTCCTGATCACCGTGCCCATGATTGCGCCTTCGCTGGCTGCTGGGGCCATGCTGTCCTTTGCGCTATCGCTGGATGACCTGGTACTGGCCAGCTTCGTTTCCGGTCCGGGGTCGACCACCCTGCCGATGGAGATCTTTTCCGCCGTGCGCCTGGGTGTGAAGCCGGAGATCAACGCGGTGGCCAGCCTGATCCTGCTGGTGGTGTCGATGTTCACCTTCGCGGCGTGGTACTTCACCCGTCGCGCGGAGGAGCGTCGCAAGCATTCCATCGAGCAGATGAAAGAAGAAAACCTCAGCAACAAGCCTGTGCGACCTGTACAGGTCTGAATGCAAACGCCCCGGCCAGAAGCCGGGGCGTTTGTTTTTCAGCAGCCGTTGGCGCTCAATCCGCTGCCAGATCCAGCAGCGCCTGGCCGGCCAGCCGGTAGGTGGTCCACTCCGATTGGGGGCGCGCGCCCAGCGACTCATAGAAATCGATGGCCGGCTGGTTCCAGTCCAGCACCGCCCACTCGAAGCGTCCGCAGCCCTTGTCCACTGCGAGTCTTGCCAGATGGCGCAGCAGCGCCTTGCCCGCGCCAGTACCTCGCTGGGCAGGATCGACATACAGGTCTTCGAGGTATAAGCCGTTCTTACCCAGCCAGGTCGAATAGTTGAAGAAATACACCGCGTAACCGATTGGCTGGCCGTCGCGCTCGCAGATCAGCGCCTGGGCGCTGCTGTCAGCGGCGAACAGGCTGGCGCAAATGCCGGCGGCGTCGGTCCTGACCTCGTGCTCGGCCTTTTCGTAGATGGCCAGGTCAGTGATAAAACGCAGAATCAGCGCAGCGTCATCGGCGCTGGCGGGGCGGATAAGCAGATTCATGGTGGGCTCGCGTCCTCTTGGTTAAAGCGTCCGCGCGTCTGCCAGAGCAGCACGACCAGTAGCAGGAAGGCCAGCGACCAGCAGGCCGCAGACAGCAGCAGCCAGGGAAAAGGCTGCAGCTGCAGCAGTGGCGGCAGGATGCGCGCCAGCGCCGCCAGGCTGAGCAGAACGGCGACAGGGTGAATCCAGGGCCGTGCGTTGGCGTCTCGCAGGCGGTAGATCAACCGCGTACGGGCCATCACCGCGAACGTCAGGGTGCCCAGCGCGCCAATGGTCAAGCCGTGCAGGCTGGCGCTCAACGGCAGGGCAGTCGTCAGCAGCGCCAGCCCGAACAGCAGCAGGCCCACGCTCAGCCACAGGTAACCGAGCAGCAGCACCAGCAAGTCGGGTCGTCGGGCGCAGCGCCAGGGCTGCCAGCGCAACAGGCGCACGCCAGCCAGTAGGCCCACGCTCAGCAACAAGAAACCACTTACCTGGCTGGCCAGTGCCCAGGGCAGCAGATTGCTTAGCAAGGCGAGGCCCAGCAGGATCAAGGCCGCGCCCTCCAGCCTCGGCTGTACGCGTGCATCCAGGATGTGACCCTGGCTCATCATGTGCCCTGCCACCGCCGGAGCGATGATTCGTCCACCCATGAAAAACAGCAGCATGGCGAGCAGCAGCAAGGCTTCGTGCATTAGGCGCGGGGTCAATTCCAACGGCAAGGGTAGGCTGGCAATGGCACTCAGCAGGGCGAGCGAGGCCACCACCGGCGCGACGATCTGGTTACGCCATTTTTTCGCCGCACCCAGAAAACGCGGCACCACGTTCCAGGCCACGCCGCCGGCAAACAGCGCGGCGGCAACTACTGTCCACCAGGCCCCCGGCCAGAACAGCCAGCCGAGGCGCGCCAGTGCCCAGCAGCCCAGCAGCGATAGGATGAGCGGCAGCGGCTGCGGGCCGAGCAGGTAGCCGGCGACCACAGCCAGAGCAAAGCCGAAGAGCATTTCATGGGCATGCCCGAGCGGGCTGAGCAATCCGGCGGGTGTCGGCAGCAGGCCGAACAGGGCCAGTACCGACCACGGGAGCAAGACCGCAGCGTAGAGCGCTGCGGCGGGAAAGAACCAGGCATTGGCGAAGGGCAGGCGAGGCTTGCGCGCGCTCATGGGCTCGCTCCCGTGTTAAGCGGGCAGACTGGTGCCTGCCTCGCCCACATCTTTCAACGGCCTGCGAGCAGTTCCTTGCCGCGCTGCACCGCCGCGCGCACCTGCGCCGGCGCGGTGCCGCCGATGTGGTCACGGGCATTCACCGAGCCTTCCAGGGTCAGTACGGCGAACACGTCATCGGTGATCTGCTCGCTGAACTGGCGCAGTTCGTCGAGGCGCATCTCGGCCAGATCCTTGCCGGTGTCGACGCCGTATTTCACCGCATGGCCGACGATCTCGTGGCAGTCGCGGAACGGCAGGCCCTTGCGTACCAGGTAGTCGGCCAGGTCGGTGGCGGTGGAGAAACCACGCAGCGCCGCCTCGCGCATGATCTCGCGCTTGGGCTTGATGGCCGGCACCATGTCGGCAAAAGCGCGCAGGCTGTCGCGCAGGGTGTCGGCGGCGTCGAACAGCGGTTCCTTGTCTTCCTGGTTGTCCTTGTTGTAGGCCAGCGGCTGGCCTTTCATCAAGGTCAGCAGGCCGATCAGGGCACCGAACACGCGGCCGGACTTGCCACGCACCAGTTCGGGCACGTCGGGGTTTTTCTTCTGCGGCATGATCGAAGAGCCGGTGCAGAAGCGGTCGGGCAGGTCGATAAAGCGGAACTGGGCGGAGGTCCACAGCACCAGCTCTTCGGAGAAGCGCGACAGGTGCATCATGGCCAGCGAGGCGGCGGCGCAGAATTCGATAGCGAAGTCGCGGTCCGACACGCCGTCCAGCGAGTTGCCGGAAATGGCTTCGAAACCCAGCAACTGGCAGGTGATTTCGCGCTGGATCGGGTAGGTGGTCCCGGCCAGGGCAGCCGAGCCCAGCGGCATGCGGTTGGTGCGCTTGCGGCAATCCACTAGACGCTCGTAGTCGCGGCTGAGCATTTCGAACCAGGCCAGTAGATGGTGGCCAAAGGTGACCGGCTGGGCGGTTTGCAGGTGGGTGAAACCGGGCATCACAGTCTCGGCCTCGGCCTCGGCCAGGCCCAGCAGCCCCTGCTGCAGGCGGGTGATCTCGCCGAGAATGATGTCGATCTCGTCACGCAGCCACAGGCGGATATCGGTAGCTACCTGGTCGTTACGGCTACGTCCGGTGTGCAGCTTCTTGCCGGTGATGCCGATGCGGTCGGTCAGGCGCGCTTCGATGTTCATGTGCACGTCTTCCAGGTCGACGCGCCAGTCGAATTGGCCGGCTTCGATTTCCGCCTGGATATCCTTGAGCCCGGCGATGATCGCGTCGCGCTCCTCGGTATTCAGTACGCCCGCCTGCTCGAGCATGGTCGCATGGGCGATCGAGCCCATGATGTCATGGCGGTAGAGGCGCTTGTCGAAGTCGACGGAGGCGGTGAAACGGGCGACGAAGGCGTCGACGGGCTCGCTGAAGCGGCCGCCCCAGGACTGGTTGGTTTTCTCGACACTCATGGGAATGCTCTCTGCTGGTGCGCAACAGGCAGGCGGGACGCTCGGGGCGGCCGGCATGCCGACAAAAAGGTGCGCGAATGATAGCAGGGTCGGGCCTGTCGCCGCTGCCGTGCAACGCTGTCGAGCGCATCACGCTTCCTTAGGACGGCGACTGTGTTCGGTGCGCCAGATCGCTGCTGACGTACCTGGCAGAGCGGAAACTGTAGCCATGCAAATTAAATGGCTGAACGGTGCGCCGCGTGCGCCCCTGGACGATTTCTTCGTGCCTGAGCTCTGCGAGCCCGAGGCGCTGCTCTCCCTGGTGCTGCTGGCTGAGCTGCTGGTGCTGGTGTTGGTACTGGCCGAACCGATGCTGCACGGCTTCGACTGGGTGCGCCTGGCGCTGACTTCGCTGTTCGTGCAGTGGTGCGTGCTGCTGTCCGCCGCCGTGCTGTGTCGCCTGCGCCCCTGGCTGGCCCGTTTGCGCCCGGCCGTGGCGGGGCCGTTGTGCTGTCTGATCGTGGTGGTGCTGACCCTGGGCTGTACTTGGGTCACCGAGTATTTCGAGCTGGGCGGGCCACCCAGCCCGGAAGCGCGTCTGTACCTGCGCCACGCCTTGATCAGCCTGATCATGTCGGCACTGCTGCTACGCTACTTTTACCTGCAAAGCCAATGGCGCCGACAGCAGCAGGCGGAGCTGCAGGCACGTATCGAATCGCTGCAGGCGCGCATACGCCCGCACTTCCTGTTCAACAGCCTGAACAGCATTGCCAGCCTTGTGGTCAGCGATCCGTTCAAGGCCGAACAGGCCGTACTTGATTTGGCCGATTTGTTTCGTGCCAGCCTGGCCAAGCCCGGTGCATTGGTGACCTGGAAGGACGAGCTTGGATTGGCGCGACGTTACCTGGCCATTGAGCACTACCGCTTCGGGAACCGCTTGCAGGTGGAATGGAATGTGGACGGGGTGCCTGCCCAGGTAATGATTCCCCATCTGACGCTGCAGCCGCTGCTGGAAAATGCCTTGATCCATGGGGTGGCGCCTCGGGTCGAAGGCGGGCTGGTGGAGATCGACGCACGCTATGACGAGGGGTGGTTTGAATTGCGGGTCGGCAATCCCTGTCAGGACGGCATAGCGCCCGCGACACGGGGTACGCAACAGGCGTTAGGCAACATAAGCGCTCGACTAACGGCACTTTTTGGCTCCGATGCCAGTCTGAGCGTGGAACGTCGTAACGGACGGCATGTCACCTGTCTACGCTATCCTTGTTGAGACTCACGCAGGAAGCCAGAGCAAAATGAATGTCTTGATTGTCGATGATGAACCCCTGGCCCGCGAACGCCTCAGCCGCCTGATTGGTGAACTGGACGGCTACCGGGCCCTGGAACCTTCCGCCAGCAATGGCGAGGAAGCTTTGACCCTGATCGACAGCCTGAAGCCGGACGTAGTCCTGCTCGATATCCGCATGCCTGGCCTGGATGGCCTGCAGGTAGCGGCCAGGCTGTGTGAGCGGGAGTCACCCCCGGCCGTGATCTTCTGCACGGCCCATGACGAATTCGCCGTGGATGCCTTTCAAGTCAGCGCGGTGGGTTATGTGGTCAAGCCGGTGCGTCTGGAGGCGCTGGCCGATGCGTTGCAAAAGGCCCAGCGCCCCAACCGGGTGCAATTGGCCGCTCTGACACGTCCGAGCGGCGGCCCGAACGCTGAGCCCCGCAGCCATATCAGCGCACGCACCCGCCGAGGTATTGAGTTGATCCCTCTGGAACAGGTGGTGTATTTCATCGCTGATCACAAATATGTGACCTTGCGCCATGAAGGCGGTGAGGTGTTGCTCGATGAGCCGTTGAAGGCTTTGGAAGAGGAGTTTGGCGATCGCTTCGTGCGTATTCACCGCAATGCCTTGGTGGCACGCGAGCGCATTGAACGGTTGCAGCGTACCCCTCTGGGGCACTTCCAGCTGTATCTACGTGGGTTGGATGGTGAGGCACTGACCGTTAGCCGCCGGCACGTGGCCGGGGTGCGCAAGTTGATGCAGGTGCTGTAGCAGGTTGTACTAACGGCCTGTTACCCAGCCGCTGTAAGCTGCCAGCGAGTCGGGCGGCTTAACCTCAATACGCTGTATTGATAAGGCGCGGAGCCGTCGGAGGGCAGCCCCCCAAGCAAGTGCGCAACGTCCGTTACGCAGGACGGCGGCGCCGCTTGATCCCCGGCAATCCAGCTGGCGGCCCGAGCCTGTTATCATCGCCGCCAGTTCAACTCTGGAATTACCCATGTCTCGCGAAATCCGCATTGCCACCCGCAAGAGTGCCCTGGCCCTGTGGCAGGCCGAATACGTCAAGGCGCGCCTGGAAGCGGCCCATCCGAACCTGAAGGTCAGCCTGGTGCCCATGGTCAGCCGTGGCGACAAATTACTCGATGCGCCGTTGGCCAAAATCGGCGGCAAGGGCCTGTTCGTCAAGGAACTGGAAACCGCCCTGCTGGAGAACGAGGCCGACATCGCGGTGCATTCGATGAAGGACGTGCCCATGGACTTCCCCGAGGGGCTGGGCCTGTACTGCATCTGCGAGCGCGAAGATCCGCGTGACGCCTTCGTTTCCAATACCTACGCCAATCTCGATGCGCTGCCGGCCGGCAGTGTGGTCGGCACCTCCAGCCTGCGCCGCCAGGCGCAATTGCTGGCGCGCCGTCCGGATCTGAACATCCACTTCCTGCGCGGCAACGTCAATACTCGCCTGGCCAAGTTGGATGCCGGCGATTACGACGCGATCATTCTGGCCGCCGCCGGGCTGATCCGTCTGGGTTTCGAATCACGTATCGCCGCACGCATCGAGGTTCTCGACAGCCTGCCGGCCGGCGGTCAGGGCGCGGTGGGTATCGAGTGCCGCACCAACGACGCGGAAATCCACCAGCTGCTGACCGTGCTGCATGACCAGCCGACTGCATGGCGCGTCACTGCCGAGCGGGCATTGAATAAACACCTTAACGGTGGCTGCCAGGTGCCTATCGCCTGCTACGCCGAACTGGAAGGCGACCAGCTGTGGCTGCGCGGCCTGGTCGGCCAACCGGACGGCGGTCGCCTGCTGCGCGCCGAAGGCCGTGCCGACGTCAGCGAAGCAGAAACTCTCGGAGTACGGGTCGCCGAGGCGCTGCTGGAACAGGGCGCCGCAGAGATTCTCCAGGCGGTCTATGGCGAGGCCGGCCATCCGTGAATGAATGGCGTTTGCTGCTGACCCGGCCCGCCGAGGAATGCGCAGCCCTCGCCGCGACGCTCGCGGTGCAGGGGATTTTCAGCAGCAGCCTGCCGCTGCTGGAAATCGAGCCGCTGCAAGAAACGCCCGAACAGCGCAGTCTGTTGCTCAACCTGGACCGCTATTGTGCGGTGGTGGCGGTCAGCAAGCCTGCAGCGCGCCTGGGGTTGGAGCGTATTGATCAGTATTGGCCACAGCCGCCGATCAACCAGCACTGGTTCAGCGTCGGCGCTGCTACCGGCGGCATTCTTGCCGACTACGGCCTGCCGGTCGCCTGGCCGGAAATGGGTGATGACAGCGAGGCTCTGCTGGCACTCCCGCAACTGGCCTCGGCCCTTGCCGTCCCCAAGCCCAAGGTGTTGATTCTGCGCGGCGACGGTGGCCGAGATTTCTTTGCCGAGCGGTTGCGCAACCAAGGCGTCGAGGTGGATTTTTTGCCACTGTACCGCCGGCAACTCCCTGTATACCCGCCCGGCACGTTACGCCAGCGGGTGCTGGACGAAGCACTCAACGGCTTGGTGGTCAGTAGCGGGCAAGGCTTCGAGCACCTGCTGCAACTGGCCAATGATGACTGGCCGGAACTGGCTCGTCTACCCTTGTTCGTGCCCAGCCCGCGGGTGGCCGACATCGCCCGTGAGGCCGGTGCCCGGACTGTTGTGGATTGCCGTGGCGCCAGCGCCCCGGCCTTGCTGGCGGCGCTGCAGCAGCCCGCCCCTTGAAGCAAAGGATGGATACGTGAGCGAAACTGACGCGCAAAGCCCTTCCCTGCCGGCTACCGACGCTACTGTCGCGCCCTCGCCAACGCCAAGCGATCGCCGCACAGGCACAGGCCTGGCCGGTCTGGCCCTGCTGATCGCCCTGTTGGCCGCCGGTGCAGGCGGCTGGAGTGCCTGGCAGCTGCATCAGCAAAACCAGCAGCAAGACCGCCAGCAGGCCGATTGGCAACAACTGCAAGCGCAGTGGCAGCGCAGTCAGGAAACCAGCGAACAACGCCTCACCCAAGCCGAGCAGCGCTTGCAGGCGCGGCTGGGCGAATTGCCCAGCGTTGCGCAACTGGATGAGCAGCGTCAGCTGCTGATGAGTGTGCAGGGCGATCAGCAGCAGCTGGCCAGTAGCCTGAACCAGCTGCTGGGTGCCAGCCGCGAAGATTGGCGCCTGGCCGAAGCCGAACACCTGCTGCGCCTGGCCATGCTGCGCCTTTCGGCACTGCAGGATGTGGCCAGCGCCACGGCGCTGGTGCAGGGAGCCGACGATATCCTGCGCGCCCAGGACGATCCGCTGGCCTTCGCGGCGCGTGGTGAGCTGATCAAGGCGCTGGAGGCGTTGCGTGCATTGCCGCAACCGGACCGCAACGGCCTGTTCCTGCAGCTGGCAGCTTTGCGCGAGCAGGCCGAACGTTTGACGCGTCTGGCTCCCGAGTTTCGGCCTGATGACGCGCCAATCGCATCCGCAGAAACGACGCAGCCTGCCTGGCAACGCTGGTGGCACACTCTTTCGAAATTCGTGCGCATCGATGTGAATGCCGACCAGAACATTCGCCCGTTGCTCGCCGGCCAAAGCTTGTCTCAGGTGCGCCTGGCACTGGCGCTGGCCCTGGAACAGGCGCAGTGGGGCGCGCTGAATGCTCGAGCACCGGTCTATAGCAGCGCGCTGGGGCAGGCAGATGATGTACTGAAAAACTATTTCGATGTCGACAACCCGGCGGTGCAGAGTCTGCGCCAGCGGATCGCGGCCTTGGCCGAACAGGCGGTAGAAGTAGAAACGCCAGAGTTGCGGCCGGCACTGCTCAGTCTGCAGGCCTATGTGCAGCAACGTCAGACCCCGCGTAATGGCGAGGCGGAGCAGGAGGCTGCGCCATGATCCGTGGCGTACTGCTGATTGCGTTGCTGGTGGTGGCGGCCAGCGTGGTCGGGTTGGGCATCGCCCGGGGCAGCGGCTATGTGCTGATCGCCTATGAAGGCTTTCGCTACGAGTCCAGCCTGTGGGTCTTTCTGGCCGCGTTGCTGGTGCTCTGGTTGGCGTTTTATCTGCTTCGGGTGCTGTTACGCGTGCTGGGTGTTTCCAGTGCGCTGGCCAATCCCTGGTCGCGTCGGCACCGCAGTCGGCGCGGCCGCAAGGCCAGCGAGCAAGGGTTGCTGGAGCTCGCCGAGGGTCGCTGGAGCCCGGCGCTCAAGCATTTGCGCCTGGCCGCCGAGCAGGACCCGCAGCCATTGATGTATTACTTGGGCGCGGCCCGTGCGGCCAACCAGCTGGGGGACTATGAAAGCAGCGACAACCTGCTCGAACGTGCCCTGACCCGTCAGCCGCGCGCCGAACTGGCGGTGGCTCTGACCCACGCGGAGCTGCAGCAGGCGCGTGGCAACCTGCAGGGTGCCCACGACACCTTGAGCGCCATGCTTGAGCGTCACCCCCATCACCCGGAAGTCTTGCGCCGTTTGCTTGATCTGCAACGTCAGCGCGGCGATAGCGCGGCCGTGGTCGGCCTGTTGCCCGAGCTGCGCAAGCAGAAGGTGCTGGCGGACAGCGAGCTGCGCGATATCGAGCGTCAGGCCTGGCGCGCGGCCCTGCTTGACGCAAGCCTGCATGGGCATGAACAGGGCGACACGCTGCAACCGCTGCATAACACTTGGCAGCAGATGGGTCAGGCGCACCGTAATGATCCCGAGTTGTTGCTGATTTATACCGAGCAGTTGCGCCAGGCGGGCGCAGAGGCTCAGGCTGAGGAAACGCTGCGCGCTGCGTTGAAGAAACACTACGAGCCGCGCCTGGTGGAGCTGTATGGGCAGCTACGTGGCAGCGATACGGGTCGCCAATTGCAGAGCGCCGAAGCCTGGTTGAGCGAGCATGCCGAGGACCCCGTCCTGTTGCGCGCCTTGGCCCGCATGAGCTTGCATCATCAATTGTGGGGCAAGGCGCGGGATTACTACGAGGCCAGTCTGGGCTTTTCCCGCGATCCGCAAACCTGCGCCGAACTGGCCCGCCTGCTGAACCGCCTGGGCGAGACCGAGCGCAGCAACCAGCTGTTTCAAGAAGGACTGGGCTTGTTTAATTCGCGCACGCCCTTGCCCGCGCCGCGCTGAGCCCTGTGCTCGTTGCGCGGCATTTAGCAGCATGAAGTGGCAATACGCCTTGAAACACCTTGGCGCTTTCTACTACCGTAGCGCCTTTCCAGTTTTCCGGTGCCTCCATGTCCCAGGCCAGTCCGCGTTTAATGTTCCTTCTCGCCTTCGTCGCCAGCCTGTTGATCATGGGCGGCGCGCTGTATCTGGAGCATGTGGTCGGGCTCGAGCCCTGTCCGCTGTGCGTTGTGCAGCGTATTGCCGTCATCGCCTTCGGTCTGGTCTGCCTGCTGGCCGCCGTGCATGGTCCGGCTCGACTGGGGCGACGTATCTACGCTGCACTGGCATTGCTGAGCGCCGCCGGCGGTGCCGCCATTGCCGGGCGGCAGATCTGGCTGCAGGGTATACCGGCCGATGAGCTGCCGGCGTGCTTGCCCAGCCTGGATTACATGCTCGAAGCCCTACCGTTCCAGGAAACCTTGCGTCTACTCCTGCACGGCACTGCCGACTGCGCCAAGATCAGTTGGACCCTGTTCGGCATGAGCATTCCGGAGTGGAGCCTGCTGGCCTTCATCGGCATGCTGCTGTTCGCCCTGTACCAACTTCTTCGCCGCACCTGACTGGCCCGCACGCCTCCCAAATCCTGTCTTTATCGTCAAAGGGCAGGGTTTTTCGAGCCCTCGCTCTCAAACGCATGTATGAAGATTTCTCCGCCTGCCGGTTGAAACGCCGCGCGACGAAAGCCTACATTGGCGTCAAGACGTCGGCGGAAGTGCTTTATCCGTTGTCTGCCTCTTGAGTAATGCGCTTGGCGCGGCGAATCATTTCGTCGTGTGAGCGCGGCGCGAAGTCACAGACCAAAGGAAGCGAGGTCATCATGTTAGAAAGCTGCCGAAACGCCCAGGAGCGCTGGGGTGGAGTTCACCAACTGATTGATCGCTGGCTGCAAGCTCGCCATGAGCTGATCAAGGTATTTGATAGCCTGCATGCGCAAGAAGACGATGCGCAGCGTCGCCCCAAGGATCTACAAACCTTTTGCCAACACCTGCTCGACTACGTATCCACCGGACATTTTGAGGTCTACGAGCAATTGCTGCGTCAGGCCAGTGATTTCAACGACCAACGTGGCCTGGACCTGGCCAAGCAGATTTATCCCCGCATTGAAGCTATCACGGAACAGGCGGTGGCCTTCAATGACCGCTGCCCGAAAGGTCGCTGCGCCGAAGACCCTGCGTTGGCTCATGAGCTGCAGCATCTTGGGCAGTTGCTGCACGAGCGGTTCGAACTGGAAGACTGCATGATCGAGGTGTTGCACAACGCCCATCGCCAAGCGGCTGAGCAGCTTAGCAACTGACAGGTCGGCTTTTATCAGGTTGCGGGCGTGCTCGTCATACCCGCGACCTCACCTGCAGCAATTTCACCTTGAAAATGGTTCGCCTAACATAAGCCAACGCCTAAGCAGGAGCGCAGCATGGCCGCCCGCAAGAAGAATACTGTCCACACCCCGCTGCACCTGTTGCAACAACTCTCGAGCAGCTTGCTCGAACATTTGGAAGCGGCCTGTGCCCAGGCGCAGATTGATGCTGAAAAATTGCTTGCCAAGTTGGAAAAGCAACGTGGCAAGGCGCAGGAAAAACTGCACGACGCGCGACTGAAACTGGAAGACGCTGCTGCCAACGGCAAGGCCAAGGCACAGGCCAGGACGCATAAACGCATCGAGGAACTGGAGGAGCTGTTCGATTCCCTCCAGCAGCGGCAAAACGAAACCCGTGCCTACATCGCGCAACTGCAAGCCGATGCCGAGGAAAGCCTCAAACTCGCCCAGGGCATCGGCAAGGTGAAAGAAGCTGCCACCCAGGCGCTGGCCAAGCGCGAAGCTGCCGCGACGCGCCAGACCACCGCTGCTGCGCCGCGCTCGCGTACCGCGGTGGCGCGCAAACCGGCCGGTGCGACCAGCAAGGCAGAGAGCATCGCCGCTGCCGCCACGCCTGCAATTGTGAAAAGTACCACTCCCGCCAAACCCGCCACTGCGCGCAAGCCCGCCGCCAAGCCCACCGCGTCTCGCAAGCCGGTTGCGCGCAAGGCAGCAACGGCTTCGGCAGCACCTGTTTCCGACGCATAAAAGCCGCCATCGGACTGACTCCTAAGGGAGTCGGTCATGGGGTGCGCGCGCTAGGGACGCTGCGGCCTGATGCAAGCTCGCCAACGCTGCTGGGTCGGCCGTCTCGCCCGCAATGGCGCGTAGCCAAACCATATCCGTCTCGCCTGCTATTGACGGCCAGGCCCTCGCGATCGCTCCCAGACGCTGCAACACCACCTGCTCGGCTTGCAATTCCAGGCGCTTGAGCTGCTCACGCAACTCGGTCAGTTGTGCATCGCCCTGGGCGGCAGATTTCCATTCTTGGCGCAGTTGGCGCAACTGAGTGGTCACTGTACGCTGCCAGGGCTCCGCCTGCTTGCGTAGCTGCTGCACGCGTGCCGCATCGCAGGCTACTCCGCGCCGGTCCAGCCAGGCGGCGCAAAGCAGCAGACAGACATCCGCACCGCCGGCCTGCAAGCGCAGACATGCGGGCTCTACGTCAGGCTGCGCGTAAAGGCGTAGCGCGAAATCCCACAGGTCGGTCAATTCAAGCTCCTTGCGCTGCTTTTTAATGAAACTGATAGACTGCGCGGCCGCATACAAGCCACCGACAAGCGCGTGCGATGCAGCCGAGAAGCCGGTGATCGGCAACAGGCAGGCGATGCCTTCACAGCCCGCCCAGATCCCGCACGGACTATATCGCCGCTTGCCCCAACGATGTCGATAGAGTGTGACGCCCGCCGATGATCCGACTCCAGAACCTCACCTTGCAACGTGGCCCGCAGCGCCTGCTCGAAGGGGCTGAGTTGACCCTGCATCCCGGGCAGAAAGCCGGGCTGATCGGTGCCAACGGCGCGGGCAAATCCAGCCTGTTCGCGCTGTTGCGCGGCGAGCTCAGCCCGGACGCCGGCGAATGCCAGTTACCCGCCGACTGGCGCATCGCCCACATGCGCCAGGAAGTCGATACCCTGGAGCGGCCGGCGGTGGAGTACGTACTCGACGGCGATGCCAACCTGCGCCGTATCCAGGCCGAACTGACCCGCGCCGAGGCGGCCCACGACGGCAGTGCGCTGGGGCGTTTGCACACCGAGCTGGACAACGCCGATGGCTACAGTGCCGATGCCCGCGCGCGCAAGCTGCTGGCCGGGTTGGGCTTTGCCAACGAACAGATGGGCCGCGCAGTGGGTGACTTCTCAGGGGGTTGGCGGATGCGCCTGAACCTGGCCCAGGCCCTGATGTGCCCGTCCGACCTGCTGCTGCTGGATGAGCCGACCAACCACCTGGATCTCGATGCGATCCTTTGGCTGGAAGGCTGGTTGAAAAGCTACCCCGGCACGCTGTTGCTCATTTCCCACGACCGCGACTTTCTCGATGCGGTGGTCGATCACATCGCCCACCTCGACCAGCAGACGCTGACGCTGTATCGCGGCGGCTACTCGGCCTTCGAGCGCGCCCGCGCCGAACGCCTGGCCCAGCAACAACAGGCGTACGAAAAGCAGCAGGCGCAGCGCGCGCACATGGAAGACTTCATCCGCCGCTTCAAGGCCAAGGCCAGCAAGGCCCGCCAGGCGCAAAGCCGCATCAAGGCACTGGAAAAACTCGAAGTGCTGGCGGCGGCGCATATCGATTCGCCGTTCAGCTTTCGTTTTCGCGAAGCCAATAAAGTGTCCAGTCCGTTGCTGGATCTGGCCGAAGGCCGCCTCGGCTACGGTGACAAGACGGTACTCGACAAGGTCAAGCTGCAGCTGGTGCCCGGCAGCCGGATCGGCCTGCTGGGCCCCAACGGCGCTGGCAAGTCGACGTTGGTCAAGACGCTGGCCGACGAGCTTCAGGCCTTGGGCGGTCGTCTGCAGCGCGGGGAGAATCTGGCCATAGGGTATTTCGCTCAGCACCAGCTGGATGCCCTCGATCCCAAGGCCAGCCCGTTGCTGCACCTGCAGCGCATCGCCGAGGGCGAGCGCGAACAGGTGTTGCGTGATTTCCTCGGTGGCTTCGATTTTCGCGGTAACCGCTGCGATGAGCCCGTGCTGAATTTCTCCGGTGGCGAAAAGGCGCGTCTGGCTTTGGCCTTGATTGCCTGGGGCAAGCCGAACCTGCTGCTGCTCGACGAGCCGACCAACCACCTTGACCTGGACATGCGCCTGGCGCTGACCCTGGCCTTGCAGGAATTCGAGGGCGCCGTGCTGGTGGTGTCCCACGACCGACACCTGCTCAAGAGCACCACCGATGAGTTTCTGCTGGTTGCCGATGGCCGCGTGCAGGCCTTCGATGGCGACCTGGACGACTATGCGCGCTGGCTAATCGAGTACCGCCTGCGGCAGGCGCCCGCTGCGGCGCCTTCAACCGGCGACAAGACCGACAAGCGCGCCCAGCGCCAGGCCGCTGCCGCGCTGCGCCAGCAACTGGCCCCGCACAAGCGCGAAGTCGAGAAGCTCGAGAAGCAGCTGGGTGAGGTGCAGGAAAAGCTCGCTGCGCTGGAAACCCGCCTGGGTGATGGTGGTCTGTACGACGGCTCGCGCAAGGATGAGCTCAAGCAACTGCTTGCCGAGCAGACAACGCTCAAGGGGCGCGAAGCGCAATTGGAAGAACACTGGCTGGAAAAGCTCGAACTGCTTGAGAAGTTGCAGCAAGAATTGGAGAACGTCGAATGAAAGAGTGGTTGCCGCTGTGGGCACAGGAATGGTTTGGCATTCTGGTCCCTGGCCTGCAAATTTTGCTGATTCTGTTTCTGGCCTGGCTGGTGCAACGCATGTTGCGCCGTTTCATCTGGCGCATTGGCGAGCGCTATCGCTTGCCCATGGAAGTGCTGATCCCGCTGCGTGGCGTACTCACCTGGCTGATCATGGGCAGCGCCATTCTCATGGTGCTGGAGCGTCTGGGCGTTTCCGCCACCGTGCTGTGGACCGCAATTACCGGCTTCGCGGCGGTGGCTGCGGTCGCGTTCTTCGCCGCCTGGAGCGTGCTCTCCAACCTATTTTGTGCGCTGCTGATCTTCACGGTTGGCCCTTTCCGCCTGGGCGATCGCCTGGAGCTGCTGGACGCCGCCGACAAGCCGGGGGTCAAAGGCCGTGTTGTGTCGATCAACATGCTCTATACCACTCTGGAAGACCTTTCCGAAGAGAGTGACGGCGCCCTGGTGCAGATCCCCAACACACTTTTTTTCCAGAAAGTGATGCGTCGCTGGCGCGGTACCGAACTTCCCCCACTCAGCAAGAACGAGATTTGATCGTATGGAATGGCTTACCAACCCGGAAATCTGGGTCGCCTTTTTAACCCTGACTGCCCTGGAAATCGTCCTCGGCATCGACAACATCATCTTTATTTCAATATTGGTCGCCCGCCTGCCCAAAGAGCAGCAGGCCAAGGGGCGTTTCTTCGGCCTGGCCCTGGCCATGGGTACGCGCATCCTGCTGCTGCTGTCGATTGCCTGGGTCATGCGCCTGACTTCCGATCTGTTCACCGTGTTCGAGATGGGCGTTTCCGGGCGCGACCTGATCCTGTTCTTCGGCGGCCTGTTCCTGTTGTTCAAGAGCACCCTGGAGATCTGGCACAGCGTCGAGGGTGAAGTCGAGGATGACGCCTCACCCGGCGGCGCGGCCAAGGCTGGCTTCATGAGCGTGATCCTGCAGATCGCGGTGATCGACATCATCTTCTCCCTGGACTCGGTAATCACCGCGGTGGGCATGGTGGAACACGTACCCGTGATGGTCGCCGCCATCGTCATCGCCGTGCTGGTGATGATGCTTGCCGCCGGCACCATCAGCGACTTCATCGAGAAGCATCCCTCGCTGAAGATTCTCGCCCTGTCGTTCCTGATTGTGGTCGGCACGCTGTTGATCGCCGAAGCCTTCGGTGTGCATGTGCCCAAGGGCTACGTGTACTTCGCCATGGCCTTCTCGCTGGGCGTCGAGGCGTTGAATATCCGCATGCGCAAGGCGATGAGACGCAAGCTCAAGGACCCGATCAAACTGGGTAAAAACCTGCCGGACTGAGTGGTGCGGGGCGCTGCCCCACACCTGTCCAGCTCCTCGCGGCCAAGGCGTCACCTGATGATCCGGATCACCGGATTGGCGGGTCGAAATCTTGGCCGCGCTGCGTTATGCAGGCGTAAACTTCGAGCCTTCATTCTCTACCGGAGCCGCTCATGAGCCTGGACACCTGGTTCGCTTTCTTTATCGCCTGCTGGGTGATCAGCCTGTCGCCCGGGGCCGGGGCCATCGCCTCGATGTCCAGCGGTCTGCACTACGGGTTTTGGCGCGGTTACTGGAATGCCCTGGGATTGCAGCTGGCATTGGCGGCGCAGATCGGCATCGTGGCCGCCGGGCTGGGCGCAGTGTTGGCGACCTCGGAGTTGGCGTTCGGCCTGATCAAGTGGTTTGGTGTGGCCTACTTGGTGTACCTGGGCTGGAAGCAGTGGCAAGCTCCACCCAGCGACTATGCCAGCGGCACGACGGCGCGTCCGTTGGGGCGGCCGTTGAGCTTGGTACTGCGTGGCTTTCTGGTGAATGCCAGCAACCCCAAAGCGATTGTTTTCATCCTGGCCGTGCTGCCGCAGTTTCTCGACCCCCGCCAGCCACAGCTGGTGCAGTACCTGGCCATGGCTGCGACCATGATCACCGTCGACCTGGTGGTGATGGCCGGTTACACCGGGCTGGCGGCCAAGGTGCTGCGCCTGCTGCGCTCGCCGCGCCAGCAGCGCATCCTCAATCGCAGCTTCGGTGCCTTGTTTATCGCGGCCGCCGGGCTACTGGCCACGGTGCGCCGGGCGTAGGTCGACAGGGAAGCGATGCTGCCGTTGCTGTAAGCGGCGTCGCTTGCACCAGGTGAATGGGCTGGATGCAATCAGCGTCACGAGTACCCGCCGCGCAGGTGCCATGCACGGCGGGTTGCCCGGGTATCCCGGAATTTTTCTCCCGACACCGTGCAATGGGCGAGGCCGCCCAATTACGTGGTGTCGGGGTTATTTCAAACTCTCATCCGATGGTCATCAGGCTGGCGTTTCCTCCGGCCGCTGCGGTGTTGACGCTTAGCGAGCGTTCGATCAACAGGCGCTCCAGGGGGACTTCAATTTCTCCCGGATGCAAGCCCACCACGCCAATCAGCGGTCCTGTTCGGGTCGCGATCTGCTGACAGACTTTGCGCAAGTGATCGGAATCTCCGTGGTGCAGCACGGCATCGAATTCCACGCCTTGTGCCGTCCAGTCAGTCACCAGCTCAATGCGTGCCTGCACTGGCTGGGGCAGGCGGGTGCGCAGCTGCCGGCTGGCTTCGCTGTCCGGCCAGAGCGCGCGTCCGCCGACCGCCAGTACGGCAGCCAGTTGGATGAGGCGGTCGGTGTCGCTGTCGGTCAGGCACAACACCCGTTCACGCGGCAGCAGCAGGTAGCTGTTGCGTTCGCCGGTCGGACCGGACAGCACACGGCTCAGTCCGCTTTGCGAAGCGCTGGCAAAGCGTTCGGTCAACTCGGCCAGCTCGGCGTGATCATTCTGCCGTGCCCAGGCCTGCAGTTGCGTCAGAGGTTGGCCCTGTTCGGCCTGCCACAGGTCGCGCAGTTCGGTATCGGCCGGGGTGTGCGCATCCAGACGCTGCAGGGTGCGATTCACGGCATCGTCAGGCCGGCTCGACAGCAGGCGGTGCAGATACAGCGGTCCGCCTGCCTTTGGCCCGGTGCCGGACAGCCCTTCGCCGCCGAACGGCTGCACACCGACCACAGCGCCGATCATGTTGCGGTTGACGTACAGGTTGCCGGCCTGGGCCTGATCGACCACCTGGGCGATGGTCTCGTCGATGCGCGTGTGCACACCAAAGGTCAGGCCATAGCCGGTGGCGTTGATGTGCTCGATGAGTTTATCCAGCTCCTCACGACGGTAGCGCAGGACGTGCAATACCGGGCCGAACACTTCTCGCTTGAGCTCGGCGAGGCTGTCCAGCTCGATCAGGGTCGGTAGCAAGAAGGTGCCGCGTTGCAGGCTTTCTCCGGGCCGGCGCGCGACCTGATAGACGCTGTGGCCTTTGTCACGCATCGCCTGGATGTGTTGTTCAAGATTGTTCCTGGCCTCGGCGTCGATCACCGGGCCGATGTCCACGCTGAGGTTATCTGGATTGCCCAGACGGTATTCGGCCATGGCGCCACGCAACATTGTCAGCACGCGTTCGGCGACATCTTCCTGTACGCAGAGTACGCGCAGCGCCGAGCAGCGCTGTCCGGCACTGTCGAAGGCGGAAATTACCACGTCGTTGACCACCTGTTCGACCAGGGCCGAGGAGTCGACGATCATTGCGTTCTGCCCGCCGGTTTCGGCGATCAGCGGCACGGGTCGGCCCTGGGCATCGAGGCGGCCGGCCAGGTTGCCGGCAATCATCCGAGCAACGTCGGTGGAGCCGGTGAAAATCACGCCCTTGACGCGCTCGTCGCGCACCAGCGCATCGCCGATCTCCTCGCCGCTGCCTGGCAGCAGTTGCAACACGCCTGCCGGTACGCCGGCCTCGTGCAGGATGCGCACCGCCTGGGCAGCGATCAGCGGGGTCTGTTCAGCCGGCTTCGCCAATACGGTGTTGCCGGCGGCCAGGGCAGCGGCAATCTGGCCGGTGAAGATCGCCAGGGGAAAGTTCCATGGGCTGATGCACACCACCGGACCCAGTGGGCGGTGGGTGTCGTTGCTGAAGTCGGCGCGCACCTGGGCGGCGTAGTAGCGCAGGAAGTCGGCGGCTTCGCGCACTTCGCCGATGGCGTTGGCAAACGTCTTGCCGGCCTCACGGACCAGCAGGCCCATCAGGGACTGGATGTCATCTTCGAGCAGGTTGGCGGCCTGCTCCAGCACGGCAGCCCGCTCGGTCGGTGGCGTTGCCTGCCAGAGCGGCGCGGCCTGCAATGAGGCTTGCAGGGCATTGCCCACATCGCGCAGCGTGGCGTTCTGCACCTGGCCGACCTGGTCGTGGTGCTCTGCCGGGTTGATAACCGCTTCGCTGATGCTTTCTTCGACCGGGCAGCCCAGCAGCGGGCGTGCCTGCCAGCTGACATGGCTGCCGGCCAGCAGGGCGCTGGACAGCGAGCCAAGGCGATGTTCATTACTCAGGTCGATACCCTGCGAATTGACGCGCGTCTTGCCGTAGAGCTCGTGTGGCAAGGGTATACGGGGATGGGGCAGGCCTAGAGCGCCTTCGGAGTGGGCGATGGTCTCGGCGCTGGCGACCGGGTCTTCCACCAGTTCCTGGATCGAGATGGAGTGGTCGGCGATGCGGTTGACGAACGAGGTGTTGGCGCCGTTCTCCAGCAAGCGACGCACCAGGTAGGCGAGCAGCGTTTCGTGGGTGCCGACCGGTGCGTAGATGCGGCACGGGCGATTCAGCTTGCCGTCGGCGGTTTTACCGACCACCTGCTCATAAAGCGGCTCGCCCATGCCGTGCAGGCACTGGAACTCGTATTGGCCGGGGTAGTAATTCTGCCCGGCCAGTTGGTAGATGGTGGCCAGGGTTTGCGCGTTGTGGGTGGCGAACTGCGGGAAGATCGCATCCGGCACCGCCAGTAGTTTGCGTGCGCAAGCGATGTAGGACAGGTCGGTGTACAGCTTGCGGGTAAACACCGGGTAACCTTCCAGCCCGTCGAGCTGGGCGCGTTTGATTTCGCTGTCCCAGTAGGCGCCCTTGACCAGGCGGATCATCAACCGGTGGCCACTGCGTCGGGCCAGGTCGATCAGGTAGTCGACCACGTAGGGGCAGCGCTTCTGGTAGGCCTGGATGACGAAGCCGATGCCGTTCCAGCCCTTGAGCGAGGGTTCGTGGCACAGGCGTTCGAGCAGGTCGAGGGAAATTTCTAGGCGGTCGGCTTCCTCGGCGTCGATGTTGATGCCCACATCGTACTGGCGGGCCAGTTGGGTCAGGCTCAGCAGGCGTGGGTACAGCTCGTCGAGCATGCGCTCGTACTGCGCGCGGCTGTAGCGTGGGTGCAGCGCGGAGAGCTTGATGGAGATGCCCGGCCCTTCGTAGATGCCGCGTCCGTGGGACGCCTTGCCGATGGCATGGATGGCTTGCTCGTAGGAGATCAGGTAGCGCTGTGCATCCTCATCTGTCAGCGCCGCCTCGCCAAGCATGTCATAGGAATAGCGAAAGCCCTTGGCTTCCAATTTGGCGGCATTGGCCAGCGCCTCGCCGATGGTTTCGCCGGTGACGAACTGCTCGCCCATCATGCGCATAGCCATGTCCACGCCCTTGCGAATCAGCGGTTCGCCGCCCTTGCCGATCAGTCGGTTGAGGGAGCTGGATAGCCCGGTTTCCGTATGGGTGGCCACCAGCCGGCCCGTAAACAGCAATCCCCACGAGGCAGCATTGACGAACATCGACGGGCTCTGACCCAGGTGCTGCTGCCAATTGCCGGTGCTGATCTTGTCGCGGATCAGTGCATCACGGGTGCCCCGGTCAGGAATGCGCAGCAAGGCTTCGGCCAGGCACATCAGTGCCACGCCTTCCTGGGACGACAGCGAAAACTCCTGCAACAGCCCCTGCACCAGCCCGGCTCGGCCGATGGTGGTCTTCTGGTTGCGCAGGTTTTCGGTCAGGCGGTAGGCCAGCTTGTTGGCCGCGACGGCAGTTTCCGCCGGCAGGCGGGCTTGCTCCAGCAGCATCGGCACCACTTCCGGCTCGGGACGCCGGTAGGCAGCAGTGATCGCCGCGCGCAGCACGGACTGCGGCAGAATGCTTTCGGCAAATTCGATGAACGGCTGATGGACGGGTTCGTCCAGCGGTTCATCGTCGGCAGCCTCTTGAGTCGGGCTGCTTGCATGCCCCGCTAATTCGTTCGGCCGAGTGCCGCTTTCCAGATGTTCCAGATAGCTATAGATCGCCTGCTTGATCAGCCAGTGCGGGGTGCGGTCGAGTTGCTGGGCGGCGTTTTTCAGGCGCTCGCGGGTGGTTTCGTCGAGCTTCACACCCAGGGTGGTGGTCGCCATTGATGCAGTCCTCTGCCGATACGGATCGTGTACAGATACTGAATAAGACTAGGGTCTGTTCCCGTTTCGCGCACGGCCGCGAGGGACCAAGCAGGTGAGACCGCGAGGAAGTTTTGCAGTGTTTCAGGTGCAAGCCGGCGGCCGAGGGGGTGACTCAGGACTCGCCGGGTAAATCGCGTTGCACGATCCCCCGGCAGTCCTGCGGCTGTCAGACCACCAGGTTCAGCAGGCTCGCCTGGTAGGCGGCGACGTAGGCGTCAAAATCGTTGTCGTTCTCACGCTCAAGCTGCGCCTGTTCGTCCAGCGAACGGCGGGCCAGCGCTTCGAATTGCTGCTGTTCGCTGGCCTCCAGCGGGTGCGCGCGAAAATAGCGGGCATGCTCACGGCTCTGGCGCAGAGCGAACGCCGTGTACGATTCACCGCGTTCGCGCAAGCTGGCAAGTACCTGAGCGGAGGGCGTGAGTTCAACGTTATCGACCTTGGCGCGTTGGGCCTGCAAGGCAGCCTGGTGCACCGGCTCGCCATGGGCCTGGTCAAGCAGCGTGGCGACAGGCTCCAAGGCATCGAGCAGTTCGGCAGCCCAGCGGGTTAGCGGCACCTGTTCCTCGCCGCGCTGCAGGTGTAGCTGCGGACGGCGGCCTTCTTTGACGGTTTTCAGGAAGTTGCTGGTGCAGCGTTGGCATTCGCCATCGGCCAGCAGCGGGCTGTCCTGCAGGGCGCAGTAGAGCAGGAAGGTATCCAGGAAACGGGCCTCAGTGAGATCGATCCCCAGCGCCAGGAAGGGATTGATGTCCAGGCAGCGCACCTCGACGTACTGAATGCCACGGGCCAACAAGGCTTGCAGTGGGCGCTCGCCGCTGCGCGCGACGCGCTTAGGACGAATGTTCGAGTAATACTCGTTTTCGATCTGCAGCACATTGGTATTCAGCTGCAGCCATTCGCCGTTCTGTTTAGTGCCAATGGCCTCGTAAGCCGGGTACGGCGTGGACACCGCCGTGCGCAGGCTTTCGGTGTAGCTGGACAGGTCGTTGTAGCAGGGCGTCAGACTGGCCTGGGCATTGCTCTGGTAGCCCAGGTCGCTCATGCGCAGGCTGGTGGCCCACGGCAGGTACAGGGTGTCGGCATCCAGTTGCTGCAACTGGTGCGAACGGCCGCGCAGGAAGCTGGCATCCAGCGCAGGAGACGCCCCGAACAGGTACATCAGCAACCAGCTGTAGCGGCGGAAATTACGAATCAGGCCGATATAACGCGCCGACTGATAATCCTGGTCGCTGCGGCTGTCGCCCTCGACAGCCTTGAGCAGGGGCCACAGGGCTTCCGGCAGGGAGAAGTTGTAATGAATGCCTGCGATGCACTGCATGGTCTTGCCGTACCGCACAGCCAGGCCCTTGCGGTACACGTACTTGAGTTGGCCGACATGAGAACTGCCGTAACGTGCGATGGGAATGTCCGCTTCGTCCGGCAACGGACCGGGCATCGACGGGCTCCACAGCAGCTCATCGCCGAGCTGGCTGCTGGTGAAGCGATGGATCGTTTCCAGTTCCTGCAGCGTGTCTGCCGGGTCATTGGCGGTGCCGGTGATGAACTCCAGCAGGGCTTCGGAATAATCCGTGGTGATCTGCGCGTGGGTCAGTGCAGAACCCAGGGCCGCAGGGTGCGGGGTCTGTGCCAGGTGCCCGCGGGTATCGACGCGCAGGCCTTCACGCTCAATGCCGTGCAAGGTCTGGGTGAGCAGTGGAAGGTGGACGGGCTCGCCGAGCAAGGCCAGGCGGCGGGTGAGAAGATCGCTCAAGTTCAGAATTCCTACGCGCGTGAGTCGCCCCAATATGGGGTTGGACAACACGGACTACAAGGGGGATGCAGGCTACAGCCTAACAGGCGAGCCGGGTGGCCTGCCTGGTTCAGGATCAAGAACAGCCTTCCCGCGTTACGCGAGGGGCCGCTTTTATAGACAGGCAAATGTTGATTGCGCCTTGGCCACCAGTTTTTCACCCTGGTGCACTTCCGCTTCGATCACCTGCGTGCGTCGGCCGGCATGGACCACCCAGGCGCGGCAGAGAATATCGCCGTCGGAGACGGGGCGGATGTAGTTGATCTTGCACTCCAGCGTCACGCTGCCTGGGGCGCCGTCGAACAGACTGTGGCTGGCCTGGCCCATGGCCGTGTCGATCAGCGAAAACAGTGCGCCGCCGTGCAGCTTGCCATGCAGGTTGCGCAGGCCGTCATGCATGCTCAGGCGCAGCAGCGCCTCGCCCTTTTCCGCTTTGATGATTTCCAGGCCGAGCAGGCGCCCGAAGGCGCTGCTTTTACCGATGGCTTCTTCTTGCACGTTCACGATTACTTCCTCAGGCTCTTGGCATTGGCGAACAGCGCGGCCATGCCGGGGTTGGCCGGTGCGGGTTTGTCCTGGCTGGAGTGACGCTCGCTGCGCGGCGAGTTGCCGCGTGGCTTGCCGCCGCCACTGCGTGCGCCTTCCGCCTTCTCGCCAGGCGTGTCGGACATGCGCATGGACAGGCCGACGCGGGCGCGCGGGATGTCCACTTCCATGACCTTGACCTTGACGATGTCACCGGCCTTGACCACCTCATAGGGGTCTTTGACGAACTTCTCCGACAGCGCGCTGATGTGCACCAGGCCGTCCTGATGCACGCCGATGTCGACGAAGGCGCCGAAGTTGGTGACGTTGGTCACCACGCCTTCCAGCACCATGCCCGGCACCAGGTCCTTGAGCGTCTCGACGCCGTCCTGGAATTCGGCGGTCTTGAACTCCGGGCGCGGGTCGCGGCCGGGCTTGTCCAATTCCTTGAGGATGTCGGTCACCGTCGGCAGGCCGAAGGTTTCGTCCGTGAATTTGGCGGGGTCAAGCTTCTTCAGGAAGCTCGAATCGCCGATCAGCGTGCGGATATCGCGGCCGGTGTCGGCGGCTATGCGGGTCACCAGCGGGTAGGTTTCCGGGTGCACGGCCGAGGCATCCAGCGGGTTATCGCCGTTCATCACGCGCAAGAAGCCGGCGGCAAGCTCGAAGGTCTTATCGCCCAGACGCGGCACCTTTTTCAGCTCGGCGCGGGATTTGAAAGCGCCATTAGCGTCGCGGTACTGGACAATGTTGTTGGCCAGGGTCGCGTTGAGGCCGGAAATGCGTGCCAGCAACGCGGCCGAGGCGGTGTTCACATCAACGCCCACGGCGTTCACGCAGTCTTCAACGACCGCGTCCAGCGAGCGCGCCAGTTTGAGTTGCGACACGTCGTGCTGATATTGGCCGACGCCGATGGCTTTCGGCTCGATTTTCACCAGCTCGGCCAGTGGGTCCTGCAGGCGGCGGGCGATGGACACTGCGCCGCGCAGGGACACATCCAGCTCGGGGAATTCGCGAGCGGCCAGTTCGGAGGCCGAATACACCGAGGCGCCGGCCTCGCTGACCATCACCTTGGTGAGTTTCAGGCTCGACAGTTTCTTGATCAGCTCGCCGGCCAGCTTGTCGGTTTCCCGGCTGGCGGTGCCGTTGCCGATCGAGATCAGGTCGACGTTGTGCTGGGCGCACAGCTTGGCCAGGATCGCCAAAGTGCCGTCCCAGTCGTTACGGGGTGCGTGCGGGTAGACGGTGGCGGTGTCCAGCACCTTGCCGGTGGCATCCACCACGGCGACCTTGCAACCGGTGCGCAGGCCGGGGTCGAGCGCCAGGGTGGCGCGGGGGCCGGCCGGCGCGGCGAGCAGCAAATCGTGCAGGTTGCGGGCGAACACACTGATCGCCTCGTCTTCGGCGGCTTCGCGCAACTCGCCGAGCAGGTCGGTTTCCAGGTGCGTGTAGAGCTTCACCTTCCAGGTCCAGCGCACTACTTCGCCCAGCCACTTGTCAGCGGCGCGGCCTTGGTTGGTGATGCCAAAGCGCTCGCCGATCATGACCTCGCCCGGGTGCATGCTGCCCGGCGTAGCGACGCCCGGCGCTTCGTCGCCAACCTTGAGGCTAACGCTGAGCACGCCTTCGTTACGGCCGCGGAAAATCGCCAGGGCGCGGTGCGAGGGGGTGTTCTTGAGCACTTCATCGTGCTCGAAATAGTCGCTGAACTTGGCACCTTCGGCTTCTTTGCCGGCCACCAGACGCGCGCTGAGCGTGGCGTTGTCCTTCATGAAACCGCGCAGCTTGGTGAGCAGGTCGGCGTCTTCGGCGAAGCGCTCCATGAGAATGTATTTCGCGCCTTCGAGCACAGCCTTGACGTCGGCAAAGCCCTTTTCCGCATCGACGAAACGTTCGGCTTCGCTCTCGGGATTCAGCGTCGGGTCGCCGAACAGCGCGTCGGCCAGATCGCCAAGACCGGCTTCCAGAGCGATCTGGCCCTTGGTGCGGCGCTTCTGCTTATAGGGCAGGTAGAGGTCTTCGAGGCGAGTCTTGGTGTCGGCCAGGTTGATCTCACGGGCCAGTTCCGGCGTCAGCTTGCCCTGCTCCTCGATGCTGGCCAGGATCGCCGCGCGGCGCTCGTTCAGTTCACGCAGGTAGCGCAGGCGCTCTTCCAGCGTGCGCAGTTGGGTATCGTCCAGGCTGCCGGTGACTTCCTTGCGGTAGCGGGCAATGAAAGGCACGGTGGAACCTTCGTCGAGCAGCGCCACGGCGGCGGCCACCTGCTGGGGGCGCACGCCCAGTTCGTTGGCGATGCGGGAATTGATGCTGTCCATGTGGTTACCTGGGTCAGTCGAGCCATGCAGGCCGAGCCTGCGCGAAAGGGCGGGATTAAAGCAGCGCCAGGCGGCCAGCGGCAAGCTTCACGTACCGCGGGTAACGCTTGGCGGTCGGATTGGCGCAGGGCGCTGGCCGAAAAATCTGCTAACAATGCCTGGCAGTGTATAAAAGGTCGCTGCGCGATAATGCGCGACATCATTTTTCGGGGAGTTTCCATGACCAGCAGTGCATCACTCAGCGAAGGCGAAAAGATCCTGGTGGTCGACGACGATGCGCGCCTGCGGCGCTTGCTTGAGCGTTTCCTCGATGAGCAGGGCTACCGGGTGCGTACCGTGGAAAACGTCGAGCAGATGGACCGTCTGCTGGCCCGCGAACTGTTCAACCTGGTGGTGCTCGACTTGATGCTGCCTGGCGAGGATGGCCTGTCCGCTTGCCGCCGGCTGCGCGAGGGTAATAACCAGGTGCCGATCATCATGCTCACCGCCAAGGGCGACGAGGGCAGCCGGATCCAGGGCCTGGAAGGAGGCGCCGACGATTACCTGGCCAAGCCGTTCAATCCTCGCGAACTGCTGGCGCGCATCAAGGCGGTGCTGCGTCGTCAGGCGCCCCTGGTACCCGGCGCGCCGGGTAGCGAGGACGAAACGGTGAGTTTTGGCGACTATGAGCTGTCCCTGGCGACCCGTGAGCTGAAAAAGGGCGATCAGGTACAGATGCTCACCACCGGTGAGTTCGCCGTGCTCAAGGCGCTGGTCCAGCATGCCCGCGAGCCGTTGACCCGCGACAAGCTGATGAACCTGGCGCGAGGCCGCGAATGGGACGCCCTGGAGCGCTCCATCGATGTGCAGATTTCGCGCCTGCGCCGATTGATCGAGCCGGACCCGTCCAAGCCGCGCTATATCCAGACGGTGTGGGGCGTGGGTTATGTGTTCGTACCGGATGGGAATAAGGGCTGAAGGCCGATAAAGCGCTTAAAGCTGGAGGCTTTACGCTTTTTCGTCCAGCTTTTCAGCCTCCAGCGCTTTATTTCGGCTTTTAATTATGAAGACCCCGTTCTGGTTCCCGCAAAGCTTCTTCGCCCGCACCTTGTGGATGGTGCTCATCGTCGTGCTGTTCTCCAAGGTGCTGACCCTGGTGTACCTGATGATGAACGAGGACGTGCTGTTCGATCGTCAATACAGTCACGGCGCAGCACTCACCGTGCGCGCCTATTGGGCGGCGCCCGAAGAAGACCGTCCGCGCATTGCCGAGGCGGCCGGGCTGCGCGTCGAGGCGCGCGAGCGGGTGCCCTCGGGTGAGTACCACTGGCCCTACAGCGATATCTTCGCCCGGCAGATGCAGGATGAACTGGGGCCGGAAACCGAGGTGCGCCTGCGCGCACTGAATTCCCCCGCGCTGTGGGTATATGCGCCGAGCCTTGGCGATGACTGGCTGCGTGTACCAATGTACCCCTACCCCTTGCGCGGCCAGCGCATCTGGAGCGTGCTCGGCTGGTTCCTCGGCATTGGTTTGCTGTCCACCGCGGCGGCCTGGATTTTCGTGCGTATGCTCAATGCGCCGCTCAATCGCCTGGTTCTGGCTACACGGCAACTGGGCCTGGGGCGCAGCGTGCGCCTGCCGGTGAGCCAGACCCCGAGCGAACTGACGGAAGTTTACGGGGCCTTCAACCAGATGGCCGAGGACGTCGAACAGGCCGCCCGCGAGCGCGAGCTGATGCTGGCCGGCGTGTCCCATGACCTGCGCACGCCGCTGACGCGCTTGCGCCTGTCCCTTGAGCTGCTGCCAAGCGATGCCGAGCTGACCGAGGACATGATCCGCGACATTGAGGACATGGATGCAATTCTCGATCAGTTCCTGGCGTTCATCCGCGATGGCCGCGACGAGCCGGTGGAGGCCCTGGACCTCGGCGCATTGGTGCGGGATGTGGCGGTGCCGTACAACCAGCAGCACGAGCGGGTATTTCTGCATCTCGAGAACATTCCGCCAATGCCCTTGCGGCGCATCTCGATCAAGCGCCTGCTGGTGAATCTGATCGAAAATGCCCTGCGCTATGGCGGTGGCGAGGTCGAGGTGGCTGCCAGCGTGGCCGGTGATCAGGGCGCGCCTTATGTGGTGCTCAGCGTGCTGGATCGGGGCGCCGGGTTGGCGGAGTCGGAGCTGCAGGAAATCTTCAATCCCTTTATACGTGGCGATCGTGCCCGTGGCGGTACCGGCACCGGGCTGGGCCTGGCAATCGTCAAGCGCATCGCGGCGCTGCATGGCGGCAGCGTCGAGTTGCGCAACCGCGAGGGCGGCGGCCTGGAAGCGCGGGTCTGCTTGCCGCTGGGGCTGTTGTTGCCGCGAGACGCGGCCTAACCGTAAAGGTTGAATTAACCCTTGCCGCGGGTGCGCGTCAGGCCATGGGCGGCGTTCTTTTCCAAATACTCAATGATCAGAATGGCCACATCCTTGCCGGTGGTGGTTTCGATGCCTTCCAGGCCGGGTGAGGAATTGACTTCCATGACCAGTGGGCCGTGATTGGAGCGCAGGATATCCACCCCGGCGACATTCAGGCCCATGACTCGGGCGGCGCGCAAGGCAGTCATGCGCTCCTCGGGGGTGATCTTGATCAGGCTAGCAGAGCCTCCGCGATGCAAGTTGGAGCGGAACTCGCCAGGCTTGGCCTGGCGCTTCATCGCCGCAATCACCTTATCGCCGACCACAAAACAGCGGATGTCGGCGCCGCCGGCTTCCTTGATGTATTCCTGCACCATGATGTCCTGCTTGAGGCCCATGAACGCCTCGATCACCGATTCGGCGGCCTTCTCCGTTTCGCACAAAACTACGCCGATACCCTGAGTACCTTCCAGCACCTTGATCACCAGCGGCGCGCCGCTGACCATCTGGATCAGGTCGGGCACATCGTCCGGAGAGTGGGCAAAGCCGGTGACCGGCAGGCCGATGCCCTTGCGCGACAACAGCTGCAGCGAGCGCAGCTTGTCCCGCGAACGGCTGATCGCCACCGATTCGTTGAGCGGAAACACCCCCATCATTTCGAACTGGCGCAACACCGCGCAGCCGTAGAAGGTCACCGAGGCGCCAATACGCGGAATCACCGCATCGAAGCCTTCCAGCGGCTTGCCGCGATAATGGATCTGCGGCTTGTGGCTGGCGATATTCATATAGGCGCGCAGGGTATCGATCACTACCACTTCGTGGCCGCGTTGCTGACCGGCCTCAACCAGGCGGCGAGTGGAGTACAGGCGCGGGTTGCGCGACAGAATGGCGATCTTCATGATTCACCTTCAAGGTTGGCGAGCACGGGTTTGTCCTGGATATAGGAAAGAGCCGGATTGACGACCAATTGACCGTCGATCAGCGCCTTGGCGCCGAGCAATACCCGGTACCGCATGGCCTTGCGGCAGGTCAGGGTGAAGTTCACCGGCCAGGTGCGATCACCCAGCGTCAAATCAGTTCGGATCATGTAACGCAGCTGGGTCAGGCCGTTGGAACTCTTGATTTTTTTCACCGCGACCAAGGGTGCTTCGCACCGCCGACGGCGCTGCATGAGCGCGCCCAGATGGGCGGTGAAGCGAACCCAGTCCTCGCCTTCGTGCTGGAACGGCTCAATATCGCTGGCGTGGAGGGCGGAGGTTCCGGCGCCCGTGTCGATTTTGGCACGCAGGCCGCTCAACCCCAGTTCGGGCAAGGCAATCCACTCGCGCAGGCCGATCGCGCTCAGGTCGTCAAAGGTTTTCAAGGCGGGCGCTCCCCGAATGTGGGCTTTCCCCGTTATAGGTGTCTGGCCGCGCGCCTCGCAACTGTTGATATGAAGGATAAACAGCTTCAGTCGGGGGGCCGTTGTGCGTACGTCGTGAGTCTGTTGGAACTCGACGGCGCTGCCGCTCTTCGGAGCGGGCCGCGCGGCGCGCATTCTAGAGCGCCCCGGCAATAACTGCATCTGTTGTACGCTGAGAAGGCACGATCCCCGACCGGGCCTGGAAGAGAGACTGATGAACGACAAAGACACTGACAAGATCCGCCTGGATAAATGGCTCTGGGCTGCACGTTTTTTCAAGACACGTGCCTTGGCCAAGGCGGCGATCGAAGGCGGCAAGGTGCATTGCCGCGGCGAACGCTGCAAGCCTGCCAAGGAGCCTAAATGCGGTGATGAATTGACTCTGCGCACCGGCTTCGATGAGCGCACCGTGGTCATTTTGGCCCTATCCGCGGTGCGTCGCGGCGCGACTGAAGCGCAAGCGCTGTATCGGGAAACCGACGAAAGCATTGCCAAGCGCGAGCAGGCGGCGGCTTTGCGCAAGGCGGGCGCCCTGGGCATCACCACCGAGGGGCGGCCGAGCAAGAAGCAGCGCCGACAAATTCATCGTCTGCATGACGATTACTGAACGACGCCCGGCAGCGCGGAATAGGCGATGCGCGGCACGTTGGCCAGACGCCGCGCCAGCAGTTCGGTCAATGACTGGTTCTGCTCCAGGTAGGCATCGCCGAAATCGTCGTCCAGACGACTGGGATGCGCGATGACCTCAAGAATCCCGCCGCTGGGCAACGCGCCGTGGTGCAAGTCCAGCGGTGTGCACACATGGTCGGCGCTGGCGTGGCCAAGCGTGCGCAGTCGCCAGTTGAGCAAGCGCTTGTAGACGCGCTTGGGCAAGGTCAGGTTGCGGCCCAAATTGCGTGCCAGGCGCAGCGGCACGCCCTGGCGGCGAGCAAAGCGGGCCACCACTTCGCCGATTGGCCAGATGTTGTGCACATGCTGGTGCGAGTCGATATGGCTAGGGCGCACGCCATGCTCCAGGCAGCGCTGCCATTGACTGCGCAACTCCTCTTCAATGGCCTGGCGGGTGCGCCTTGGCAGCCACAGCTGATGCTGCCGAAACTGCAGGTCAAAGTCGCCACTCGGGCTGCACACTCGCCGTTCGGCCTGAATCGGCTGGCTCAGCGGGCGACCATAAGTGAGGTTGAAATGCAGCCCGATCTTGCCTTGTAGGCGATGTTGCCGGGTCAGCTCACAGGCCTCGACAAAACCGGGCATGTTGGCCATCAGAGTGGCCGAGCTGATCAGGTTTTGTGCGAACGCGCTGATGATGGTGTGGTTTTCTTCAGAACTGAGGCCGAAATCATCGGCATTGATAATGACGCGCGCAATCATCGGCTTACCTCCTGCAACTTGCCGGAGCCTGAAGCCGGGACAACCTGGCGTTGCTTGCGCCACTCCCACAGGCGATGGCCAAGGCCGAGCAAAATTCCCGTAGGACTCCAGGAATAGAAGCTCCAGCGCAGGTGTTCGACCTGTCCGCTCATGCGCTCATGCAACTGGTGGGTTGAGCCACTGCGGCTGACGCGCGAGGCGTCGATCCACTGCCAGCCCTCTTCCAGGCCCCAGCGTATCCACTCATCCAGCAACAGGCGACCGCTGCCCAGGTCAGCATATTCCGGCAGAAACGCCAAGTTGTAGTCATAAATGCGACCGTTATGCAAAAGGGCCAGTCGGTAGCTGATGCAACGGCCTTCGTGTTCAAGCATGACCACGCGGACCAGGTCATTGGCCGCCAATGCGGTAAATGCCTGGATCATCCAGCTGCGGCGCGTGCCGGAGAAAATGCCGACTTCTTCCTGGCCTTTCCAGCTGACCTGCTCCACGGCGGCAAGGCTGTCCAGCACAGCACCGATGTTGGTGGCGTCTGGCACCACGCGGCGGATTACTGCGCCGCGTTCGTCACTGCGCTTGCGAGCCCGGCGCAACTTGTAACGCAGGTCACGGTTAGGTTCCTTGTGATCCTCGGGTGTAATCCGATGAAACGGCGCGCGGCAACTCAAATGACAATGATGGCTTGAGCTCAGGCGTGCCCAATGCTGCATGCTGCGCTGGGTGTTCTGATCGGTGGTCAGCTCGTTAAGCTGCATGACGCTATGGGGTAGGCGCCGGCCGATTTCCTTCCATGCTCGGGTTAGCCCGGTTTCATCCAGTTGGCAGACCAGTGCCAAGCGGTCACTCAGCGGATAGCCAAGGTGGCGCAGTACGCGCCAGGAAAAGCCAAATCGTGCGTCGCGCATTTGCATCAGCGGGAGGCACAGACGCAGCTGATCACCCTCCCAAGCCAGCAAAATAAGCAGTTGCTGATTCGGCTCCAGGGCTTGTTCGGCGGCAATCAGCCAACCGATGTGATTGAACGGGGTGCAATGCGGCAGCCGGTTGCACAGTTGGTTGTAGGCATGCAGTGGAAATTCGGTGGCGGAAAGGGAATGACACCATTGGAAGCGGTAATCCATGACCGAGTCGCTCAGGCTGAAAGGTAAGACGAATCGCGCACCAGGGCGCACTTGGCGGGGTTTTTACCAGTGCGGCGACGTCCTGCTGCCGCATTGACTGCAGGGATGTATAGCAGGCTTTGCCAAGGCTGGCGCACTGACAAAGCAAGAAACATATTGATGGCCAAGAGTAGGCGGGCATTGGTCCGTTTGCCGGGTCGGGTTTGTTTCTTCGGCTAAAGTTCGCAACAGCATCGAGCGCCCCCTAACCAAAGGAGTGGTTAGGCCGGTGACAGGCATGTCATCAAGCGAACCGGGGCCGACTCACTCTTCTGTCCCCTTGGGCAGCTTCCGCTTTGGTTTTTGCAGGGATGCACACATGGATAACCTCGCTTCACTTTCTGCAGCCATGCCGCTCTCCACAGCGGTCAGTCACCGTGTCGTCGAAGTCTCATCATTTTCACAGGCCGAACCTTTTCTTGAGCGCTGGGAGCGGTTGGCGGAAAACCCCTCCGAGGCCAATGTGTTTTACGCTCCCTGGGCCCTGCGTCCGGCGCTGGAACATTTGTGCCGGGACAAGACAATCAAGTTGTTATTTTTTGTGCGTGAAGGTGGCAGCGATCTGGATGGCGTTCTGCCGTTACTGGTCAAGCGTGCCTGCCACTACCTGCCGATTTTCGGCCTGCAAAACCTGCGGCATCGGTACTGTTTTTCTACCGCCCCCTGGCTAAAAAGTGGGCGTGAGGTTGACGTGGCCTGCAGCTTCGCCCTTTGGCTGCGGAGCCATCGTTATCGTTATCCGCTGCTTATGCTGAACACCGTAACCGCTGATAGTGCATGGGTACAGGCGTTGCGCCGACAGTTGCCGCTGCGCGGCATGCGCTTTCAGCAGACGTCCCTGGTACAGCGCGCGCTGTTGGTGCATGGCGATGATCCTGAGGATTATCTGCAACGTGCTCTGCCAAGTAAAAAGCGCAAGGAGTACCGCCGTCTACGCGAGCGTCTGGCGGAGCGAGGCAATCTGCAAATCCACGAATTACAGCCGGGGGATGCGAACCTGCAATCCTGGCTCGATGCGTTCGTCGAGCTGGAACTCCAGGGCTGGAAAGGCAAGGAACAAACCGCATTGGGTAGCCGCTCAAGCTGCCGGCGTTTCTTCGAGGAGATCGCCCATGAGGCTCATCATCGCGGGCAGTTGGCCATGCTGTCGATGACCCTCGATGGCCGGCCGGTGGCCATGGTGTGTGATCTTATCGCTTCGCCAGGGTCCTTCGCTTTCAAATCGGCTTATGACGAAGCCTATGCGCGCTATGCGCCCGGTGTGCTGCTGGAGCTGGAAAATATCTGTCGAGCCCATGCCCGCCAGGCCCGCGGCCTGCGCTGGCTGGATTCCTGCTCGGCACCGGATAACGAGCTGCTCAATCGGCTGTATCTGGAACGCCGCACATTGTGCAATCTGACCATCAGTAGCGGGCATGCCTTGGCCAATCTGTACGTGGCGCGCCTGCCTTGGCTGAAGCGTTTGCAGCAACGCATAAAACGCCTCTGAACGACGCGCGATATCACTTGGAGCGGGCCAACCCTGGCTCGCTCCCAGCGGCCTGTTTATGCAGGATTGGAACAGCAGGCTGGCGCGTGTAGCGGATACAGCCGAACAAGGTATAAGCGTGCACAATGCGTCCATCCGGCTGAAAACCGAGGCGCCGGATCAGGCGCAGCATAAGGTGGTTGTGGGCGTCGACCACTGCCACCGCCCGTCGATAGCCACGCTTTTGCAACAGTTGCCATAGATGGTTCTGGCCGCCGAGAAACACCGCGCTGCCACGATGGGCCATCGCCACTTCCAGGGCGAACAGGTAGGCATCCCCGGCAGCGACTGGAAACCAGCCACGGAAGTAATGAGCGTCATAATAATCCCGTGGGCTGATCCACATGTAGGCGCACACCTCGCCTTGCTGGTTCAGCGCGACATAGCCGTGCAGGTCGGGCTGGGCCAGCAGGTCACGCATCACGCCGATCTGCCCGGGGAAATGCTTTGCAAACGCCGGCAGCAGCTCGCTTCGTGTATCCACATACTCCCAGGCGTGTCGACGGGGCAAGGACAGCGGATTGCCATGCAGCTCACGGGCAAACCAGATGAGCTGATGATGGGCATACAGGTAACGCTCGGTGAACAAGCGCAGACTTCCCATCAATCCCTTGCGCTGAAGTTTGCTGTATAGCTGACGAATGCTCATGGCTGCTCCCAAGTGAGAGCGAACAGCGACTCTGCGGGAACCTCGAACTGCCAGGCGCCTGACACGCAGTTCACCGCCCCAGGCAAAATGGGCGTAGCGCTGAATAAATCCAGCTGGGGAGGGTCGAGCCCGGAGCAGGTCGTATTGGCGGCTGTAAAGCGTATCTGCTGCAGGCGATCGACCTTGTTGACGCCCAGCAGGTTGTGATGCTTGCCGGAGCGGCTGGCCAATGCATCGACTTCAAACGCATCGTTGTCTAGCAGCAGGACATCCTCGCCCCAGTAGCGCTGCATGAAATTCATCGCGTGCCCCACCGGCCTGAGGCTGTAATTACCGGCAGAATCAAGGCGCAGCATGCCCTTGAAATGACCGTCGTCATCGGCCAACAGGAACCAGTTGAGCATGTCCAGCAACCCATCCGCAGAAGACTGTATGGCGACGGATGCCCACCACAGCGCAGCGAATTGCGTGTCCTGCTCGTAATGACTGATGGTGTTACCGCTGGACAGGTTGGTCTGATCGATCAGCAGCGCCTTGCGCGGCCGGCCCTGTTTGTCGAGACCCACCAGGTCGGCAGCCTGGCGCACGCTGTAGCGATACCAGTCGGTAGCCCGCAGGTCACGAATCATCCATTCATGCCAGGCCAGCGCGTCGATCAGGGGCTCATGCTCGTCCAACAGGCGTTTTGCCCAGTCAATCCCTCGCCGGTTTCGGGCATCGGTCATAGTCGGGCCATTGACCAACCGCGAGGAGGCCGGAATGGCGATGCGGATACCGGCAGCGTGGGCGCCAGGGTGAGCGCGTACCCGTTCGGCCATGGCGCGGAAGTAGTCGGCAAAACGGGGATAACTGGAGTAGTTGAGATTGGGTTCGTCGGCCATGGACAAATAATGAATGCCGCCGGCGCCCAGGCTCGACGTGCTGTCCAGCCAGGCCTGCAGGCCTGCGCGACTGGTGGCATCAAAGTCCAGATCAGCCACCCGCCCTGTTTTCGCCAATAAGGTGATGTCGTGGGCAATGCCGTATTTGTGCCGAAACAGTGGGCGAAAGCGTTGTTCATGTTGCGGGTTGCGGGCCATGACATTGACGAAACTGTAATGGCCGCCTGCTTGAGGGCTAAGCGTGCCCAGCAAGGTGGCGTCCTCCGGCAGGCTGTAAGGCAGCGCCACGCCGAGTTTTGCCGTAGGGCCGAGCACCTTGTCGTGCAGTGACAGGCCGACCCGGCCCGGTTTCTGGATGGGCTGGTACAGATGCTCCGGGCGCTGGGCAAAGAGATTGTCGGTGCCGTCCAGCCAGAAGGCGGCCTTGCCTTTGCCCTGCAGGTGCAAGCGCCAGATCTGTTCCTCAGCCGATACCGGCAGGCTGACCAGGTCGCTGCGCGGATACAGGGTATGGCGCTGCAATTTCAAGTGCACCTGGTGCCTGTCGCTCAGCCGCTCGGCGGTCAGGGCATGGACACCGCCATGGTGTTTGCCTCCCAGCTGCGCGTTAACCCCGGCCGGGACGCGAAAATACAGTGTCTGATCCCGGCTGGCCTCGATGCTGAAATGCGTTTTTACCGGTTCGAACAGCGAGGCGGTTTTATCGCCATGCCGGACCTGGTAAAGCCGGAAGCTGTAGCCGGGGATTTCCAGACGATAGCCGCTGCTTGCGGCGCGTAACGGCCATTGTCGCGTGCCGCGCTGCTCGCGGGCGGGAATCTCGAAGCGTTGTAACAACTGGCCGCTGCTGTCCTGCAAATACAGCCGTTCCTCGTTGGCATCTGCCTGCCAGGCCGGTTCCCAGGCGATCAGCAGAGGCTCGTCCACAGCAGGTTTCAGGTGCAGCGCACCGTCTCGAATGCCCGACCATTCCAGGCCGTGGGCGAGAGGTGGCAGGCTGGCAATCAGTAGCCAGGCTAGAGCCCATCGGCTTCGCATACCGGTCTCCGTCGCAGGTGATTGAACAGAAAACGCAGATCGCTGGGCAGGATCAATAGGGTGTTGGCGAACGCCACGCCGCTGAGGCGGCAATACAAGCACAACATGCCCAGCGCCAGCAGGCTGTAGGCCAGCGATGAGGCATAGGCCGCGCCGACGATGCCCCAGTGGGGAATCAGGAAGAACGTCAGGCTCAGGTTGATTGCCGCGGCCACGCC
Organism: Pseudomonas sp. B392_1p; assembly: GCF_052245235.1. Taxonomy (NCBI): domain Bacteria; kingdom Pseudomonadati; phylum Pseudomonadota; class Gammaproteobacteria; order Pseudomonadales; family Pseudomonadaceae; genus Pseudomonas; species Pseudomonas sp. B392_1p. Next base: position 355,565 of record NZ_JBQPXM010000001.1, read on the forward strand.
GGCCATCACTGAAAGGGCCCCGGGACGTCGTTTGCCCAGCAGGTCAAGATGGAGGATGCTGGCGTAACACAGGCTGAAGATGCCCGGCAGCAAGGCCACCAGGGCCGGATAAGCGGGCTGGTAGGCACTGCCGAACAGCAGCACGATCAGCCACTCGCCGACCACCGCCATGCTCAGGCAGGCGGCGAGCATGGCGGTTCCGGTCAGGCGCAGGGCCAGTGGGGTCAGTTCATCAATGCCTTCACCCTGTTGTAGCAAACGCTTCATCAGTGGAGTGGTCACCGCCTCGGGGACGATGATCAGCAATTCGGCAGCGGCACTGGCCATGGCGTAATAACCCAGCGCTTCACTGTCGAGCAGCAAACCGATCAACAGGTAATCCGAGCGCATGAGAATCTGCTGAAACAGGATGTCTGGATGGCTTTTGCCACCAAAACGCAGCATCTCGCTGCGGCTGTCCCGGTCCCAGCGCAGGCGGATGCTGTGATAACGGCCCAGCAGGCACAGGCCGACGACGGCCACCAGCAGCAAGCCGCCGATCCAGCTGATCAACGCCGCTTCCAAGGCGAAGCGTTGCCACATCAAAAATAAACTTAGAAACAGCAACAGCGGCACCAGCGACTCAATCAGGCGCAGGCTGTTGAACGCGCCGACCTTGCCGTCGGCATTGTGCAGATTGAGCAGGGCGCTCTTCATGACGAACAGCGGCACCACCAATAGCAATAGCCAGGCGAGCGAGCCGAGTTCCTGAGTAATTTCCAGGCTCTGGCCGAACTGCTGCAGCAAAAAAACGCCCAGGCAGGTGGCCACGGCCGAGAAGAGGCAGCCGTAGATCAGCACTTGGGACAGTAGGGCTCCCATGGGCCGCTGCTGGGCCGACTGATAACTCAGCGCAGTGTTCAGGCCGCCGCTGGTGGCCGCGCTGATCATTTCCGGCATGGCGCTGAGCAGCGCGAACAGTCCACGGTCGGCAGGGCCGAGAATGCGAGCCAGCAATATGTTGCGCAACAGGCGCAGCACCAGCATCGCCAGGCTGGTGCCCACGCTTTGCAGCATATGGCGCATAAAACTTGAACGGCTCATTGGCTGCCACTCGACAGCATCCGCCAGGCCAGCAGCTCCGGACGCTGGGCCGTATGCTGACTGACGCCGATGCGCGGCAAGGCCAGGTTGTCGCCACGGCCGCGGAACAGGCCTGGCCGGGTGCTCAGGGCGTGGCGGTAATAATGGTGCTGGGCCAGTTGCCGGCGCACCTGCTCGTCATGGTCGCCGTTGGGGTAGCAGTACACCGGCAGGGGCCGTCGGCAGCGCTGTCGCAGCAAGCGGCTGCTGTCGTGCAGCTCACGCTCCAGCTGCGCGTGGTCGAGCCCAGTCAGAATCGCATGGCTGGCGCCGTGGGGGCCGAAGCGCACCAGGCCGGAATCCTCCAACTGGCGTACCTGTTGCCAATCGAGGGCTTGGGGCTCGGCGCTGTCGGGGCACTGATCTGCCAAGGCCTGCAATAGCCCGGCCGGCAGCTGTTTGAGGCGCTGCAGATACTGCGCCAGGACAAGACTGCGACGGTAGGGGTCGTGTTTGCCGAAGATAGCCGCCGGGACTTCGGCTCCGGCTTCCAGGAGCTGTGCGCATAGAGCGTCGCGGGCGGTGGGGCCAAATGTGCCCCACAACGTTTCACCGATGCTTTCCCACCAAAATGAACGCTGGCTGCCAATGAAATCGGTGGAGAGGAAAATGCTGGCCGGCATTTGGTAACGCTGCAGCAGCGGGAAGGCCTGGGTGGCGTTGTCGCGCCAGCCATCATCAAAGGTTAGTGCCACGCGCAAGCGGTCGCCGGGAGCGGCATGGGGATCCAGCAGTTCCATCAGCGGCACGCAGTCGAAATTGCGGCGCAGCCAGCGCAACAGTCGTTCAAACGCGGCACTGCCCAGGCACAGCTCGTTGCGGTGTGGCAGGGCAGCGGCCCGGTCATCGGCGATGACCCGGTGCAGCATGAGGATAACGCCCTCGGCATGCAGGCGGTGCGGTACGGGGGTGTGCAGGTAAAGCCAGCCGGCACCTGCCTTTAAGGCCTGTTTCAGTTTCATGTCCAGCCCTTAGCGATTCTGTTGGGGGTTCCACAGGCTGTAACGCTGCCCGCGCAAAAATTGCCAAAGCCCAAGACTCATTCCGGCCAGGGTGACCAGCAGGAAGGCTGCGAGGCGAAACGGTTTGGGCAAGCGGCGTTGGCGGTCGAACAAGCCGGCCAAGGCGAGCAGGTAGGCAGCCAGCTGGGCGAGCAAAGTGAAGCGGTAAAAGGCGCTGTCCGGCCACAACCAGAAATTGCTGATTAGCAGCGGAATCAACAGCAACGGGGCCAGACGGCGTATCAGTTTGTGGCTGATCAAGGCCAGTGCGTAGCTGCCGTACCGTAGGGGATTAAGAAGCTCACGACGCTGAGCGAGGCTTTGTAAGCCACCCACCGTGACCCGCAGCCGACGGCGGAATTGCTTGTCGGCATCGTCTACCCCTTGGTCGAAAACCTGGGCGGTGTCGACGAAGACAATGCGCTGGCCCGCCACGGCGGCACTGGTACTGATGTAAAAGTCATCGGTGACGTCTGCCGGAATCGTTTGAAACAGCTCGCGGCGCAGCGCCAGCAGGGCTCCATCTACCGAAACCAGGCAGCCGGCACGACTTTCCGCCCGGCGCAGCCAGGATTCGTAACGACGATACAACTGATCGCCGAGCCCAAGGTGCGCGCCACTGTGGGGAATGTCGATGTGCCCGCCGGCCGCACCGACCTGTGGGTCGGTGAAGGCTCGCAACAATTCACGCAAACAATCCTTGGCCCAGCGGTTATCGGCGTCGGTGAACACCAGGATGTCGCCACGGGCGACCGCTGCGGCGGCATTCAGGGCGTGAGCCTTGCCCTGGCGGGGCAGGTCGAGAATCTCGATGCGTGGATCGGCGATGGCCTGTGCCTCGGCCACGGTCGCATCGGAGGAGCCGTCGCTGGCTACGATGATGTGCAACTGTTCGGAGGGGTAATCCTGCTGCAACAACGTCTGCAGTTTTGCGCCGATGTGTTCGGCCTCGTTATGCGCGGCGATGATGATGGTGACGCTCGGTGTCTGTTCTGCCGGTCGCAAAGGAGCTGGCTTGAACTGGGCGATCAGACCAATCAGCAAGGGATAGCCCAGGTAGGCATAGACGGGCAGCAACAGGCACAGCCAAAAAACGAACTCAGCCACGAGCGGGCCTCCGTGGGGTGAAATTGAACAGTCCAAACAGCAGGCCGGCACCGGTCACATGCAGGCGTAGCCAGTGCAGCAACCACAGCTGAACGGTCAGGCGCGGCGTAAAGCGACGATAGGTTTCGCGCAGGGCCAGGCCCAGGGCTGGCGCCAGACCCAGGGCGAACAGGGCGAGGGCGACAGGCCACTGATGCTGAGCCAGCGCGAGCAGGGCCAGCAGGTCGGCTAACCAGATCCCGCAGGCCAGCAAGGGGAAGCGCAGCAACCGCAGACTCAGGCCGTTCTTGCGCAGCAATTGGATATGACTGCACTGGCGCCACAGCTCTTTGCCCAGCCATTCTCCCCAGCTGTCCTCGAAGCCCCAGTTCCAGACAGTGGGGCGCGACAGCCTGAGCAGGCGTGCTCCGGCATGGCCCAGGCGCAGGCTGAGATCCTTGTCCTCGCCGGTACGCAGACTCTCATCAAACCCGCCGACGCGCTCAAACCAGCTGCGTGACATGCACAGGTTGGCGGTGGGCAGCCAGTCACGCAGACCGGTCTGGTCGCGCGTGTTCCCGACACGCTGCAGCCAGGCGCGCGCATACCAGGGCGCCTGGGGCGGGGGCAGGTGGGCCAGGCCGAGGACTTCGGCGCGGTTTTGCTCGTGTACCTGGCGCCAGGTTTCCAACCAGTCTTCGGGCACCTGCATGTCGGCATCGAGAAAGGCCAGCCATTCACCCCGCGCTTGAGCGGCACCCCGGTTACGCAGGGCTCCGATGCTGATGCCGGGACAGTGCAGCACCTGAGCGCCGTGTTCGCGGGCGATCTGCGGGCCGGCGTCGTCGGAGCCATTGTCCGGCACGATGATTTCCCAGTCACAGCCTGCGCGAAGCGCTGCGCGTCGCACCGATTCCAGGGTGCGGCCGATGTGGCGTGCCTCGTTGTACATGGGAATGATCACGCTGATACGCGTCATGGGCGTGTCTCCAGAGCTGGTTGCTCTTCGGCCTGCAGGCGCATGCCGCTGGATATGGCCAGCATGATCCACAGCAGTTTGCTGTTGGGGATGCTCAGGAACAGCAGAAACAGAGCGACGGCTGCATAGGACAGGCCGAAAAAAGCCGCCAGTTGGGCTTGTCGTTCATTGCCGCGGTTAAGCCAAATGGCGCGGCTGGCCAGATAATTTTTCAGGCCCAAGACCACCAGCCCTATAAAGAGCAGGCCCCCAGGCAGGCCTGTTTCACTGAGCATGCCCAGATAGGTGTTGTGCGCCACGCGAAATAGATTGGGGTCGTTGGCGCTCAGCGAATAGGCCACCGAATACGGACGTTGTGCGTATTCAAGGGGGAAAGTGCCGGGGCCTGAGCCGAACAGCGGGGAATTTTTAATGATGTCAGTGCCGACCACCACATAGGAGGAGCGTCGTCCCAGGGAAGGGTCTTCAAAATTGCGGGCCCCTTCCTTGAGAATCACCAATGACTGCACCCGAGCCACGTATTCATCCGGAAGGGCGGCGAAGAGCACGGGCAGGCCGATGATCAGGCTGAGTAGCACGAAACCGAAATGCCGCGGCTGCAAATGTTTGCGATAGTCACGAAAGTGCCAGAGCGTGCCGGCAATGCACACCATCACAATCACGGAACCGGAGCGCGAACCTGTCTTGATCACGCCGAACATTAGAAAGCCCAGCATGCCGAGCCAGAACAGACGCAGCAACCAGCCGCGAGATTGCAAGGCCAGCCAAAACGCCAGGGGGATCACAGCGGTCAACAGCATGGCGAAATAGTTGGGATCCGCGAGCAAGCCCATGGAGCGGCCGGTGGTGGCATCGATATTGTCGAGGGCGATCACGCCACTGAAGGCCACGGCCAGAACCAGCAGCCGAGCTAACCAGAGCAGGCTGAGCTCGCGGTACAGCAACAGGGTCAGACCGAACAGGGACAGGCCGACAGCCAACTGGCGCAGATCGTGAAATGACAGCGGAACGTGGCGACTGAACATCATGCTCAGCAGGTAGCACAGCAGAAAAGGCAGCAAAAATTTCCACAGGTTGCTGCGCAAACGGTATTCCGGAAGTTGGCGCAACAGTAATTGCAGGGCGACCACACCAATCAGCGCATAGCCCAGCAGCTTGGCGCCGGTGATGGCGCTGCCGGCGGGGAACAAGCCCTCAACCGGCACCATGGCGAGGATGCCCAGGATCCCCCAGGCGGGATATCGGTAAAGCACCCCTAGAGCAATGATGGCGGGTGCGATCAACGGCGCAAGGTAAGGAAGCGGACTGGCCAGGAGCAATAGCCCGGCGAGCCCCAGCAGAAGGGACAAGGGAATGATCAGCGGCATGGTTAATCTCCTGCCACACGGCAATAAAGCTGACGCCAGTGTTCGGCCTGGGATGGCAAGTGATAGCGCCCGAGCTGTACCTGCTGCGCCCGCATAATGAGCCGTTGGCGCAGGGCTGGATCCAACAGCAGCCGTTCGACTTGAAGGGTCAGGCAGGAGAGATCGTCAGCAGGGCTGAGCAAGGCGGAGTCTTCATGACAAAGCACATCGGGAATGCCGCCCACGGCGAAGCTGGCAATCGGCGTGCCGACCTGCATGGCTTCGAGCAGCACCATGGGGGTGCCTTCCGTGCGCGAGCTCAGCACCAGGACATCGAGACTGCGCAACCAGCCATCCATTTGCGCCTGGTAACCAGCCAGGAGAATTTTTTCCTGCAGGCCGCAGGCCTCGATGCGAGCGGCCAGCTCGGTTCGCATAGGCCCTTCACCGAGCATCACTGCTGAGAGTTCGGGATGCCGGCGACACAATTGAATGGCCAGCTCCACAAACCGATCCGGGCCTTTTTCATGGCTGAGGCGGCCGACAAAACCGATCACTGGCGCCGCCGGGGCTGAGGCGGGGCGCACAAGGGTGGGCACCTGCGCTGGCGGCAGTCCATTGGGGAGCACATGCAACTTGTGCCGGGCCACGCCGGCCTGTTGATGCAGGCGGGCAATGCTTTCGGCGACACACGCTACGGCGCGCACCTGGGGTGTGCGGCAGAGTTGCAGACTGAGCCAGGTATACAGGCGCTGCTTGCGGTTGCTTGGCGTGAAACCATGCTGTGTGGTGATCATCGGCACGCCAAAGCGCAAGGCCGCCAGCCAGCCCAAGACGAGTCCCTTGAAACCATGCCCATTGATCAGCAGCGGACCTTCAGCAGACTGAAGACGCCGCCACAGGCTGCGTCGGTCCGGGCTGCGGTGCAGTTGCACGCCGGCGTCAAGGAATCGGTCGGCAAGACTCTGCGGGCCATCCAGCAGGAGCACCTGATGGTGGCCGGGCGTGTGTTGGCAATGATCAAGCAGCATTCTTTCCAATCCGTAGAAGCCGCCGCTGCTGAGTAGATGAAGAATTTGCAGCGGCGTTTCCTGGGTTCCCGTCAGTTGGTAGCCCAGTGCCGAATCCATGGCAGACTTCCTGTCTTGTGCGGGTTGGCGAGGTCGGGATTATCCGCGTCGATGGTCATGAGTACCGGCAGACCAAGCTGTTGGGAGATCTGGGCCGGATGCTTGAAGCGATGATCGAAAAATTCCCGGATATAACCCAATGCTATGGCCAGCAGCAGGCCCGTGAGCAGACCCAGAGGAATTACCTTGCTGGGCACGGGGAAACTGGCCGTTGTGGGTTCGATAGGGCGGCTGAGGATGCGTGCGTTGGACAGGGCGCCGAGCAGGTCGCTGGAGCGGCTTTCCTCGAAGCGCTGGGTATAGGCAAAAAATGCCTGGTGCAGGGCTTCAGTTTCGGTATTGAGCTGGCGCAGCGTTGATTGGATGCCCTGGAGTTGGCGAATGCGCTCTTTGTATTCGTCGATGCGCGCGGACTTCTGTGCGATCACGCCGGCAATGATTTCCTGAGATTTTTCCCGCTCGCTGATGCGATTGCCCACTACGCGCAAAAACTGCTGCCGGGTACGCTGAATTTGCGCCCGCAGCGTCTGCATTGGGGCGCTGTCGGCTTGGAAAATATCGCTTTCCAGACCGTACTGGCTGACCTGTTCGATCAGTCGATCACCCAATTGACGAATCTCGCGGTCATCGTATGTGGTGTTTTCCAACGTGCTGGAAAAGGTATAGGGGAAGCTGTAGTCGTTGAGTTTGGCATTACGTGCCACCTCCAGGCTGTTATGCAGGTATTCCAACCAGCGCCTGCCTTCAAGTTCACGGTCCCGGTACTGGTTGAGCGCCTGTTCTTCCTGATTGATGGCGTTCAAGTGAAACGTGATTTCCTCATCGGGATTGGCCGCTTTGGCCCCTCCCAGCAGCGATAGGCGTTGTTGTTCCAGGGTGTTCAGGCGTTCCTGATATTGAGCTTTCTTCTGTTCGTAAAAGCCCTCGGGCAGATCGTTGGACTGCAAGTCGTGGCGATGCACCAGGTAGGTATCGAGCAGCCGGTTGGTCAGCAAGGTGCCCTGGGCCGGGTCCTTGGCCGTGTACACCACCGAGATGACGTTCGAGCCGGGAATCGTCTGGATCTCCAGGTCTTCAAGAATCTGCAGGGTCAGGGCATCGAGCGTCGTGTCGCGCACCGGCTTGACTTCCAGACCGAGCAGTTCGCGGGCCGGATAGATCACATGTTCACGCAGTGGGTCGATGACATGGATCCGCAGTGGCGTGGTGATCATGCGTTGCAGAAAGGTTTCTTCGGCCTGCCAAAAGCCTTCCGCATACAGTTGCTCAACGGTGCGCCGAATGAGCGCGGGCGAGCGCAGGATGTTGCTTTCGGTCTCCATGTCGATCAGTGTCAACGGCACGAAGACGTCGTTCAGCGGAGCCAATGCCCCACCACTGGCATCCACCTGGGGCAACTTTTTGGATTGCACGAGAACTTCTGCAGTGATCTCAAAGGTCTGCTTGGCGAACACGGGGATCAGCAATGTAAGTACGGCAAACAGCAAGAAGACTCGCTTGATCAGCTGTCGATTGGCGAAAAAAATTCGGAAAAACTCATGCAGGTAATTTTCGCTCTGGTTCATGGTCAATTGCTGTCCTTGCTGTCGACTTGATAGCTGAAGCCGAAGTTGAAGCCGCCGAAGAGAATTACATCAGCCAGTTGCTTCATGGTGTCGCCGGCCTTGGCTAGCCCGGTCTTGGGGATAAAAAGAAGGTCATCCGGTTGCAGGTAGGCGAGGCTACTGGCGTCATCGTCAAGTACGGCCTTGATGTTGTAGGTGCGGGCGACAACTTGATCGCCCTGACGGTTGACGATCATGACCTCACGCAAGTCCGAACGCGGGGTGTGGCCGCGCGCCAGAGTGAGTGCCTCAAGGACCGAAATTGGCCGGCGCACTGGATAAGCGCCCGGCTGGCCCACTTCACCGAGGATGAACACTTCGTTTGGCATGCTGCTCTTGAGCAGCACATCGACTCGTAGAGGCCCCACTTCCCTGGCATAACGCTGGTTGAGGGCCTTTTCCAGTTCTTGCAGGGTGACGCCCGTGAGCGGCATGTTGCCGAGCATCGGGAAGGTGGCGCGGCCATCGGGGCCAATAGTGATGTCCCTGCTCATGCCGCCGCCCGGGCTGAACAAGGTATCGCGCAGGCTTTGCAGATTGCTTTGGGCGCGGGGTACCGAAGCGGAAATGATCGGGTTGCGCAGGGTCTGCGAATACAACTCGGTGATTTTCTGTTCGGCTTCCTTGACCGTCAGGCCGGCTACTTTCACCGTGCCGGCATATTCCAGGTTTACGGTCCCGTCGGGCATGACCGTCTTGGAACTGTTCAGGCCGCGCGCGGTGACGAAGTTGAGCTCCAGTTGGTCGCCGTTCTGGATTCGGTAGGCGGCGTCCGAGTCAAGATCGATGTGATAGATCACTTCCAGCACATCCATGGGCCGCAGCACTTGCTGGACCGGCAGGATTTCGGTGCGTCCGGCCAGAGCGTCCGGCGCGGTCAGAATGCGGGCAGGTATGGAGCGTTCAGAGTTGCTGCTGCAACCCGCCAGAACCGCCAGCAACAGAAGGGTCAGGCTTCTCATGGCAATCATCCTTGGTCGTTCCATTAGAGGTAGCGGTAGAGCCATTTTGGCGTGTAGTAACGGCGCGCGTTGAATATGCTGCCGAGCAAGTTGGCGTTGGCCTGGCGCAAACGTTGCACCGCGGCCTGGGCAACTTCCCAGCGGGTCTGTTCGCCGCGCACCACCAAGATCACGCCGTCAACCATGGCCGCCAAGCTGAGGCTATAGCTGCTCGAATAGACGGCCTCGCCATCAATCACGATGAAGCGGTAATGATGGCCGAGGGCTTCGAAGAGCCGCTGGATCTGCTCATGAAGCAAGTATTTGCTCTGGCTGCTCGGAAGGCCCAGCGGCAGCAGATCAAAGGGCAGGTCGGGGTGCTGTTGTACACATTCGGACAGCTGTTCGTGGGGGGTTGAGCTGACCAGCAGGTCGAGCAATCCCGGAGCGCCACCCATCTTGTATGAAGCGGTCAAACCCTGCGGGGAGGGGCTGGCATCCACGAGTAAGACCTTGCCTGCGCTCGATAGGGTCAGTTGCCGGGCCAGTGACAGGGCACTGGTGCTGGTGCCGCATCCACTGCTGGGACCGGTAATCAGCAGGGTGCGGCATTCCGGGTTGAGAACCGTGGTGGTGAGATTGCTCTCACTGGCCTCAAGAATCTGTTTGTCGCGCTCCAGGAGAAGCCCGATCTGGTTGACGCGGAACATGTTCATTACGGCTACTCCAAATAGAAAGAGGTCATTGCCAGGATTAGCTGGCCCCGTGGCCGGAGAGCACTTTGACGGGGGTTTTGATGAGGATCATCAGATCCAGCAGCGGCCCCTGTTGCTTGATGTACTGCATGTCCAGCGTGACGCGATCGTCGAAGTCGACATCGCTGCGTCCGGAGATCTGCCAGAGGCCGGTCATTCCGGGATAGGTGCTTAGGCGCCCCAGGTGATGGGGGCGGTAGCGCGCGGCATTGAAGGAGGTGGGACGAGGGCCGACCAGACGCATGTCACCGAGCACGACATTGATCAGGTTGGGCAACTCATCCAGGCTGGTTTGCCGCAGCCAGCGACCTATAGGCGTGACCCGAGGGTCGTTGTCGATTTTGAAATCCACCGCGTCGGCGCCGTGCTTGTTCAGGTGGCGTAGCGATTCCTTGAGCGCTTCGGCGTTGGTCACCATACTGCGGAATTTGTACATGCCAAAACGGCGGCCGCGATAGCCGGTGCGCTGTTGGACGAACAGCACAGGCCCGGGACTGGCGAGCTTGATCAGCAGCGCGATACCCAGCAATAACGGCGAAAGGATGACCAGTAAGCAAAGGGCACCGATGGCATCCAGGCAACGTTTGCTGCGCGACAGATTCCAGGGCCGTCCGCCAGGCCGCTTGGTTATCCAACCTCGATTTTGCACCCACAAATGCTCACCTATCTGGCCCCGCAGCAGCGGGTCCAGGCGTTTCTCCCGTGTCATTCCCTGTTGGAACGAGTTGCTATGAGAAGCGGTCATGCCGATCAATCTCCTTAGCTGGGTAGGGGGAAGGTCATCTGCATGGGCAATACTTCCTGTTGCGCCGCTGATGGATCCCTGTGGTAGTAATCGCGGAACCAGGCAACGAAGCGGGCAATGCCTTCGTCCAGGCTAATTCGGGGGTGGAAACCGATGTCTCGTTGCAAGTCGCTGACGTCCGCGCAGGTAGCCAATACATCGCCGGCCTGCAGAGGCAACAACTCGATTCGCGCCCGTTGGCCGAGGTGCTTTTCCAGCACGGCGAGATAGTCACGCAGCTCCACCGGGGATTGCCCGCCGATGTTGTACAGACGCCAAGGCGCCATGCTGGTAGCCGGATCAGGGTGTTCGCGATCCCAGTCCGGGTTGGGCAGTGGAGCTTTGTCCAGCAGGCGGGCCAGGCTTTCGACGATGTCATCGATGTAGGTGAAGTCGCGCTGATGCTGACCATGATTGAACAGCTGCAGCGGCTCTCCCGTGACGATGGCCTGGGCAAATTGAATGGGCGACATATCCGGACGGCCCCAAGGGCCGTATACCGTGAAAAAGCGCAGCCCCGTGCAGGGAATACCAAACAAATGGCTATAGGTATGAGCCATCAGTTCATTGGCTTTTTTGGTTGCGGCATAAAGCGACAGTGGGTGGTCGACGTTATCGCGCAACGAGTACGGGGTGCGTTGGTTGGCGCCGTACACCGAGCTGGACGAGGCGTACAGCAGGTGTTGCACCGGGTAAGCCCTGCAACCTTCGAGAATATTCAAGAAGGCGTCGATGTTGCTGCTGGCATAGGCGCGCGGGTTGCTCAGCGAATAGCGCACACCGGCTTGCGCTGCAAGGTGAATGACGACGTCGGGCCGACTGTCTTCAAAGACCGACGTCACGGCCTCAGCATCAGCCAGGTCAAGGCGCAGCAGCGGAAAGTCGCCTGCCTCCTGGCGTACCCAGTCAAGCCGCGCCTCTTTCAGAGTCGGATCGTAGTAGTCATTGAAATTGTCTACGCCGATTACCCGGTGTCCCTCGCGCAGTAAGCGCAAGGCACAATGCGCACCGATGAAACCGGCGGCGCCTGTCAGTAGGATTTTCATGATTGGCTCGCTTGCGGCGCAATCTGCGGCAGACCGATGCCCTGGTAGAGCAGTCCGGCATTGGCGAGCTGTTGCGGGTTGTACAGATTGCGTCCATCAATGACCAGGCCAGCGCGCAGCTTGCTGGCCAGCCAGTCGAAGTCGACCACACGGAAGGTTTTCCACTCGGTGCAGATCACCAGGGCATCGGCATCGAGCAGGGTGTCATCGCGCGTCGGACAGAGCACCAGGTCCTCGCGGTAACCATAGAGACGGCGGCATTCAGACATGGCTTCCGGGTCATAGGCGCGCACGGTGGCACCTTCGCGCCACAAGGCCTCCATCAGGTAGCGGCTGGGCGCCTCGCGCATGTCGTCGGTGTTGGGTTTGAAGGCCAGCCCCCAAACGGCGATGGATTTGCCGGCCAGGCCATCTGGGAAGTGCTGCTGCAGCTTACGAAACAGCACATGGCGCTGAGCGTCGTTGATGTCGCTGACGGTCTGCAGCAGGCGCAGCGGTAGACCGTTGTGCTCGGCGGTGTGCAGCAAGGCGCGTATATCCTTGGGGAAGCAGGAACCACCAAAGCCGCAGCCGGGGTAGATGAAGTGATAGCCGATGCGCGGATCGGAGCCTATTCCCTTGCGCACCGCTTCGATGTCGGCCTCGAGTATCTCGGCCAGATTGGCCAGCTCGTTCATGAAGCTGATGCGGGTCGCCAGCATCGCATTGGCAGCGTATTTGGTGAGCTCGGCGCTGCGGTTGTCCATCAGCATGAGCTTGTCGTGATTACGGCAGAACGGGGCGTACAGCTCAGCCAGTTGGCTTCGCGCAAGCTCGTCCTCGGTGCCGACGATGATCCGGTCGGGACGCATGCAGTCACTGACTGCGCTGCCCTCCTTGAGAAATTCGGGGTTGGAAACGACGCGCACGCAAAGGTGCGCCTTGCCCAGGCGGGAGAGCTCTTCGCGTGCAGTTTGTTCAACTTGCCGTGCGGTGCCCACCGGCACGGTGGACTTGATCACCAATGTGCGGTCTTCGTTCATCAGCCCGACGATGGTGCGTGTTACGTCGAGGACATGATGCAAATCCGCTGAGCCGTCCTCGTCTGGAGGCGTGCCGACAGCGATGAAGATCAGCGAACCATGGGCGACCGCGTCGCTGGCCTGAGTGGTAAAGGACAGGCGAGCAGCCTTCAGGTTGTCCTCGAGCAGAGTGGACAAGCCGGGTTCGTGAATGGTGGGAACAGCGCGTTGCAGCTGTTTGATTTTGTTCGCGTCGATATCGACACATACGACACGGTGGCCGACATCGGCCATGGTAACGGCTTGGACTAATCCCACGTAGCCGGTACCGAAAACGCTTACATCCATGTTAGAGCGCCCCTTCGGCAGGTTTGTTGCGTGTACAGGTATAGGCGATAGGTCCCTGAACCTGTCAAGGAAGCCCCTGGGTTTCGCGCACTTAAATTTCTCCTCGCAGGCTGACTGGGACGCAAAAAAGCCGGATCTAGCCAGTCAGTTCCCGATTTGGGGCGTATTTTCTCGAATTGAGTTCCGACAGGCGGTAACCGAGCGATCTCGGGTCGGCGTCCGCTTGGAAGCATGGGAATTTCTCCCTAGAATTCACGTTTCTCCAACGGCGTGACTTTGCTGTTGATTCAAGTTCATCGCGTAGCGCTGGTCGCTGCCCTTTTTCGCGTGGCCCGTATGCACGATCCAGATTTCAGTCAACGTTTTTTGTTTGATGACACCGATGTTCGCGGCGAGATGGTTGCCCTGAACGACAGCTATCAGCATGTGCTGGCCAAGCATGCCTATCCGGAGCCGGTTGCACTCCTGCTCGGTGAGCTGATGGCAGCGGCGGCACTGCTGGTGGGTACTTTGAAGTTCGACGGCTTGCTGGTGCTGCAGGCGCGTTCTTCCGGCGCTGTGCCGCTGCTGATGGTGGAGTGCTCCAGCGAGCGCGAGATACGCGGTATTGCACGTTTTCACGCCGATCAGATCGAGCCTGATGTGGGCCTGCGCGAATTGATGCCTGAAGGTGTGTTGGCCATGACAGTCGACCCCCGCGAAGGTCAGCGTTATCAGGGGATCGTTGCCCTTGAAGGTGCTGATCTGGCGGAGTGCCTGAGCGTTTATTTCGCCAATTCTGAGCAGTTGCCGACCCGTTTTTGGCTCAAGGCCGATACACGCCGTGCGCGCGGATTCATGTTGCAGGCACTGCCGGCCGACCGCTTGAAGGATCCGGAGGCACGGACCAACAGTTGGCAGCACCTGACCACCTTGGCGGATACACTGACCACCGAGGAGCTTCTCGGATTGGACAACGAAACCTTGCTGCATCGCCTCTATCATGAGGAAACCGTGCGCGTGTTCGAGCCAAACGCGTTGCGCTTTGAGTGCAGTTGCTCGCGTGAGCGTTCGGCCAAGGCACTGATCAGCCTGGGCGAAGAGGATCTGCGCCGGCTGATCGAGGAGCAGGGCGGACAGGTCTCGATCGATTGTCAGTTTTGCAACCAGCATTATGTCTTCGATGCCGCCGACCTCGCCCAGCTGTTTGCCGGCGGAGGCAGTCAGGCGCCGTCAGATACTCGTCACTGATTGGGGCAGGTAGGCCAGGCTGGTGTTGGGGATCTTGTCAGCCAGGGTCGCAGGAGTGCGTGCACAGCTGGGCGCTCCCTAAAATGCTGCATGTCTGGCATAATCCACCGCACTTTTTTCTCTGTAGTGGGTCTCGGGGTCCACTACATAATGCATAGAGAGGGCTCGGCGCTTGCCGACAAAGACACATGACGCAAACCAACAATACCGTGTACACCGCCATTAGTACTGCGCAGCTGGTCGAAGAAGCCCTTCGCCGCGGCGAGGGTGAACTGGCCGCCAATGGTTCTTTGGTTGTCCGCACCGGTCACCGTACTGGTCGTTCCCCGGCTGATCGCTATATCGTTGAAGAGCCGAGCACCCAGGACCAGATTGCCTGGGGCGCCATCAACCGTCCGTTCCCGGCCGACAAGTTCGATGCCCTGTGGGACCGCGTTGTAGCCTTCAACAATGCTCAGGATCACTTCGTATCCCATGTGCATGTCGGCTCTGCCGAAGAGCACTACCTGCCGGTGAAGATGGTCACTGCCACTGCCTGGCAGAACCTGTTCGGCCGCCAGCTGTTCATCAACCCGGAAACCTACAACCCGACCGGCAAAGCCGAGTGGCAGGTGCTGAACGTTTCCAATTTCGAGTGCGTGCCCGAGCGTGACGGCACCAACTCCGACGGTTGCGTGGTCATCAACTTCGCAGCGAAAAAAGTGCTGATCGCCGGTATGCGTTACGCCGGCGAGATGAAGAAGGCCATGTTCTCCGTGCAGAACTTCCTGCTGCCGGAAAAAGACGTGCTGCCCATGCACTGCGCCGCCAACATTGGCGAAGAGGGAGACGTCACCCTGTTCTTCGGTCTGTCGGGCACCGGCAAGACCACCTTGTCCGCCGACGAAAGCCGCTTCCTGATCGGCGACGACGAGCACGGCTGGGGCGAAGGTGTGGTGTTCAACATCGAAGGCGGTTGCTATGCCAAGTGCATCGACCTGTCTGAGAAGAACGAGCCGGTGATCTGGAAGGCGATCAAGTTCGGTGCTGTGCTGGAAAACGTCGTCCTCGACGAAAACCGCGAGCCGGATTATGCCGACGACAGCCTGACCCAGAACAGCCGCGCCGCCTACCCGCTGGAACACGTCGAGAAGCGTTCTGTAGCGAACCTGGGCGGCGAGCCCAATGCAGTGATCTTCCTGACCTGCGACCTGACGGGCGTGCTGCCGCCGGTGTCGATCCTCAACAACGAGCAGGCGGCTTACCACTTCCTTTCCGGCTACACCGCCCTGGTCGGTTCCACCGAAATGGGCTCGGGCGCCGGCATCAAGTCGACGTTCTCCACCTGCTTCGGCGCGCCGTTCTTCCCGCGTCCGGCCGGCGTCTACGCCGAGCTGCTGATCAAGCGTATCCAGGCCTTCGGCTCCAAGGTGTACCTGGTCAATACCGGCTGGACCGGCGGCGGTTACGGCGTTGGCAAGCGCTTCAACATCCCCACCACCCGTGCGGTGATCGCAGCGATCCAGAGCGGTGCGCTGGTGAATGCCGAGACCGAGCACCTGCCGATCATTAACCTGGACGTGCCGAAGGCTGTCGCCGGCGTCGAAACCGCCCTGCTCAACCCGCGCAACACCTGGGCTGACAAGGCTGCCTACGACGAAGCTGCCAAGTCCCTGGCCAAGCTGTTCACCGAGAACTTCAAGAAGTTCGACGTCAGCGACGCCATCAAGGCAGCGGGTCCGCAGCTCTAAGCGTGATTTTCGCGCTCCGCAAAGGCCGCCTTCGGGCGGCTTTTGCGTTTCAGCCTCTCAGGACCACACCCTGGGCTATGGTCATCGGCCTCGTTGAGTCCTCGGAGTGACAGCTATGTATCAAACGCTTGAGCGCGTGTTCGGTTATGTGCAATTTCGCCCTGGCCAGGAAGCCGCGATCGGTGCGGTGCTGGCAGGTCGCTCGGCGGCAGCTATCTTCCCCACAGGCTCGGGTAAATCGCTGTGTTACCAGTTGCCGGCGTTGCGCCTGCCGCACCTGACCCTGGTGGTCTCGCCCTTGCTGGCCCTGATGCAGGACCAACTGGCTTTTTTGCGCAGGCACGGCATCAGTGCGGCCAGCATCGATTCGGCGCAAAGCCGCGAACAGGTCAGCGAGACCATGGCCAAGGCCAAGGCCGGTGAGCTGAAGATCCTGATGATTTCGGTCGAGCGGCTCAAGAACGAGCGCTTCCGTAGTTTTATCCAGCAGGTGCCGATCTCCTTGCTCGTCATCGACGAGGCGCACTGCATTTCCGAATGGGGCCATAATTTTCGCCCCGATTACCTCAAATTGCCGGACTACCAGCGTCAGTTCGCCATACCCCAGGTGCTGCTGCTGACCGCCACCGCCACGCCACCGGTGATTGCCGACATGCGTGGCAAATTTGCCATCGCTGAGGCGGACGTGGTCACCACCGGTTTTTACCGACCCAACCTCAACCTGCGCATCGAGCCACTGGCCGGCCGCGCCAAGCTGTCCTGGCTCGGCCACTGGCTGTCGGCACGTCGTGAACAAGCGAGTATCGTCTACGTCACTCAACAAAAAACCGCGGAACAGGTGGCCGAGTTCCTGAGCCAGCAAGGCATCACAGCCCAGGCTTACCATGCGGGCCTGCCCCACGAGCGGCGCGAGGCGATTCAGCGCGGCTTCATGGCCGGACAGAGCCGCTGCATCGTGGCCACCATCGCGTTCGGCATGGGTATCGACAAGAGCGATATCCGCAACGTGGTGCATTTCGACTTGCCCAAATCCATCGAAAACTACAGCCAGGAAATCGGCCGCGCCGGGCGCGACGGTTTGCCGTCCGAGTGCCTGGTACTGGCCAACCGCGACAGCCTGAACGTGCTGGAGAACTTCGTCTATGGCGATACGCCGGAGCGCGAGGGCATTCAGTTCGTGCTGGAAGAGATTCGCCGCGCTGCGTCGGACGGCGAGTGGGAGCTGATGCTCAACACGCTTTCCACCCAGAGCAATATCCGCCTGCTGCCGCTGAAAACCTTGCTGGTTCAGCTGGAGCTGCGCGGCATCATTACCCCGCGTTACGCCTACTTTGCCGACTACCGGTTCAAGTACCTGATCGACGCCGAGGCGCTGCTGGCCAACTTCGACGGCGAGCGCCGGCAGTTCGTCGAGGCCATCGTTAACACCTCGCAGCGGGCACGCACCTGGTGCACGGTGGATTTCGAGCAGCTCTACAACCTACATCGCGCTGAACGCAGTCGTGTGGTCAAGGCGCTGGACTGGTTTCAGGAGAAGGGCTGGATCGAGCTGGAAAGCAAGCAGATGACCGAAGTCTACGCCGTGCTCGACAGCCGTTTCGATACCGCTGCATTGAGTGGCGAGCTGCATGCGTATTTCAAACAACACGAAGCCAGCGAAATCGACCGTATTCGCGCCATGCTCGATCTGTTCGCCAGCGAGCAGTGCCTGAGCCAGCGTCTGGCTGGTTATTTTGGCGATCTGGCCGCACCGCACCACTGTGGGCACTGTTCAGTGTGTCAGGGGCACATTGCGCACTTGCCGGAGCCGCCCCCGTTGCAGCCGCTGAGCGATTACGCGCTGCCCAGTGTGAGCGGCCCGTTCCGCACGCGCTATCAGGCCGCGAAAGGCGGTGAGCCCAGCAGCGAATGCCTGACCCGCTTTCTCGTCGGCATCAGCGTGCCGTTGTTTACCACGCTCAAGGCCAAGGGAATCGCGGGCTTCGGAGCACTGGAGAACTACCCCTACGCGCAGGTGCGGGAAGCGGTAGAAAAGCTGCAGTGGGATTAAACGTCAGCCTGAAACAGTAGAACATTTCCTTGGGCAATCAGGTCTACGGATGACGCTGGATCATCCATAGGGGTCTAAAAACATCGTTTGTAACGGGCGAGTCCGCGGTGCTTAATCGCCTGCATCGACCGTCACCGGGTGAAATCCTGCGCCAGAATAACGTTTCCGGCCCGGTGATATGAAGGCCAACTTAATTGTCTGGAGTACCCCTCATGATCCTGGATAAAACGATTGCTCAATGGTGCCAAAGCCATCCCCTGATCGCCGAGTTGATCAACCTGCAAGAAACCACGTGGTTCAACCCCGCACTGGCAGCCAGCGCCGATGCCTTGGCCGATGTGCCGGTAAGCGCCGCCGATATCGAAGACGCCAGCGCTCGGCTGAAACGCTTCGCGCCTTATATCCGTTCCGTA
The DNA here is from genome assembly GCF_052245235.1 of Pseudomonas sp. B392_1p. Classification (NCBI taxonomy): domain Bacteria; kingdom Pseudomonadati; phylum Pseudomonadota; class Gammaproteobacteria; order Pseudomonadales; family Pseudomonadaceae; genus Pseudomonas; species Pseudomonas sp. B392_1p. Next base: position 374,131 of record NZ_JBQPXM010000001.1, read on the forward strand.
TTTCCGGAAACCCGTGAACACCAGGGCATCATCGAATCCCCGTTGGTTCCGCTGCCCACGCTGCAGGCCGCGCTGACGACCGGCCATGACGTGCCGTCAGGTGGCGCGCTGTGGCTCAAGGCCGATAACCAGTTGCCCATCTCCGGCTCGATCAAGGCGCGCGGGGGTATCTATGAAGTGCTCAAGCACGCCGAGGATCTGGCACTGGCCGCCGGCCTGCTCAAACCTGGCGACGATTACGCGAAACTGGACAGCCAGCAAGCGCGGGATTTCTTTTCCCAGTACAGCGTTGCGGTCGGGTCGACCGGCAATCTCGGGCTCTCGATCGGGATCATGAGTGCGCGCCTGGGGTTTCAGGCCACGGTGCATATGTCGGCTGACGCGCGACAATGGAAGAAGGACGAACTGCGCGCGCGCGGCGTGACCGTCATGGAATATGAGTCCGACTACAGCGTGGCGGTTGAACAGGGCCGCAAGCAATCCGAAGCCGACCCGCGTTGCCACTTTGTGGATGACGAAAACTCGGTCAACCTCTTTCTCGGCTATGCGGTCGTGGCCGAACGTCTGCAGCAGCAACTGACGGCCGCAGGCGTACGCGTCGATGAAGAGCACCCGTTGTTCGTCTATTTGCCCTGCGGTGTCGGTGGCGGCCCGGGAGGCGTCGCCTTCGGCTTGAAGCACCTTTTTGGCGACGCCGTGCACTGCATCTTTGCTGAGCCGACCCACTCGCCTTGCATGCTGCTGGGCGTCTATACCGGGTTGCATGATGCCGTGTCCGTGTACGATTTCGGCATCGATAACCTCACGGCTGCCGATGGTCTGGCGGTGGGCCGCCCCTCCGGCTTCGTGGGCCGATCCATGCAGCGCCTGATCGATGGCTACTACACCGTTGACGACGATGAGTTGTACCGCCTGCTGGCGTTGCTCGAGTCGACCGAAGGCATCAGGCTGGAGCCTTCTGCGGTGGCCGGCGTGCCGGGAATGATTCGGGTTTTAACGGAGCGGCAGGGCTACCGGGAACGCCTGCAGCTATCCGAGCGCCGTCTGGCCAATGCCACTCACCTGATCTGGGGAACCGGGGGCAGCATGGTGCCTCGCGAGGAAATGAACGCCTACCTGGAAAAGGGCCGAGCACTTCTGGCTGAGCGGTAACTTCATCGTCCGGCTTGGCCCCTGCGTACGGGATCGCACGTGCCGCTAGCGGAGAATTCAAGCGATGCTGAACCTGCCTCCCCGATTGGGCGCGAGTCTCAACAGTGCGCAGTTCGCCAACCTGCATACGTTCTGGGTGGCCGCGCGACATTTGAGCTTTTCACTGGCCGCCCAGGAGCTGTGTCTTACGCCAAGCGCTGTCAGTCACCGCATCCGTCGGCTTGAGCAGGCCCTGTCGCTGCGCCTGTTCGAGCGGTTGACACGCAAGGTGCGGCTCACCGAGGAAGGGGAGCGCGTCTTCTTGATCCTGCAAGGGGTCATCGACCAGCTGAGCGAGGCCGTGCAGCAGTCCCCGGGCTCCGAGGTGTCCGGTTCGGTCGCGCTGTATTCTCACCCGTCGGTCGCGGCGTGCTGGCTGGTTCCCCGCTTGGCCGACTTTCACGAGCGCTACCCGCAGATCGCACTGGATATCCGTGTCGGCAACGACAGCATTGATTTCCGTACGCAGACGGTCGATTTGCTCTTGCTGTATGCCAACGGCGAGTTCCCAGGCCTGGTCAGCCACAGGCTGATGGATGAGCGTATCGCGCCGATCTGTAGCCCGACATACGCTCGCAAGCACCGCCTGCTGGAACAACCCGAAAATCTCCGTGACTGCACACTGCTGCACGATTCTCAGGCCTGGGAAAATGCGGCGTTCGATGCAGAGTGGCGCTTATGGGCACACCATAACGGCCAGCTGGATGGGTTGCCTGCCAAAAGCCTGACCTTTGATCGCTCCGACCTGTGCGTAAGCGCCGCCATGCACGGTGCCGGAATCGCACTGGGTCGACAGCGCCTGGTGCAACAGCATCTGGATCACGGCGAGCTGGTGCTTCCGCTGGGCGGTTTTACCCAGCCGGGCCGCTACGAGTATTTCCTCGTCCACCCGCACCGCGAACCCATGCCCAAGCGGGTGCAGGTGGTAATTGATTGGCTGAAGAAATGCGCAGAAGCTACTGCATAAATGGCGCAACGGGTCGGGTGTTTTTCCGGTGAGTTAACGGCTCACGGAACGCTACGCGCGCACGTGTGTCGGTGCTGTATTGGACGGGCTGCGAGGAGTCCGTGGGCCACACACCGGAGGTTTCCATGCACAAGCGTCGTCACTTTCTCCAGTACAGCGCCCTTGCCGCAGCGCTGGCCGCCCTGCCGCCGTGGTTGGCAGCCGCCACAGTGCCCGGGCAGGGCCTGTTGCAGCGCAAGATTCCCTCGTCAGGCGAGATGCTGCCGGTGATCGGCCTGGGCACCTCGCGCACCCATAACGTCGGGCTTGATGATGACGACCTGCAACCGCTGATCGAGGTGCTGCAAGCCCTGGTCAACGGCGGGGCGCGGGTGATTGACACGGCGCCCAGCTACGGCAACGCCGAACGCGTGACGGGCGAGCTGGTGCAGCGAATGGCGGCGCGCGACAAGGTATTTCTCGCCACCAAGGTGTCCTCCACGGGGCGCGAGGCCGGACGCCGGCAGGTCGAGGCGAGCTTCAAGGCCTTGCAGACCGATAAGGTCGACCTGATCCAGGTTCACAACCTGCAGGACACTGCCACTCAGCTGCAGATGCTGCGCGAACTCAAAGAGCAAGGCCGCGTGCGCTATGTGGGCATTACCCATTCCAGCGAGTCGGCCCATGATGAGCTGTTGGCCGTGCTGCAGCGCGAGCCGGGTATCGATTTCATGCAGGTCAATTACTCGGTTGCCGAGCGCAATGCGCAAAAGCGCCTGCTGCCGTATTGCGCGGACCATGGCATCGCCACGCTGATCAACCGACCCTTTACGCGCGGCAATCTGCTGTCGCGGGTCAGGGACCGTCCGCTGCCGGATTGGGCCATCGAGATCGATGCCACCTCCTGGGCGCAGCTGCTGCTCAAATTCATCCTTGCCGAGCCGGCGGTCACCGCGGTCATCCCGGCCACGTCTACTCCGCGCTACATGGCCGACAACCTGCTGGCCGGCCAGGGCCGCTTGCCGGATGCACAGCAGCGGGCGCGGATCGTCGAGGCGTTTGCATAAGGTGCCACGCACTGACCGCTAGGCTTTGGGAGCGACTGCATGCCTGACGCTACGTCACCATCACGCCTGGCGCGTCTGATCAACGCCGAAGCGGGTGAGTTCTGGCCGGCACTGGCGGGTTTTGCACTGTTCTTCTGCCTGTTCGCCGGGTATTTCATGCTGCGGCCGATCCGCGAATCCATGGGCATTCAGGGTGGGGTGGAAAACCTGCAATGGCTGTTTACCGCCACCTTCGTGGCCATGTTGCTGGCGGTGCCGGTGTTTGCCTGGCTCAACTCGACGGTGGCGCGCATTCACTACATCGATTGGGTGTACGGCTTCTTCGGCCTGAACCTGTTGCTGTTTGCCGGGCTGTTCGCCGTGCTGCGCGACAGCGTCTGGCTGGCGCGCGCCTTTTACGTGTGGATCTCGGTGTACAACCTGTTCGTGGTGTCGGTGGCCTGGAGCCTGATGGCCGATGTGTTCGACGCTCGCCAGGCGAAGCGGCTGTTTGCGTTCATTGCCGCGGGGGCGAGTGTCGGCGGGCTGGCGGGGCCGGCGTTCAGCGCGCTGCTGATCGGCGCGCTGGGCGAAGCCGGGCTGATGGCCCTGGCTGCCGCGTTGTTGCTCCTGGCGGTGGGGTTCAAGCATTACCTGATGGGGTGGCGAGAGCGCGGCGGCGCCGGGCGCCCGGGTGCGCCCCAGACGGAACATACCCGCAAGCCGGTGCCGGGCAATCCGTTCAGTGGCCTGACTCGCGTGCTTGGCTCGCGCTACTTGCTGGGTATCTCTAGCTTCGTGATCCTGCTGGCCACGGTCACCACGTTTTTGTATTTCGAGCAGGCACGCCTGGTGGCTGAATTGTTCCCTGAGCGGGATACCCAAGTGCGGGTGTTCGGCGCCATTGATTTCACTGTCCAGGCCGGTGCATTACTGGCACAGCTGTTCGTTACCGGACGGGTTGCCCAGCAGCTGGGCATCAGGGTGCTGCTGACGGCCGTGCCGGCACTGGTGTGCCTGGGGTTTCTCGGTCTGGCGCTGGCGCCGGTATTTGCCATGCTGGCGGGGCTGATGATTGTACGGCGCATCGGCGAATACGCCTTTATCCGACCCGGTCGGGAAATGCTCTTCGCACCGCTGGACGCCGAGAGCAAGTACAAGGCGAAAAACGTCATCGACACCGTGGTTTATCGCGGCGGTGACGTGCTCAGTGCCTGGGTCAAGAGCGCGCTGGATACGCTGGGCCAGGGCACGACACTGATCGCCCTGGTCGGTGCGGTGTGTGCGGCGGTATGGGGCGTGCTGGGTTGGTACCTGGGTGGGCGTGCCGATCGCACGGCGGGCAAGGCGGCTGTAACCGTAGCCCGTTAGACGCTGGCGGTGAGCGCAGGTGCGTCGGTTGCCTGCTGTGTCTCTGGCGAGTCGCTGCACACCACTTGATTGCGCCCGTTGCTTTTGGCCAAGTACATGCGTTGGTCGGCCCGTTCGAGCAACTCCTGAGGAGTCCGGATACGGTCATGACAGCGCTCGGCCAACCCGATGCTGGCGGTCAGCGGCTTGCCATCGGGTCGCTGACCAAGGCCGTTGCTCACGATGCGCTGCAAGGCACGGTTGGCCTGAGCAAGGTCAGTATTGGGCATGAGCAGTAGAAACTCTTCACCTCCCCAGCGAAGCAGGCTGTCGGAGCTGCGTAGCTTGGCGGTCAAGGTCTCGGTGAAGTTGCGCAGGGTGCGGTCGCCGGCTTCATGGCCATAGGTGTCATTGATGCTCTTGAAATGGTCAAGGTCGATGAAGGCCAGCGCCAGGGTGCCATTGCTGCGATCAACGAGGTTCCATTGCAGGTCGAGAATTTCTTCTCCGCTGCCGCGGGACAGGATGCCGGTCAGCGGATCGCGGATGGCCTGACGCACCAGGGCGATCATGAAGGCCAACTGGCTCATGGATGCCAAGGCCGTCACCCCGGCGATCAATATCAGCAGCCAGAAACCACCCGCAAACGACGGCCAGTTCAACGTCGACCAGTTCATATAGCCGGCCACCCCCTGGGCGATGAGCAGCAGGGTGGCAAGCAGCAGATTTTCCAGCAGCGTCAGGGGGAATATTGCCAATCCCGCCATCAGCACGAAGGGCAAGAATGCGTAGCCGGTGGCCACTGCTGCGGAGAACTGGGTCAGCTCGTGTCCGCGCAGCAACGTATGCGAGGCGATGTAAAACAAGGTGGGGATGGCGAACAGAATGGCGATGGCCAGGTAGGCATCTGTCAGACGGCCGCTGGGCCGATACATAAACAACAGGCTGGCAAAGGCCCCGCAGGCCAGGAGGCGGAACATGGCCAGGCCGGTCCATAACGGGTAACTGAAGACCATGAAGTCGACGATGCTCCACAATGGCGTGAGTACCGCGAACAAAAAGGCGAACAGCCGTACCCGATTGATGATCATCATTGCACGGCGCTGGCTGAGTAACAGCGAATGCCGTTGTGGCAGGAGCAACTGAGGCGTTTCGCTCGCATGAAGCTCGCTGGGAAGTAGCGAAGACAAGCGCTTGCTAAGCGCCACAAAAAGAGTCGTCATTATTGTTATTGACCCGAGGTATCCCTAGGTAATGTGGGCTGCCGGAGCCTGCTCAAAGCATGCTGCTCAATTGCAGGTGCGCATGCCGCGAACGTTCCGCGTTGCCCGGTCTACGTGTGAAGAGGGGGAGAACCTTGGCATGTTTGTGCGGGCCGGTTACTGCTCCAGATCAATACTGATAATTACTGCAACCATCCGCCATTGGCTTCTTCGCGGTTAATCCGGCGAGCGCTTGACGGTTATGTTGTTCAACTGTGTTCCGGGCCTGGTCGAGCGGCTGGTCAATTCCCCACCAGTGACCGCCAGACTGCGTGATGACTGCATTTCGCCCGCCCACAAACAGCTTATCCACAGGGTGATCCACGGCTTCTGGGGATGGCTTGCCAACAGGCGCGTACCGGGCCTGTATCACGCGTGCGAGGGGATAATCGCCACCTGGGTCAAAACTCATCGCACCGTCGTAACCCGATGGAATCAAGGGCTACAGCGCTGCGCTGACCGCTGGCCCACAGCTTTTGCCCAGGTTATGGAGAAACATAGGCACCAACGGGTTGGCTGAAAAAGACCTAAGGCCAGCGAGGCCGCATGAGCGCTGCCCTGAAGGGCTTATCCAACAGCTTATCCACAGATTTCTCCCGGAAAACTGTTGGTAACTGCTGAGGCTTCTTGCGCGGGGGCCTACAGCTGGAGACGGACTTCACCCAGGTGAGCGCCAGCCGGCCCAAAGCTGCGCTCACGCATTTCCCGCTGGCCGTTGGCAGCTACCAGCAAGGTGGTGCTGGCCCGCGTGCCGTAGTGAGCGCCAGCGATAAACACACTGGATAACAAGCGTTCGGTGGCAAGGCCGACACCGGTGTCTGGCAACTGGGCGTCGGCAGCGGGCTGTGGATCGGCCAGCAATTTCAACAGCTGCTCGCTATCGGCAGCATCCAGGCACTCGGTCAGGGCTTGTTTGGCACGCTGCAGTTTTGGCCAGGGCGTGTCCAGGCGGGCATTGGACAGGCCGTATATGCCGGCCGGCAACACACGGGGTTCGCCCTCGCGGGAATTGAAATAGCACAATTGCCGAGGATCACCGACCAGCAAATTGAAGCCGGAGTACTGGGTGGCCTGGCGTGCCAAGCCGTTCAGATAGTCCAGCGGCGACTGGTCGCCCTTCAGGAACGTGGCGGTCAATTCGCCGCGCGAGCGCAGCCCCTGTGGCTGGTCGGGGTCGCGGATATTGGTCAGCGCGGCAAAGCGACCCCCAGCGCCGATCCCCAGCCAGGTGCCACCGGCTTCCAGATCGCGCCCGGCGTACACGCTCGGCGCGTCTTCCCAGCGGGCCAGGGGCAGGCTCGGACGAGCATGGAATTCGTCGCGATTGGCCGCGACCAGCAACGGCAAGGCATGGCCGGGGCGCCAGGCGAATACGATCAGGCACATGACAGGTTCCAGTGTGAGAGACGCCTACACGCTATGGCAGCCGAGGCGTGCCGGCAAGCGCGTTCGCGCTCAGGGCGGATTAACCTTCTATCTCTTCATTCGCGTGGTCAGCCCGTCATGGGTTCGCTACCATGCCGCTTTCGTCGTGGGGGCTGTCATGGTATTCGCGCTCTATCTCGTACTTGGTGCTTGCGCCGGTGTGCTGGCCGGCCTGTTCGGGGTCGGTGGCGGGATGGTCATCGTCCCGGTGCTGATCTTCAGCTTCACCGCCCAGGGCGTGGCACCCGAAGTGCTCACCCACCTGGCGGTCGGCACCTCGCTGGCCACCATCGCGTTCACCTCGATCAGCTCGATTCGCGAGCACCACCGCCGTGGCGCGGTGCGCTGGCCGATCTTCGTCTGGCTGAGCCTGGGCATTTTGGTCGGCGGCGTATTCGGTGCGCTGACCGCCTTGGCGCTGCAAGGTCCGCTGCTGCAAAAGGTCATTGGCGTGTTCGCCATCTGCATCGCCATCCAGATGGGCTTCGATCTGCGCCCCAAGGCCCACCGCGAGGTACCGGGCAAGCCCGGACTGACCGCCGCCGGCGGGGTGATTGGTTGGGTTTCGGCAATCATCGGCGTCGGCGGCGGTTCGTTGACCGTGCCCTTCCTGGCCTGGAACAGCGTACCCATGCAGCAGGCGGTGGCCACCTCGGCGGCCTGCGGCCTGCCGATCGCGCTGATCAGTGCGCTGAGTTTCATGGTGCTGGGCTGGAACGTGGAACCTCTCCCCGAGTGGAGTGTCGGTTACGTCTATTTGCCGGCTGTGCTCGGCATCGCGCTGACCAGCATGTTCTTTGCCCGTTTCGGCGCGCAGCTGGCGCACCGGTTGTCGCCGAAGTTGCTCAAGCGGCTGTTTGCCCTACTACTGCTGTCCGTTGGCATCAGTTTTCTGATTTAAGGAGTCTTGCATGCTGCCTTACCCGCAGATCGACCCGGTGGCCATCGCCCTCGGCCCGCTGAAAATCCACTGGTACGGGTTGATGTACCTGATTGGCATCGGTGGCGCCTGGTGGCTGGCCTCGCGCCGGGTGCAGCGCTTCGCCCCAGAGTGGAACAAGGAGAAGCTCTCCGACCTGGTGTTCTGGGTGGCCATGGGGGTGATCGTCGGCGGGCGGTTGGGCTACGTGCTGTTCTACGACCTGGCGGCCTATCTGAACGATCCGAGCCTGATCCTGCAGGTGTGGAAGGGTGGCATGTCGTTCCATGGCGGGCTGATCGGCGTGCTGCTGTGCAGCTGGATCTTTGCCCGGCGCAACGGCAAGTCGTTCTTTGAGCTGATGGACTTCATCGCTCCGCTGGTGCCGATTGGCCTGGGTGCCGGACGCATTGGCAACTTCATCAATGCTGAGCTTTGGGGCAAGGCCACCGATCTGCCCTGGGCGATGATCTTCCCCACCGATCCGCAGCAACTGGCGCGCCATCCCTCGCAGCTGTACCAGTTCGCCCTGGAAGGCGTGGCGCTGTTCGTCATCCTCTGGCTGTATTCGCGCAAGCCACGGCCGACCATGGCGGTGTCCGGGTTGTTTGCGGTGTGCTACGGCATCTTCCGCTTTATCGTCGAGTTTGTCCGCGTGCCGGATGCCCAGCTCGGCTATCTGGCCTTCGACTGGCTGACCATGGGCCAGGTACTGTGTATTCCGATGATCCTGCTGGGCGGCAGCATGATGCTCTGGGCTTACAAACGCGACGCACGCTACGCCTGATCAGTTGGCGTTAACCCGCTCAAGCCGTAACCGGGGCACATGGGATACCATGCGCCCCAGCCACGTTTTTACGAGTCAACGATGAAACAGTACCTCGACCTGATGCGCCATGTGCGCGAACACGGCACCTTCAAGAGCGACCGCACCGGCACCGGCACCTACAGCGTGTTCGGCCATCAGATGCGCTTCAACCTGGCTGATGGCTTTCCGCTGGTCACCACCAAGAAGTGCCACCTGAAATCCATCATTCACGAGTTGCTGTGGTTCCTGCAGGGCGATACCAATATCAAGTACTTGCAGGAAAACGGCGTGCGTATCTGGGACGAGTGGGCCGACGAGAACGGCGAACTGGGCCCGGTGTACGGCTACCAGTGGCGCAGCTGGCCGGCGCCCAATGGCGAGTCCATCGACCAGATCGCCAAGCTGATCCAGATGATCAAGACCAACCCGGACTCGCGTCGGTTGATCGTATCTGCGTGGAACCCGGCGCTGGTTGACCAGATGGCCCTGCCGCCGTGCCATGCGCTGTTCCAGTTCTACGTCGCCGACGGCAAGCTCAGTTGCCAGCTGTACCAGCGCTCGGCGGACATTTTCCTCGGCGTGCCCTTCAACATTGCCAGCTACGCACTGTTGACGCTGATGGTGGCGCAGGTCACCGGCCTGCAACCGGGCGAGTTCATCTGGAGCGGCGGTGATTGCCACCTGTACGCCAACCATATCGAGCAGACCGACCTGCAACTCACTCGTGAGCCGCTGCCGCTGCCGCAGATGAAGCTCAATCCCCAGGTGAAGGACCTGTTCGATTTCACGTTCGAGGACTTCGAACTGGTGGGCTACCAGAGCCACCCGCACATCAAGGCACCGGTCGCGGTGTAGTCGCGGCGTTCGGACGCTTGTAGGGTGGATGTCGTTTTTTACATCCACCCTGGCTCCGCTCGGTGGGCCGCCACCCCGTGGATCGCCCCCCGGTGGATCGATGAAGCGCGATCCACCCTACGTATCGTTACTACCCTGCGTTGCTGGCATCCGTTTCTGTAGGCGTGCGTACTGGCGATCACGGCATCAAAACATCGCCAGCAATCTGACCCCTACCAAGGCTGCTTACCACGCATAACGAAGAAGCGCATCAATCCATCTTACGTGGCATCCACCAGTGTGTTGCTCAAGGCGGCCAATTGCGTCTGACGCTCTTCCTCCTGCAACTTCGCGCCGCTGTTCAACGACGACCATTCCGGGTGAGCGCGGGCCTTGTGCAGGGCCTCGGGCAGCTTGCCTTCGCGCCAGTTTATATCCTGCGGGTTTTTCAAGTGGATCGCCGTGGTCGCGGCATGGCCGCGCGCGTGCAGGGCATCGAGCAGCTGTTTCTGGCGCAGGGCGAGCAGGCGCAGCACGGCGTCGTCCACGGTGAGTTCGCGCTGGCCTTTTAATTTGCCCAGCAGGCGATTGCCGTAATGGCGGGCGGTTTGCGCGCCGCCGCCAGCAAGTGCGCCGAGCAGGGCGGCGGCGCCCAGGGTGATGCCGCCCACCAACAGGTCGACGCCGGCTCCGGCCGCAGCACCCGCGGCCATGCCGCTGCCGATCTTCACGCCCATCTGCTTGAGGGTTTCCGGGTTGAACAGGTCGTCCCCCCAGCGCCCGCCCAGCAGAGGCAGTGCGCCGGTCGCGGCATCCTCGGGGCGAAACGCATAGAGGCGCAGCAGCGCATCGACGCAGCGCTGCTCACGCTGGCGCACGGCGTCGTGCAGTGCACCGATCGCGGCCTGTTCCCGTTCCGGCTGGGCTTCCACGCTGCGCCGGCAGGCGGCCACGTCCAGCAGCAGTTCGGCGATCAGTCGCGCACCGCTTTGTCGGCGTTGCTCGGCCTGGGCTTCGCGGTCGGCGATCAGACGCTCCAGCGGCGCGCGGGCTGACTCCAGCAGCAGCGCCAGGCTTTCATACAGGCGCCGCTCGCCGTCTTCCGGCGGCGCCACGGTATCGAAGCGCACCAGAGCATGCAGGCCGAGACGGGCCAGGGCGGTGCGCCACTCCTCTTCGCGCTGCTGGGCGTCGCGCACGAAGTTCAGCACCGGCAGCAGAGGCTTGCCGCAATCGGCGAGCACCGCCAATTCGTCGCGATACTTGGCCAGCACCGGCTCGCGGGCATCGATGACGTAGAACCCCGCGTCGCTGGCCAGCAGTTGGCGCAGCACCTTGGCTTCCTGTTCGAAGCGCTGGCGTGCCTCGGCGGCGTCGAGAAAGCGGCTAATGCGTGCCGGGCCGTCGAGGCGTTCGCCGGGGCGTTCCAGTCGCTCCAGGTAGTCCAGCAGGGCGATGGCATCTTCCAGGCCGGGGGTGTCGTACAGCTCCAGCACCGCCTGGCCATCCACGGATAGGCGTGCGCCCTCGACATGCCGGGTGGTACTCGGGCGGTGGGAGACTTCGCCGAAGCCGACATCGCGGGTCAGGGTGCGTAGCAGCGAGGTCTTGCCCACATTGGTGTGGCCGACCACGGCGAGTTTCAGCGGTTTAGTCATGTCCGGTCTCCAGCCAGGCCAGCGGTGCGGCACAGCCATGGGGCAGGCCCAGCTGTTCGAGGGCCGTGTGCCAGTCAGCCAGGCGCAGGCTGTCCAGCGCTTCGCCGGGCGGTGCCTGCAGCAGCCAGACACGGGTCATCGCGGCGCAGCGCGACAGTTCGCCCAGCAGCGCCAGGGTGCCGCGATCCGGCGAGCGGCGTGGGTCGCAGGCGATCAGCAGGCGCGCCGGTGGAAATCGGGTCAGTTGGTCGAGCAGGCGCCGGCGCTGTTCGCGGTCGTCGAGTATGCCGGCATCGGCGACACCCTTTGGCAATGCGGGCGGCCAAGCTCGGCTGGTATCCAGCTCGACGGCCACCAGCACGGCGCCGTCGGCGTGTTCGGGATGGCTGCCGGCGTGGACCAACGGCAAGGAGTCTGGCGCCGCGTCGCTGATGCCCAGGCGTTCGCTGGGCGGGTTCAGGCGTTCGCGCAACAGCGCGTAGCCGGGGGCGGCGGGGTCCAGATGCAGGCGAGTAACGCCGTGCTTCCAGCGCCACAGGCAAAACAGGCCGAGCAGCAGGCGCGGCAGCAGGCCATACACCAGCAGCACGCCGAGCAGCCAGCCGGCCCAGGCCTGGCGGGCGCTTTCCTCGGCCAGAGCAGCAGTGCCACTGGCGCGGATCTGTTCAATGTCCGGCAGGCTGAAACCGAGCAGCGCCGGCAGGGCGCCCAGCGCCTGGGTCAGGGCAACGAAGCTGTCGCCGCCAAGAATGGTCGTTTCCCAGACGAAGCCGTAGCGGCGCGTGGACAGCATCGCCAGCAGCAGGACCAACGCGGCCAGCAACGCCAGCAGCCACAGACCGTGCACCACGGCGCCCAGGCCCCAGCGGGCCAGGCGGCGGCGCTGCAGCAGGAGCATCAGGGCCGGCGCGAGCTGCGCGGCCTGGGCATCGCGGGCAAATTTTTCGCTGAGCCACAGCCACAGCCGGCCCAGCGCGCCGCCGCTGTCGCCGGTCAGCAGCAAGCCCAGCGCCCAGCCGAGTAGAGTCAGCAGGTGCAAGCCGAGCAGGCTGCCCAGGGCCCAGAACACGTTGACCGGGCGCTGGCCATCGCCCAGGGCGGCAAACGCCAGGCCGGCGCCGCTGAACAGGGCGAGCAGCAGCAGGACGATCAACGCCAGGCGTGCGCCTTGGTGCCAGTGGCGCAGCGCGGCAAGCTGGCCGTCGCGCTCGGCGAGCAACAGGGCGCGGGCGTCGATGCGTTGTTCCAGGCTCTCGCCGGCTTGGCGAGCACGGCGGATGGCTTCGCCGTCTTCCAGAGGACCGGCCTGTTCCTCGCGCAGGCGAATGGCTTCGCACAGCCACAGACGATCAAGATGGGATAAATTGGACGCGGATGGGGTTGAGCTCACGGCAATACTCACGGCCAGGGGGCCTGAAGAGGATAACGGAAAAGCCGCGAAGAGCGCTCAAGGCGTACAAGCGGGTGACTCTGTTGGGATTCCAGCCAGCCGCAATGGACGTTATTCTCGCGCCCATGAATACGACCTATCTCCCCCTCGCGATGATCGCCGCTCTTGCCCGCAACGGCGTAATCGGCCTCGACAACAGCATGCCCTGGCACCTGCCGGCGGACCTCAAGCACTTCAAGGCCAAGACGCTCGGCAAGCCGATCATCATGGGCCGCAAAACTTGGGATTCTTTGGGTAGGCCGCTGCCGGGACGGCTCAATCTGGTCATCAGCCGCCAGCCCGACCTACAGCTCGAAGGCGCCGAAGTCTTCGCTTCGCTGGAAGCGGCGCTGGTACGCGCTGACGAGTGGGCGCGCGCGCAGGGCGTTGACGAGTTGATGCTGATCGGTGGCGCACAGCTATACGCCCAGGCGCTGCCGCTGGCCGAGCGCTTGTACCTGACGCGCATCGAGCTGGAACCGCAGGGCGATGCGTTCTTCCCGGAGCGGATTGCCGCCGAGTGGAAGCTCACTGAGCGGGAGGAGCATGACGCCGTTGAGCCGGCACCTGCTTATACGTTCGAGACCTGGGTACGCGCTTGATTGCTGGCGAGCAGCGCGGTTCGAGGCCGCGCTACTCGCCACGCTGATCAATGCGTCTGTTCGGTGCTCTTCGGGGTTTCCGGCAAGAACCAGTTCATTACCAGGGCACAGATGCCGCCGGTGGCCACACCGGATTCCAACACGCTGCGCAGTCCAGCCGGTAGGTGAGCGAGGAATTCCGGTACCTGGGAGAAGCCCAGGCCGAGGGCCAGCGATACCGAGATGATCAGCAGCGCGCGGCGATCCAGCTGGATACCGGCGAGGATGTTGATGCCGGCCGCCGCCACGGCGCCGAACATCACCAGCGCGGCGCCGCCGAGCACTGGCTCGGGCACGGCTTGCAGCACGCCCGCCACGGCCGGAAACAGGCCGAGGACAACCAGCATGGCGGCGATCCACATCCCTACGTAGCGGCTGGCGATGCCGGTCAACTGGATGATGCCGTTGTTCTGCGCGAACACCGAGCTGGGGAAGGTGTTGAACACGCCGGCCAGCAGCGAGTTGGCGCCGTTGACCAGCACGCCGCCCTTGATGCGCTGCATCCACAGCGGACCGACGACCGGCTGGCGCGAGAGCTGGCTGGTGGCGGTGACGTCGCCGATGGCTTCCAGCGAGGTGACCAGGTAGATCACCACCAGCGGAATGAACAGGCCCCAGGAAAAGCCCAGGCCGAAGTGCAGCGGCATCGGCACCTGGAACAGCTCGGCCTCGCGCATGCCGGTGAAATCCAGGCGCCCCAGATAGGCGGCCAGCGCGTAGCCGATGGCCAAGGCGATGATGATGGCGCAGCTGCGCATCCACACCACCGGCAGGCGGTTGATAATGACGATGGCGGCCAGCACCACGCCGGACAGCAACAGGTTCTCGCCGTTGGCGAAGGTGCCGTCGCCCATGGCCGCGTAGCCGCCGCCCATGCTGATCAGGCCGACCTTGATCAGGGTCAGGCCGATCATCAGCACCACGATGCCGGTCACCAGCGGGGTGATCAGGCGTTTGACGAACGGCAGGATGCGCGACACGCCCATCTCGATGAACGAGCCGGCGATCACCACGCCGAAGATGGCCGCCATTACCGACTCGACCGGCGTGCCCTGGCCGACCATCAACACGCCGCCGGCAATCAGCGGGCCGACGAAGTTGAAACTGGTGCCCTGCACGATCAGCAGACCCGCGCCGAACGGGCCGAAGCGCTTGCACTGAACGAAGGTGGCGATGCCGGAGATGACCAGCGACATGGACACGATCAGGTTGGTGTCGCGCGCCGACACGCCAATGGCTTGGCAGATCAAAAGGCCTGGCGTGACGATCGGCACAATGATCGCCAACAAATGCTGCACGGCGGCGAGAAAGGCGACCCAGGGGCGTGGGCGGTCGTTGAGGCCAAGCACCAGATCCGGCGGTGCCTCGCTGGCAGGCGTGTTATCAAGTGAACTCATGGAGGGATGTCCGCGAAAAAACCGCGATTCTACTGCGAGCGAAGAATGCCGCCCACTGATTGCGTGCGTGGGCGGTTTTTCCAACCAATAGCGATGGGGCTTTCGCTGCGCTCAATGCAACCTGCCGGCTGACATGCCTCACCTGGATCACGGCTACTGCATCGAATGCAGGCCGATCACATTGCCTTCGGTGTCGGTCACCAGGCTGATGAAGCCGTGCTCGCCGATGGCCATCTTGGCTTCGCGGATCTGACCGCCGGCGGCTTTGGCGCGCTCAGCCTCCACGGCGCAGTCCTGGCAACTGAAATAGACGGTCACGCTGTTGCCGCCGGGCGGCACGGCATCCTCTTTTACCAAGGCGCCGGCGGCGCCGCTGGTTTCCATGTCACCGGGGAAGGTCCAGTATTCCATGGTCTCGTCACCCAGATTGGTGAGCTGGGTCTGGAATACCTGTTCATAGAAGGCTTTGGCCCGTTGCAGATCCTGCACATGGATTTCGAACCAGACTACTGGATTATTTTTCATGGCGGTCTCCCACGGCTCGCGGTCTTCCGAGAGCCGGTTGTAGTGAGGTGACCAGGGAGCGCCATCAAACGGCTCGATAGCCGCTCAAGCCTGGGCCGTGTTCAGGCAAGCACCCTTTGCTCCAGAGAGCCAAAGGGATCGGATGAAAGGCCTTAGCTGATCGGCAGAACCGGATATCGTGCGACGGGCACCAAACGGCCATGCGCGGACTCAACCCCATACCGCCACCGATTCGGGAGAACCCCATGAACAAGGCAACGTTGACCGGAGCCATGCTGGGTGGGCTGCTTATGGCCATGCCGCTAGTGCAGGCGCAAACCCCAGGGCCCGCCGATCCGATCGATGAACAGGGGCCGGCTCTTTCACCGCCGTTGGATGGCGGGCCGGGCAGCTCCGGCGAAGATCCGCGCCGCCGCGGTGAGGACAGAGGACGTGAGGGGCTGCCGCCCGACACCGATCATGACGGCGTACCGGATGCGGACATGCCCGGCACCGAGCAACTGCCCGGGGAGGATTTGGACCGGAAAATGGATCTAGACATGGAACAGTCCTGATCACGGCAGGACCTCCCACGAAAAACGCCGTTTCCCCTTGAAGAGAAACGGCGTTATATAGCGAGGCTTATCGCCTCTTCACGGCGTCAATGGCGATCAGCGAGTCGCTTCGATCAGCTCGTTCTGGGCCTTGGCGGCGCGGAATTCCTCAAGGAGGATTTCTTCGTTTTGCGGCGACAGCTTGCGCTTGCTCTGGCGCATGATGCTTTCGAACAGGCCCTTGGTCGCTTCAGGCTGCATGGCCACCATGACACACAGGTTGCGCTGATCGTTGATGTTGACGTAATCCACCTTGGCGGGACGCGAGCCCACGATGAACTCGTTCGCCACCTGGCGTGACACCGACTCGAAGGTGCCGCCCTGTTCGCTTTGGCCGCCGCCAGTGGAGTTGCGCATGTATTCCTTATCCATGGCTTGCACCTTGACGCCAATTTCCTTGGTCAGACTGGCGCGGGCGTTGGCGGTGGCCTGGGCACGGTCCAGGCTGAAGTTGCCGGTGTCGCGCACGCAGCTGGTGGAGGCGATGCCGCCGTCAACCATCGGCGCCATGACCCAGTCAGGCAGGCTGCCGGAGCTGGAGTTGGCCTTGTCGGCCGGAGTGCTGGCGCAACCGCTCAACAATGCGATGCTGACTGCGGACAGGCAAAACAATGTGGTGAAACGCTTCATTCATATGCTCCTGGTTATTGCAACGCGTGTACTGACTGAGAAATGCATGTCGGCCTTGGAAGGCCGATGGATTACAGCTCGCGGTAACCCGGCAGGCGGGCAACGACGCGTTTGAGGTAGTCGCGTGTTTCCTGGTACGGCAGCTTGATGCGCAAGTGCTCGTAGTTCGCTTGGGGCGAGCGCTGGTTGATCAGCGTTGCCGCCTTGGTGATGTTGGTGGTGCCGGTGTAGCTGCGTGCAACGTTACCGGCGCCTGTGTTGTAGGCCGCGATCATGCAGTAGAGGCGGCTTTCCGGATGGGTAATTGCGCGCAGATAGCGCGTCTGCAGAATGTGCAGATAGGCTGCGCCGAGCTGGATGTTCTTACCCGCGTCATACAGGTAGGACGGTGTCACCACCCGAGCCTTGCCGTAGACGAGTTCGGTAGCATCTTTACCCGCGGAGCCCGGTACGATTTGCATCAGGCCGTACGCCGGTACCGGCGAGCGTGCCAGCGGATTGAAAGCGCTCTCGGTGTGCATGACCGCCAGCACCAGGGCGGGCTCCACCTGCCATTTTCGGGCAGAGGCGTTTACCTCCGCCAGAAAGTCCTGAGCCTTGCGCGCCGGGCGTTCGGCAGGCAGGGCAACGGTAATCGTGACAACACCTTCGGCTGCGGAGGTGCTGTGCACGGCGCCGGTTGCCAGTTGCTGGGCAACCTGTTCGACCTGGGCGGGCGAGGGACGAGCACTGTCGAACAGTTCGCCAAGCACCAGGGCGTGCTTGACCGGTGTCTGTTCAGCGAGACCGGGGGCGGCTTTCGCCACGGCCTCTTCGACCGTCTGCGATACCGGATCGTTGTTGAAGGCGCTGGCCAAATCGGTTGACAGCAGGGTGTGCAATTCGCGACGGATCAGCGCCTGGTTCGGTGTCCCGGCTTCGGGTCGCAAGCGAAGGGTAATCTGGTTGGCATCGAAGTCGACGATGCGCTGAATGGCCTTGTTGTCGCTGTATTCCACCCAACGGGTCTGACTGCTGAGTTCGGCATTGCGCCAGTAAGCGGCGAGTTCCTGTTGCCGTGCTTTTACCGCGTCGGCGTAGCTGCTGCGGTAGGTGTCGAAGGCCGCTGCAAAATCACGTTGATAGATATCGAACTCGGCGGAGCGGCCATCGCGGAACCTCTGCTGTGCAGCCAGTTGCGAGCGGCGATACGCTTCGAATTCACTTTCGGCGCGCGCGCTGGTCCATGCCAGGCCGGCCAACGTGCCGAGCGAAGTCGTTAAAAAAACACGTCTTTTCATGTGGCCACCGGGGTGACGGCGCGGGTGACACCGGCGCGCGGCCGGAGTCACCTGGCGGCAGAGGGCTTAGAGACTCAGGCTGCTCATGTCCAAGCCGACTTGCTCAAGAAAGCTCTTCTTGAACTGCATCTGCACGGGTTGGCCAAGGCGAATCTTGTCGGCAATCTCGCTGTCGATGATCATCCAGGAGGTGTCGCTGCCAATTTGGTCGGACACCCGCGCGGTGCCAAGCTTGAAGACGTCGACCGAGGTTTTGTTGGTCAGCGGGTTGGTCGAATGGGTGAGATTGAGAATTTCCAGGCTGTTGCCCGGCTTCAAGCCATGATTGCTGCCCATGCTGACCTTAATGATGTTCTGGCCGTTGCCGGAGCGGTGTTCGATCACATAGCCACGAGGCGCGAAAATGTTCTGCAGATCGACCCGCAGGGCATTGACGCCGCGGCTCGCGGCAGCTTGTACCAGTCGCTGTGCACCGTTCTCGCTCAGCGGGCAGTTGCTGTTGCGGGTTTCCTGGCTGCTGCTGGCGCTGCCCTTCAGTTCCAGGGACTTCACCGGCTGCATTTCCGGCATCTGATATACCCGGATGCTGCCAGCGATCTCGCCGCTGTAGTTGCACTTGGCCGCGCTTTCGTACCATTTGCCGTTCTTGTCCTGCCAGCGTTGGGCTTCGGTGAACGAGGATCCAGCGGAGGCTTGGGTGACCACGCCAACAATCGCGATATCGGCAACTTCGGGGCCGGTGTAGCCGGATTTGCCGTGCATTTCCGCCAGCGCCAGCTCCTTCTGCAGACGGGTGGCAAGCTTGCGGTCGACCAGCTCGCTATGGGTGGCACCCAAATGCTTTTCCAGCTCCCCGGCGATGGTGCCGCCCACGCGGGCCGATTTGGCCAGGGTGATCTCACCGTGGTCAGCTTCGAATACCACGACGCGAGGCTTGCTGCCTGCCAGCTCCGCCTTGCTCGGCATGATCTCGCTGGGCTGCAGGCTTACCGGAGCCATCGCGTCGAAGTTCTTGATGCTGGTGCCTGCGCAGCCAGTCATTGCCAGCGCCAGAACGCTGAGTAGTGCAACTTTTTTCATATAACTCCCCATCTAGGCCAAACCAGCCAAAAAACGCTTCGCAGACGTTACCGAAGACTCAAATCGCGCAAGACACGCTCTACGCCATCGGCGGCCAGGAACTTGCGCAGTGCGTCGTCCAGCGCGGCCTCGTAACCGATCATGGATACGCCATTCAGTCGGTAGCTCTGCCGGGCAATTGCGCTGTTGCGGTCATCCAGCAGGGCGATGGAAAGGTCGATGACGGCATTCTTGCTGCCAAACATCTCGCGATTGGTCACTTTTGCGCTCAGCTCCAGGCGGCCGTCAGCGCGACCGCGCGACACGGTGCGCACGGTGAGCTCGCGGCCCAGGGCTTCGGCTAGCGGGGCGAATTCGGGTTCGGCCTGGAGATGCACCGTCACGCCCTGCAGCACCTGATCACATTGATTTTGGTAAGCGTCGAAGCGGCGCAGCGGCGTGCTCGCATCGAACTCAAGGGCTGTAGTGGAGAGCGCCAGCGTCAGCAAACGACCCTGTTCGATGAGCGGGGAGGTGTTCTGGCAGGCCAGGAAACGTTCAAACGGACGCGCCACGGTTTGCCAATCCAGCTTGCGCTTCAGCTCCGCCTCGAGGTTGTCCAGTTGCAGCTGGGTGTCGCGGACAAAATCTTCGCGGGACATTTCGACCAGCGAGAAATAGCGTCCACCGACCAGTTCGGTCTGGCGCACGTTATAAGCGGATAATTTGATGTCCTGGATATAAGCCTCGACGGTTTCCTGGTAACTGCGGGTGACGGTGCCACCGGAGATACCGCCTTGGGAAACGGCGTCGCTGCGGATGCGCGTGCTCAGTTTGCCGGCAATCGAGCGCAGCGCCTGCTGGGTTGATTCATTGAGGGATGGACCTTCGCCGATGCCATAGAGGGCGACGAGGGAATCCTGCGGCGGGGAACTGACCCAGCTGGGCAGCGGCGCTGCTACGCAGGCAGAAGTGAGAAAGGCGCCCAGAAGAGAGAAATACATTGCCAAGCCAGAAACGAATCGGCCTGCCGTGCGCTTGGAAGAGACTGCCATTCCCGCATGCTCCAAATCTATTAATGTGCCATCCGTATGCTGCGGGAACGCCATGCGGTACGCGGCACCGGCGATCCATTGCGGCTTTTTGCCGTATCGATAACATCCGTGGTGGCGAAATATCATCACAAAAGTGTGACGCATGTCCATTTTTTATGAGTAATCCACGCTTGATGCCGTGCGGTTTATAGCGGCTCAATCAAGATGATCAGGAACAAAAAAGGCCCGCTCCGGGAGATGCCGGAGCGGGCCTTTTAGAGGTGGACCAGTGAATCAGCCGTCCAGCATCGCCTTGTTGCGCACCGCGCCCTTGTCGGCACTGGTGGCCAGCAGGGCGTAGGCCTTGAGGGCGGTGGTTACCTTGCGCGCGCGCGGCGCGGCGGGTTTCCAGCCTTTCTTGTCCTGCTCGACGCGGCGGGCGGCGAGCTCTTCATCGGAAACCAGCAGGTTGATGGAGCGCTGCGGGATGTCGATGAGGATCTTGTCGCCTTCCTGCACCAGGCCGATGGCGCCGCCCGAGGCGGCTTCCGGCGAAGCGTGGCCGATGGACAGGCCGGACGTACCGCCGGAGAAGCGGCCATCGGTGAGCAGGGCGCAGTCCTTGCCCAGGCCCTTGGATTTCAGGTAACTGGTCGGGTAGAGCATTTCCTGCATGCCCGGGCCGCCCTTCGGGCCTTCGTAGCGAATGATCACCACGTCGCCGGCCTTCACTTCGTCGTTGAGGATGCCCTTCACGGCGCTGTCCTGGCTTTCAAAGATCTTCGCGGTGCCCTCGAACACGTGGATGGACTCATCCACGCCTGCGGTTTTCACCACGCAGCCGTCCACGGCGATGTTGCCGTACAGCACGGCCAGGCCGCCTTCCTGCGAATAGGCATGCTTGACCGAGCGGATGCAGCCGTTTTCACGGTCGTCGTCGACGCTGTCCCAGCGGGTCGACTGGCTGAATGCGGTTTGCGTCGGGATGCCCGCCGGGCCTGCCTTGAAAAAGGTGTGCACGTCTTCATCGGTGGTCTGGGTGATGTCCCACTGGGCGATGCCTTCAGCCAGAGTCGTGCTGTGTACGGTGGGCACGTCGGTGTGCAGCAGGCCGCCACGGGCCAGTTCGCCAAGGATGGAGAAGATGCCGCCGGCGCGGTGCACGTCTTCCATGTGGTACTTCTGGATGTTCGGCGCAACCTTGCACAGCTGCGGCACCTTGCGCGACAGCGCGTCAATGGCGCGCAGATCGAAGTCCACCTCGCCTTCCTGGGCGGCGGCCAGCAGGTGCAGGATGGTATTGGTCGAACCGCCCATGGCGATGTCCAGGGTCATGGCGTTCTCGAACGCCTTGAGGTTGGCAATGTTGCGCGGCAATACCGATTCGTCGTTTTCCGCATAGTAGCGCTTGCACAACTCGACGGCGACGCGACCGGCGCGCAGGAACAGCTGCTCGCGGTCGGCGTGGGTGGCCAGCATCGAACCGTTGCCGGGCAGGGCCAGGCCCAGGGCTTCCATCAGGCAGTTCATCGAGTTGGCGGTGAACATGCCGGAACAGCTGCCGCAGGTCGGGCAGGCGCTGCGCTCGTATTCGGCAACCTTCTCATCGGAGCAGCTATCGTCAGCAGCAACGACCATGGCGTCGACCAGGTCCAGGCCATGGCTGGCCAGCTTGGTCTTGCCGGCTTCCATCGGGCCGCCGGACACGAACACCACCGGAATGTTCAGGCGCAGGGCGGCCATCAGCATGCCGGGGGTGATCTTGTCGCAGTTGGAGATGCACACGATGGCGTCGGCGCAGTGGGCGTTGACCATGTACTCCACGGAGTCGGCGATGATTTCGCGGCTGGGCAGCGAATAGAGCATGCCGTCGTGGCCCATGGCGATGCCGTCGTCCACAGCGATGGTGTTGAATTCCTTGGCCACGCCGCCGGCCCGTTCGATCTCGCGAGCGACCAGCTGGCCCATGTCCTTGAGGTGCACGTGGCCGGGCACGAACTGGGTGAAAGAGTTGGCGATGGCGATGATGGGTTTCTTGAAGTCTTCGTCCTTCATCCCGGTGGCACGCCACAGCGCGCGGGCGCCGGCCATGTTGCGACCGTGGGTGGAGGTTTTCGAGCGGTAATCGGGCATGACGGTTCCTGCGACTGATCAGGTTCGGTAAGAGGGTGAGCGTATGTCGGACCGTTTGCACGACAGGTGGCCGTGCAAACGTTCGGGCTGGCCTACGTGGCGGGGTTACCGCTGGTGGGGCCGAAGCTCACAAGCCCGCCGGGGGATAATGGCGAGGAATGTCCAGATTCTACGCCGGGCGGCGCGACAAGGGGAAGCCGACGGCTCAGTGGCCGGCCAACTGGCGCAGCTGTTGCAGCGTGGTGGCCGGTAGGGCGACCCCCAATTGCCGGCTTTGCGCACGCTGATAGTAGCGGCGATCACCCGGTAAACGCGTCTGCCCGGCGCCGTGCAGCTGCCTGATCAGCTCTTCGGCGCGCGCGGCGAAGGCCTGACCGCCGCCCTTGCTGGGGTCGATGACGATCACCAGTTGTCCGGTCCACGGCGTTTGTGCACCGGGATGACCGCTCCAGTCGAATTCGAAGGAAAAATGCCCGCCGGTCAGCGCGGCGGCCAGCAGCTCGACCATCATCGACAGTGCCGAGCCCTTGTAACCCCCAAACGGCCGCAAGGCGCCGCCGTCGAGAATTGCCTGCGGGTCGTCGGTGTCGCGGCCTTCACGGTCGACGCCATAGCCCAGGGGCAAACGCCGGCCCTCACGGGCGGCGATCTGCACGTCGCCGTTGGCAATCGCGCTGGTGGCCAGGTCGAAAACCAGCGGTTCGCCCTCCATTCGAGGCGCGGCAAAGGCGATCGGGTTGGTACCGAACAGCGGCTTGCGACCGCCGTGAGGGACCACGCAGGCAAAGCTGTTGACGACCGTCAGCGCCACCAGGCCTTCGTTGGCGAAGGGCTCAACATCCGGCCAGAGCGCACCGAAATGGTGGGAGTTACGGATTGCCAGCAGGGCGATGCCCGCGTCGCGCGCCTTGGCCGCCAGCAGCGGGCGAGCGACCGCCAACGCCGGTTGGGCGAAACCGCCGCCGGCATCGACCCGTATGAACGCGGCGGCAACATCCTCGACGCGCGGCTCGGCGTGACCGTCCACCCAGCCGCTGGCGAGCGAGGCGACATAACCGGGAATGCGGAACACCCCATGGCTGTCGGCGCCGTCGCGCTGGGCGCTGGCGCAGTTCTCGGCCAGGCAGGCCGCCACCTTCGGCGACGTGCCATGGCATTCAAAGATACGTTGCAGCAGTTCGACCAGTTGCGGAAATGGCAGGCGAGCGGTGTCGGTAGATTCAGGCATGGGGACTCCAGCAGGCGATGGCCGTTCAGGGTGAACGGCCGTGATGGCGACCGCGCACGCCGCGTTGGCATGATCTGAGGATAACCCCTGTTTTCTAACCGCGAGTCACCGATCAGGCGTTGGGCAGCAACCGGCAGGTCAGGTTCTTGATGTAGCGGGTCTCGGGGATGGCCGGATGCACGGGATGATCCGGGCCCTGGCCGCCGCGTTCGAGTAACTGGATGTTGCGGTCCAGATGGCGGGCGCTTTGCAGCAGGATGTTCTGCAGGTCATCCTCGGGCAGGTGCATCGAGCAGCTGGCGCTGACCAGAATGCCGTCCTTGGTGAGCATACGCATGGCCATCTCGTTGAGGCGGCGGTAGGCGGCCTCGCCATTCTTGAGGTCTTTCTTGCGCTTGATGAACGCTGGCGGATCGACCAGCACCACGTCAAAGCGTTCTTCGGCGTTCTTCAGTTCCTTGAGCGCGGCGAACACGTCGCCTTCCACGCAGGCGACCTTCTCGGCCACGCCGTTCAGGGTGGCGTTGCGCTCCACGCCGTCCAGAGCGAAGCTGGAGGCGTCCACGCACATCACTTCGCTGGCGCCGAACACGGCCGCCTGCACACCCCAGCCGCCGATGTAGCTGAACAGGTCAAGCACGCGCTTGCCCTTCACGTAGGGCGCCAGGCGTGCGCGGTTCATGCGGTGATCATAGAACCAGCCGGTCTTCTGGCCTTCCAGCACCGGCGCCTGGAACTTCACGCCGTTTTCTTCCAGATCGACCCATTCCGGCACCACACCGAAGACGGTGTCCACGTAGCGTTCCAGGCCTTCGGCATCGCGGGCGCTGGAGTCGTTCTTGAACAGGATGCCGCGCGGCTTGAGCACCTGCACCAGGGCTTCGATCACCGCCTCCTTGTTGCGCTCCATGGTCGCCGAGGCCAGCTGTACGACCAGATGATCATTGAAGCGGTCCACCACCAGACCGGGCAGCAGATCGGAGTCGCCGTATACCAGGCGGTAGCAGGGTTGCTCGAACAGTCGCTCACGCAGGGAAAGGGCCACCTGGATGCGATGCACCAGCAGCGACTTGTCGAGCAGGTGTTTAACTTCGCGGGACAGCAAGCGGGCGCAGATCAGGTTGTTGGGGCTGACGGCGACAACGCCGAGGGCCTTGCCGTTGCTGGCTTCGAGGATCGCCTGATCGCCAGCCTGGAAGGCATTGAGCGGCGTGGCGGCGACGTCGATTTCGTTGCTGTAGACCCACAGATGGCCGGCGCGCAGGCGGCGGTCGGCATTGGCTTTGAGGCGCAGGCTGGGCAGGGTCATGGTGGAGCGCTCCGGCTAAAGGGCGCGATTATACGGAGATTAGCGTCGGGCAGGCCCGCGGTTTCCCCCGCTTTACTTAAGCGGCGCCTCGGCATTCCTGGTTACGGTTTGGCGTGGGCCATGCCTGGCCGCGTGCGCCGCGCAATCGGTAAACTACCGGCTTTCTCCGCTATCTCCACGGACCGCCCATGTCTGAAATTTCCGCAGAGCAGCTTCGCAACATCCTGCAAGGCATCAGTGTGCCGCCGCAGCCGCAAATCATGGTGGACCTGCAGATGGAACAACTGCAGCCCTACCCAGACGTGAACAATATTTCCCGCCTGATCAGCCAGGATCCAGGGTTGTCCGGGGCCTTGCTGAAGCTGGTGAACTCGCCGTTCTACGGGCTGAGCAACCGGATTTCGTCCATTCAGCATGCGGTCAACCTGCTGGGCACCCATACGGTGATCAACCTGATCAATGCCCAGGCGATCAAGGGCGAGTTGGGTGATGAGGACATCGCCGCGCTCAACCGCTTCTGGGACAGCGCCCAGGACATCGCACAGGCCTGTGTGATGCTGGCCAAGCGCATCGGTTTTCAGTCGGCCGATGAGGCCTATGCGCTCGGGCTGTTTCACAATTGTGGTATTCCGCTGATGCTCAAGCGGTTTCCCAGCTACCCGCAGGTCCAGGAAGAGGCCTATTCGCGCGCGAGCGCCGACTGCCGGGTGGTGGATACGGAAAACCGTCTGCTCAACACCAACCATGCGGTGGTCGGTTACTACATTGCCCGCTCCTGGCGCTTGCCCGAGCGGGTCTGCGAGGCGATTGCCAACCATCACAACGCCTTGTCGATTTTCAGCGATGAGTCCAGCCGCAACACGCCGCTGAAGAACCTGCTGGCGATTCTGAAGATGGCCGAACATATCTGTGCCTGTTATCAGGTGCTCGGTCAGCAAGACCACGATCATGAATGGGACAGCCTGAGTGCGCTGGTGCTCGACTATGTCGGCCTGACCGAGTACGAGTTCGACAACCTCAAGGAAATCGTGCTGGAGATGGGCGTCGGCCAGTACTGACCGATCCTGGAAACGCCAAGCTCGCTCCGTACATACCCACAGCACCTGCTGAGCGAGCGTTGTACACCGAGTTGTCTATGCCTGAATTACCCGAAGTCGAAACCACCCGTCGCGGCATCGAGCCGTTTCTCATCGGCCAGCGTGTGCGCCGCGTGGTGGTGCGCGAGCGTCGGCTGCGCTGGCCGATCCCCGACGATCTGGATGTGCGCCTGTCAGGGCAGCGCATCGAACGCGTCGAGCGGCGCGCCAAGTACCTGCTGATTGGCGCCGAGTGCGGCACGCTGATCGCCCACCTGGGCATGTCCGGCAGCCTGCGCCTGGTGGAGGCCGATACGCCGGTGCTCAAACACGAGCATGTGGATATCGAGCTGGAGTCCGGTCTGGCGCTGCGCTACACCGATCCGCGGCGCTTCGGTGCGCTGTTGTGGAGCGATGATCCACTCAATCATGCGCTGCTGTGCAAGCTGGGTCCTGAGCCGTTGAGCGAACTGTTCAATGGCCAGCGCCTGTTCGAGCTGTCACGTGGCAAGAGCATGGCGGTCAAGCCGTTCATCATGGATAACGCGGTGGTGGTCGGCGTCGGCAACATCTACGCCAGCGAAGCCCTGTTTGCCGCCGGCATCGACCCGCGCCGTGCAGCCGGCACGATTTCTAAGGCCCGCTACGTCAAGCTGGCTGAGGCGATCAAGCGCATCCTGGCCCAGGCCATCGACTGCGGCGGCACCACGCTGCGGGATTTCGTCGGTGGGGATGGCAAACCGGGTTACTTCCAGCAGGAACTCTTCGTTTATGGACGGGCCGGGCAGTTCTGCAAACTGTGCGGGGGCAGCTTGCGTGACGTGAAGCTGGGACAGCGTTCAAGCGTGTATTGCGGGCGTTGCCAGCGCTGAGGCAACATTCAAGGCCTAATTACAAAAATGCCGAGGATTCGATGTCCGGTAACTATTTGCCGCGCAATCCGTTCGCTGAGGCGCTCGGGCGCAGCGTGCTGAAGCTGATGGGCTGGCGCATCGAGGGCCAACTGCCGGCACTCGACAAGTTCGTGATGATCGGCGCCCACCACACCAGCAACTGGGATTTCGTGGTGTTTATCGCCGCCAAGTTCGTGTTGCGCGTGAATGCCCGCTGGTTCGGCAAACACAGCCTCTTCCGCTGGCCGTTTGCCGGGCTGCTGAAGCGCTGGGGCGGCATCCCTATTAACCGTGGCCGCGCGGGTAATGTGGTCCAGCAGGCCGTGCAACGTTTTCGCGAGCACGCCCAGTTCATCCTGATCCTGTCGCCGGAAGGCACGCGCAAGCGGGTCGAGCGCTGGAAAATGGGCTTCTACCACATCGCTCGCAATGCCGGCGTACCCATCGTGCCGGGCGCGCTGGATTTCGCCAATAAACGCATCGTGATCGGCGCGCCGTTCTGGCCAAGCGGCAATGAGCAGGCCGATTTGCGCTCGCTGCTGGAGTTTTTCCGACCGTACGTGCCGAAAAAACCACACAACGCATTCCACGGCGGTTGAAGGCCGTCACGCTGGAGGGTGCCCCTGCGCTGCTATAGTCGCCCGGACACCCGCATAGCTGAAGGATCGCCTCCATGAACCCGTTTCGCACCCTGGCCGCCATCGTGGCGCTGACGTTCGGTCTGCTAAGCCTGCCCGTTCATGCCCACTCCAACCCCAGTGGCGATCCGATGTATACCGCCGATGCGCCGCCCGGCTACGCGATGATGGGAGATTTGCTGATTGCCCGTCCGTTGCTGATTGCGGCAACAGTGATCGGCACGGGCGTGTTTCTGGTCAGCCTGCCGTTCACGCTGCTGGGCGGCAACGTCGCCGAGGCGGGCCAGGCGCTGGTCGTCGAGCCAGGCAAGGCCGCCTTTGTACGTTGCCTGGGTTGTACCGAGAGCGGTTACAAGCGCGACTGACCATCTTCTGCGCAACCTGCCGAGAAGATTGAACAACTTTTTATCGGCAGCCCTGCTGACTTCCCGCTTCTGTACATTCCCGGCTAGCATCTGTGCCGGCGCGCTCAAGGGTGGGCGCGCACTGGCCTGGATTCAGCCGTGAAGCAGTATTCGAAACTCATCTTCCTGATGTTGGGCAGCCTGGCGCTGGCCTGGTCGTTCTGGTCAAGTGCTGGTTGGCTGCAGCTGTGCGCCGGGCTGGCGCTGTTCCTGTTCGGCATGCAGTGCCTGGAGGAAGGCTTGCGTGAGCTGGCCGGTGGCAAGCTGGAACACTGGCTCAAGCGCAGCACGTCGACGCCGTTCAAGGGCCTGTTGTTCGGCACCGGCGCGACCTTCGTGCTGCAGTCGAGCACCCTGGTGTCGCTGCTGACCATCGCCTTTCTGAGCACCGGGCTGATTCAATTGGCCGGCGGCATCGCCGTGCTGTTCGGCGCCAACCTGGGCGCCACCAGCGGTATCTGGCTACTGGCACTGGCCGGGCAGAACCTCAGTTTGTCTCCGTTGGCCTTGCCACTGCTGGTGTTCGGCGTACTGGCCAGCTTCAACGGCGCGAAGAGCAAGGCTGCGGGACGCATCGTGCTGGGTATCGCCTTTATTTTCCTGGGCATCGACCAGCTCAAGGAGGGCTTCACCAGTTTCGGCGATGCTCTGGATATGACGGCGTATCGGGCCGAAGGATTAGGCGGCCAGCTGTTTTTCGTCGGCATCGGCCTGGCGCTGACGGTGGTGCTGCAGTCCAGCCATGCAACCCTGATGCTGATCCTGGCGGCTCTGGCCGGTGGTCAGCTGGGGCTTGACCAGGGGTTGGCGCTGGCCATTGGCTCCAACGTCGGCAGCAGCGTATCCACCGCCGTCGTCGGCTTTCTGGGTGGCAACCGCAGCGGCCAGCGTCTGGCCCTGGCCCATGTGTTGTTCAATAGTCTGACGGCAATTGTGACCATTGCACTGTTGGCCCCGTTGACCTGGCTGGTGCTCTGGCTCACCGGTTTGTTCGGTCTGGGCAGCAATAGCCTGCTCCAGCTGGCGCTGTTTCACAGCCTGTTCAACGCCATGGGCGTCATGTTGTTCTGGCCCTGGCAGACGCAGCTGGCCAGGCTGCTGCGCCGTGTCTTGCCGGAGCAGGCCGAGCCGCAGGTGCTAATTGCTGACGTTGAACCGCAAATGCCGACCCTGACCCGCGCCCGCTATCTGGTAGACAGCGCCCTGGATTCGGCCGACGCCGCCGCCAGCGCCGTGGCTCAGGAGCTGCAGCACCTTGAGCGGCTGAGCCTGGAAGTGATTTGCCATGCCCTGTATCTGCCCATTGATCAGCTGGATGGCCCGCAAGTCGACGAAGCGTTGCTGCAAGCGCGAGTCGAGCCGCACGGGCTGGACGCCGACACGCTCTATCAGCGACACATCAAGGGTGTCTATGGCGACTTGCTGAGTTTCATGGGGCGCCGGGAACTGAACCTGGACGAGGCGCGGCAACAGTTCTGGCTGGGCAGTCAGGTGGCTGCGCTGCAGCTGGTGGACGCGGTCAAGGATGCCAAGCATCTGCAAAAGAACCTCAGTCGGCAGCTCGATGCACCCGACTCGGCGCTGCGCCGACGATATGTCGAACTGCGTCGCCATCTGCTGCTGTGCCTGCGTGAAGTGCGCGAGCTGAACCGCTCCAAGCTGCCCGATGCGCTGTGGGGCGAGCGCCTGCAATTGCTTGACGATCAGGCCGCGCGCTTCGATGCGGGCTTTCGTCAACGGCTGTTCGCCAGTGTGCGCACGGGAGAGCTGGATGGCTTGCAGACCAGTTCGCTGATGAACGATCTGGGCTATTGCAGCCGCATCATCCAGAGCCTGCGCAATGTGCTGCTGCTCAGCGAGGGGCATGAGCTGTCGCGCCAGCTTCGCGAGGTGCTGCCTCAGGAAGAGGCGCCGCTGATTCAGTTGCGCTGATAAGCGGCACTGGGCCAGGTGGGCGGCGAGTTATTGCCTAGTTGCCGACCAGCGCCGTACCAATGCCGCGCGGGTCGCTGGCCGCCTCGACCGTACCGTTGCGCTTGTCCCAGTGGATAACTTGCAGATTCCCGTAAGCGCGCTTCATGGGCGTGAGACGGTGGCCGAGCGCCTTGAGGTCGTCCAGTTGCTTCCGACTGAAGGCGTCTTCCTCGTATTCGACAACATCCGGCAAATACTGGTGATGGAAACGCGGCACGGCCGGCCAGGCGTGGGTTGGCTGATCGTCCAGGTAAGCGAGGATGCCGAGCAGGACCATGCTGGGGATGCGGCTGCCGCCTGGCGTGCCGAAGCTGGCAAAGACCTCGGGGCCATCGACGAAGGTTGGGCTCATGCTCGACAGCGGGCGTTTGCCGGCGGCGATGGCGTTGGCCGGACTGGCGCTCAGGCCGTAGGCATTGCTGCCGTGCAGGTCCGCGGCGAAGTCGTCCATTTCGTCATTGAGCAGTACGCCGGTGCCCGGCACGGTGAAGGCCGCGCCAAACATCATGTTCAACGACAAGGTGGCGGCCACCGCGTTGCCTTCGGCGTCCATGACGGTGAAATGGGTGGTGTGATCGCCTTCGCGCCAGGCGGAGGTGGGCGGTAAATCGCTGCTGGGTGTGGCCCGATCGGCCTTAACGCTTGCTGCAAGCTGGTCGAGATAAGGCGCCGCCAGCAGCTGTGCCAAGGGTGCAGCGACGAAATCCGGATCGCCGAGCAGGCCGCGATCGCGGTAGGCGCGGCGCAGGGCTTCGATGACCAGGTGGCTGCGTTGCAGAGTATCCGCCCGACGCCAGTCGAGGCGTTCCAGCAAACCCAGGCTTTGTGCGATGGCCAGGCCGCCAGCCGAGGGCGGCGGTGCGCTGATCAATTGCTGACCATTGTGCAGGGTAAAGCGCAGGGGTTCGCGCTCCACGGTGCGGTACGCCGCCAGATCCGCCAGGCTCCAGATCCCTCCGGCGCCCCGTACGCCGTCGACCAGGCGCCGGGCCAAGGGACCTGCATAAAAACCGGCACGCCCTTCGCGGGCCAGGCGCTCGAGGGTGTCGGCCAGCTCCGGCTGGCGCAGCACGTGGCCGAGCGGAGGAAGATCGCCGTCATGCAGGAACAGCCGGGCGCTTTCCGCGTCATCACGCAGCGCGGCCAGGCGCCAGCCGGCGCGTTCGCGATAGACGGCATCGACGGCAAAGCCCTGGCGTGCCAGCGCAATGGCCGGAGCCAAGCTCTGGGCCAGCGGCAGGCGCCCGCGATCTTTACTCAATTCCACCAGCGCGGCGGGCAGCCCAGGAATCGCGGCGGCCAACGGGCCATTCAGCGACAGGTGGCGCTGCACCTCACCGTCACGTAGGTACATGTCCGCTGTGGCGGCCAGTGGTGCACGTTCGCGGGCATCGAGAAAGCGGTGGCGCACCGGGTTGGCGGCTTCGCGCAGCAGGAAGAACCCACCGCCGCCCAAGCCCGAGCCATAAGGTTCGACCACGGCCAGCGCCGCGCTAACCGCCACGGCGGCATCAAAGGCGTTGCCGCCGTCGGCGAGAATCTGTCGACCGACCGCACTGGCTTGCGGATGGGCAGTGGCGACGGCGAAGTGTCCCGGGGATTGAGCCCAGCCGAGGCTGGCCCAGAACAGCAGGCCGACAAGGGTGGCGGCCTGGCGCAGCGCCTGCAGGCGGCGGCGCGTGGGCCGGAGCGATGCGGGCGCGAGGTCGGGCATGCTCAGGCCTTGCCGGTGATGATCAGGTATTTCTGCATCAGCTCGTCATGGCTCTCGACGTGGTTTTCGTCGAGGGGGATGCAGTCCACCGGGCAAACCTGCTGGCATTGCGGCTCGTCGTAATGCCCTACGCACTGGGTGCACAGGTTGGGATCGATGACGTAGATCTCCTCGCCCTGGGAGATCGCGGCATTCGGGCATTCGGGTTCGCAGACGTCGCAGTTGATGCAATCGTCGGTGATGATCAGGGACATGTCACAGCTCCTGCCGAGGCGGGATGACCTGGCAATCGGGGATTACAGGATGCAGATTGTGCCGCATTGGCGCCGGGCGTGCATGTCCGGGCGCCATGCGGCGCGCTTTGGCGAGAGTTTGCAGGCCGTTGAAAAACTACCTGCGTTGGCAATACGTCGTTAAAAACAGCCTCAGAATGCTCATTTAGAACCACTAAACTGCGCTTCTTCGGCTGTTTTTGCCTCGTCTTGCCTGCCTCGCCTACGTTTTTCAACGGCCTGCTAGCGCTTGAAACGTTCGGCCAATGCTGCGGCGACCGCCGGGTGGACGAAATTGGTGATGTCACCGCCCAGACAGGCGATTTCGCGCACCAGTGTGGAAGAAATGTAGGAGTATTTTTCTGACGGGGTGAGGAACATGCTTTCCACGTCCGGCACCAGTTGGCGGTTCATGTTGGCCAGCTGGAATTCGTACTCGAAATCGGAGACCGCACGCAGACCGCGCAGCAACACGTTGGCGTTCTGTTCCTTGACGAAGTGCGCGAGCAAGGTGGAGAACCCCACCACTTCCACGTTCGGCAGGTGCTCAGTGACCTCGCGGGCGAGCTCTACGCGTTGCTCCAGGCTGAACAGCGGATTCTTCTTGGGGCTGGCGGCGACGGCGATGATCACATGCTCGAACAGTCGCGAGGCGCGCTCGATAAGGTCGCCATGACCTCGGGTAATAGGGTCGAAGGTGCCCGGGTATAGCACACGGTTCATCGCAACGTCCTGATGGTTTTGGAGGAACCGGATAGTAACGCAGGCGATATACGGCGCAAAGCGGCACGTGCGGCAAGTTGCCGCTAAGCCTTGAGCCGCTCTGCCAGCAGGGTAGCGAGTTTGGCGCTGAGTCCATAGACCGACAACTGCGGGTTGGCGCCAATGCTGGTGGGAAACAACGAGCCGTCATGGATCGACAGGTTGCCCAGCTGATGATGCCGACCGAGGCTGTCGGTAACCGCCTGGCGTGGATCTTCGCCCATGGCGCAGCCACCCATCACATGGGCACAGCCCAGGCGGGTGCGGTAGCGCTCCAGGCGCAGGTTGTCGATCAGCTCGTGGGCCTGTTTGGCGGTCTTCACGTAGCCCGCATCGGCATGCAGCGGCAGCACGGCCTGGGCGCCGGCGGCGAACTGAATCTCGGCCATGCTGTGGAAGGCGCGCCGCAGGCCGTCCCAAGTGTAGTCGGTGATCCGGTAATCGAGTACCGGGCTGTCATCACTGCGCAGCACCACGGTGCCTTCGGCACTGTCCGGGTGGAAGCCGTCGCGCAGCAGGGCGAGCATCACGTTGGTGTGCGGCAACTGCTCCATGCGCAGGGCGTTGTCGATGCCAAAACGGCCCAGCAATGTGCTGGCCAGCGCAGGGTGCAATGGCGGTACTTCCAGCTTGTAAGACATCCGCCCACCGACGCCGTCGTCCCATTGGAACTGGTCGGAATACACCGACTGCGGGGCGCCGTAGAAAGGGTTGATGACCTGCTCGAACTGCGCGGCGGAGAAATTCACCAGGTGCAGGAAGGTGCGCTTGCCGGTGCGGCCATGGGGGTCGGGAGCTTCGGAGCGCAGCAACAGGCCGGGGGTATTAATGCCGCCGCCAGCGAGCACATAGTGCTTGGCCTTGACCAAGACTTTGCGGCCGGTGGGCGCCACGCAACGTTCATCCATACCCAAGCATTCAATGCCGGTGACCTGATCGCCTTCAAGCAGCAGGCGTTGGGCGCGAGCCAGGTAGAGCAATTCGCCGCCGTGATCGAGGGTCGCCGGGATGGTGGTCACCAGCATCGACTGCTTGGCGTTGGTGGGGCAGCCCATGCCGCAGTAGCCGAGGTTCCAGCAACCTTTGACGTTGCGCGGAATCACCTGCCAGTCGTAGCCGAGCGCGTCGCAGCCGGTGCGCAATACGTCATTGTTGGCATTGGGCGGCAGGTGCCACAGTGCGACGCCAAGGCGCTGCTCCATCTGCGCAAACCAGGGCGCCATCTCTTGGCTGGAGTGGCCTCGGACGCCGTGTTCGCGGGCCCAATGCTGCAGAGTGGCATCCGGCGTGCGGAAGCTCGAGGTCCAGTTGATGACCGTGGTGCCCCCCACAGTGCGACCCTGCAGAATGGTGACCGCGCCGTCCTTGCTCATGCGCCCGATGCCTTCCTGGTACAGGCTCGGGTAGGCATCGGCTTCCTGCATCGTGAAGTCGCTGCTGGTTTTCAGAGGGCCCTCTTCAATGAGCAGCACCTTAAGGCCGGCAGCGCTGAGAATTTCCGCAGTGGTGCCGCCGCCAGCGCCGCTGCCCACAATGGCGACATCGGCTTCCAGGGTCAGGTCGTGCTCAAGGCG
This sequence comes from Pseudomonas sp. B392_1p, assembly GCF_052245235.1. NCBI lineage: Bacteria > Pseudomonadati > Pseudomonadota > Gammaproteobacteria > Pseudomonadales > Pseudomonadaceae > Pseudomonas > Pseudomonas sp. B392_1p. The sequence continues at coordinate 408,135 of NZ_JBQPXM010000001.1, forward strand.
CGAGCCGTCGTAGGTTTTCCAGCCGCGGGCCAGGCCTTCGGCAAACAGATCGGGTACAGGCATGGGAAGTCTCTTGTTCTTATAGGGAGGCCGCCAGCGAGGCTGCATCCGCTGTATCGCTATTCACACGGTCGGCGGGCCAGGGTAGCCACAGCGCGCCCAGGCCTCCGGGCGGGCGTACCAGGCCATCATCACCAGTTGCACCAACGAGCTATGACCCATGCGCAGCAGGTCCAGGTAGCTGTCTTCCCAGCGAGCCAGGAAGGCGCGGATGTCAGCGGCGCTGGCGTTGTCCCAGCTGCCCCAGATGCCCGTCAACGGCCCACGAGTTAGCGGCAGGGCGAGGACGTCGAACAGTTGCACGGTGAGCTTGAGCATTTCCGGCGACAGGTGTGCCAGGTTGCGGTCGAGGTTTTGCACTGTGGCGGCGACAGCCTGGGGCATCTGCGCCGAATCGACGGCGCCGTGCAACAGCACCGGCAACAGTGCGCGCAGGAAGGGCAGGTCAGACTGGCGCAGCACCAGGTAACCGCTGGCCGGAGTGCTGGCCGAACAGCCGCTGAGGCTGGCCGTCAGCCCGGCAGTGGCCAGGAAGGCGGTACCGAGCAGGCCGGTCTTGAGCACGCTGCGGCGGCTGAGGACGGTGTCTGTCATGGTTGTCACCTGGCAATCAGCGGATAAACAGCTTGTAGACCAGTTTTTGCAGCAGCTTGCCGTAGGGTGGGTAAATCAACCGCGCGGCGTTGAAGCGCTGCTTGCTGAAGACGGTCTTGGCCTTGCTGAAGGTCAGGAAGCCTTCGTGACCGTGGTAATGCCCCATGCCCGAGGCGCCGACGCCACCGAACGGGGCGTCGTCCTGGGCGACGTGCAGCAGCGTGTCGTTGATACACACGCCGCCGGAGTGGGTCTGTTCAAGGACGCGCTGCTGCTCGGCCTTGTCGTAGCCGAAGTAGTAGAGGGCCAGGGGGCGGGGACGATCATTGATGTAGGCGAGGGCGTCTTCGAGGCGCTGGTAAGGAATCACGGGCAGCAGCGGGCCGAAGATTTCCTCCTGCATGACCTTCATGTCGTCGGTGGTATTGAGCAGCACGCTATGGGCCATGCGACGTTCGTGAGTCTCCGGGAACAGTGGCACAACGGTGGCACCGTGGTTCTGTGCATCGCTAATGTAGCCATTGAGTCGATTGAGCTGGCGCTGATTGATGATCGCCGTGTAGTCCGGGTTGCTTTGCAACTGCGGATAGAAGCGTTGCACTGCCTGGCGATAGGCGTTGACGAAGTCGTTGAGACGCGCTTCGGGCACCAGCACGTAATCGGGAGCGATGCAGGTTTGGCCAGCATTGAGCGTCTTGCCCCAGGCGATGCGTTCGGCGGCATCCCGCAGCGGCACGGTGGTGGAGACAATCGCCGGCGATTTGCCGCCCAGTTCCAGGGTCACCGGGGTGAGGTTATCCGCAGCGGCGCGCATGACATGCTTGCCGACGCTGGTGGCGCCGGTAAACAGCAGATGGTCGAACGGCAGTTTGGAAAACGCCACGCCAATTTCAACATCCCCTGTGACCACGGCCACCAGGTCTTCCGGGAAAATGCGTGCCAGCAAAGTTTTCAGCAGCTCGGAAAATTCCGGAGTGGACTCGCTCATCTTGATCATCACCCGGTTGCCGGCAGCCAGCGCGCCGACCAGGGGGCCAATAGCGAGGAACAGCGGGTAGTTCCAGGGCACGATCACGCCCACTACACCGAGCGGCTGATAGATCACCCGGGTGCTGGCCGGTTGGAACGGCAGGCCGACTGCGCGTCGCGAGGTCCTCATCCATTTTTTCAGGTATTTGCTGGCGTAATGGATGCCCAGGATGCTCGGCATGATTTCCGCCATGCGCGTTTCGTCGGCACTGCGGTTGCTGAAGTCGCGACTGATGGCCTGGATAATGTTGTCCTGCTCCTGCACGAGCAGCTTTCGCAGCGCCTTGAGCCAGGCGCGACGCTGCTCGGCACTCGGCAGCGGGTTGGCGCGAAAGGCCGCGCGCTGGCGGGCTAGTACCTGTTCGAGTTGCTGGATATCCCGCTGATTCTGTTGCAGGTAGGCGATGTCGGCGACCATGGATGACTCCTCGGAACCGGGGGAAGCTCGTCGGGCATGACGGCTTTCTGTTGTTGTGGTTCAGCAGATTTAGAGCAATAACTCTAAGGTGTCAAATAGCATGCCGCGCCTATGTGCAATGAGCAGCCCACCGAAATGCTGGAGACTCATCAAAGCGGGATACGGTATGTAACACTTGCCCCACAGGCGGTGTACCTTGCCGCTGCCTCATTGATAGCGAGTCATTCATGCCAGCACGCCTCAACACCCGCGAGCGCATCATTCATGCCAGCCTGGAGCTGTTCAATGCCCAGGGTGAGCGTAGCGTGACGACCAATCACATCGCCGCTCACCTGGGCATCTCTCCTGGCAATTTGTACTACCACTTTCGCAACAAGCAGGTCATCGTCGCCGAATTGTTCAGCGCCTATGAAACCTGGGTCGATGGTTTTCTGCGCTTGCCGGCTGATCGCGCGCTGCGGCTGGAAGACAAGGCGCCATATCTGGAGTCATTGCTGCAGGCCGTGTGGCGCTATCGCTTCCTGCACCGCGACCTGGAGCACCTGCTGGAAGCCGATCCGGAACTGGCTGCGCGTTATCGGCGTTTCGCCGCCCGCTGCCTGGCCCGTGCGAAGCATATCTATCAAGGCTTTGTCGATGCCGGCATCCTGCGCATGACGCCGCCCCAGGTCGAAGCGCTGGCCTTGAATGCCTGGATCATCACCACATCCTGGGTGCGCTTCTTGTGCAGCACCGGCGAGTCCACCGTGACGATCGATGAAACCTTGCTGCGCCGTGGCATCTATCAACTGCTGACGCTGGAAGACGGCTACGTGGTCGAGGAGGCCCGACCTGCGTTGATGATGCTGTATGAACGCCTCTATGTACCGCTGAATATACCGAGCGATGAATGAAGTGCATGCCCAGGCAGTGATTGCCAGTGGGCGTTTCCTGCCTGTCAGTGCTCGGTCAACCATGCGGGTATACGCCGCTCCAGGTAGTAACCCGGCAGGCGCGGCGAGCCGTCGATGAATCCGACGTGCCCGCCATGGGCATGCAGTTCGAAATGAGTACTGGATGACAGCTCGCCAGCGTCGGGCAGGCTGCGGGGAAACACGAAGGGATCGTCTTCTTCGGCCTGAATCAGCAAGGTAGGTACGCGAATACCGTCCAGGTAATAGCGGCTCGAGGCACGTCGGTAATAATCCTGGGCATCGGCAAAGCCATGCAAAGGCGCCGTGATACGGCCGTCGAAGTCCCAGAAGGTGCGCATGCCGTGCAGCGAGCCGAGGGCTTGCAGGCTCTGCAGGTGGTCGAGTGCTCCTTCCCGCTGGAAATGCTGCTGCTTGTTCTGCACATAGGCAATCATGTTGCGGATGAAATGTGCCTGGTACACCCGCGAAAAACCCATGCCGATACGATCGGCGCATTGATCCAGGCGAAACGGTACCGAAACCGCCACGGCGGCCATCAGCGGACAGGCATCGCCGGTTTCGCCCAGGTATTTCAGCAGCACATTGCCGCCCAGCGAATAGCCGACCGCGGCGAGTGGCGCCTGCGGATGGCTGGCCTGCAAATGGGCGATTACCTCGGCTAGGTCGTCACTGGCGCCGGAGTGGTAGGCCCGTGGTAAGCGATTGGGCTCGCCCGAACAACCGCGCCAGTTCAGCGCCACACTGGCCCAGCCGCACTCGGCCAGGCGTTGCTGCAGGCCGAGCACATAGAGCGATAAGGAGGAACCGGTCAAACCATGCAGGACCAGCGCCACAGGTGCTTGGCTGCCGTGTGGACCGTGCCAGTCCAGGTCGAGAAAGTCGCCATCGGCCAGCCACAGGCGCTCGCGCCTGCGGGTCAACAAGGGTGCCTGTCGGCAAAAGGGCGACCAGAGAGTTTGCAGGTGTGGGCTGGGCAACCACCAGGCGGGTCGGAAGGTATCGGACATGGAGCGCTCGGCAAAAATTTACGTACTGAGCCTAAAGTTTACGCAGTAGCGGAACAACCTACGCAGCGGCTGCTCAGGACTTTGCCGCCGAGGTATGCCTTGAGGGATATGGCTAGCTCGTGTGGACTGCGTACAGTACAGACGTTTTTCTTAAGGATGCCGACCGATGAATATCACCTGTTTTGATGACTTGCTGCGTGCGGCCCGTGAGCAGGATGAACCGCAGCGGCTGTTATTCGTGTTCGTCACAGCGGAGCTGCCGGCGGATGCCAGCGCTGAAGAGCGGCAACGCTTCGCCCAAGGCCAGGGCGGTACGCTGAAGCCGGTACTGTGTGTCGACAAGCTGCCGGATGAGGTCATTGATTTCACCGCCCTGGTTGCCGAATCGACCCGCACTGAGGTGGCCTGGGAACTGGTGTTCGCCGCCGGGCTGTCGGGGCGCGCGGGACTGGCGCCAAATCCCGACGAGGCGGAGCAGCCCCTGAAGATGATGGTTGCGGCCATCGAAAGCGGCAGCATCGGCAGTTTTCTGGCGTTTGATCGCGACGGGCAGACGGTAGCCTTTTACTGAGAGTCGGTAGGGAGAGATTGTCGCCTGGGGGTCGCGACTTCGCGGTGAAGGGCGGCCAAACGTGTTGGGTGGATGTCGTTTTTTACATCCACCATGGCCCCGCTCAGTGGAGCGATAGCGCGTAGGTCGGATTAGCCGCAGGCGTAATCCGACGGTCGCGGGGTAGGTACGGCCACAGGCATGTGCTCAGAGCTCTCTCAGACGTGGCGCTCCCACAGCGAGTAATACACCTGGCCGGCTTTTTTCTCGCGGTGCAAACGCCAGTTGGCCGGTAGGCCAAGCGTCGACGGCGGAGTTTCGCTTTCGCAATACACCCAGGCCTGTTCGGCCAGCCAGCCCCGTTCTTCCAGCAGCGCACAGGCCGGCTGCAACAAATTCTGATGGAACGGCGGGTCAAGGAACACCACGTCAAAGGACTGCGCCGGCTGTGAAGTCAGGTAGCGCAAGGCATCGCCGTGCACAGCCTGGGCCCGGCTGCAGTTCAGCGTGGTCAGGTGTTGGCGCAGGCTGTTCAGCGCAGGACCATTGGTATCGATCGCCAGGCTGTCACCAGCGCCGCGGGAGAGGGCTTCGAGAAACAGCGCGCCGCTGCCCGCAAAGGGATCGAGCACGCGCGCCGCCTCGATATACGGGGCCAGCCAGTTGAATAGGGTTTCGCGCACCCGGTCGGGGGTCGGTCGCAGGCCGGGCGCCTCGGGAAAGCTGAAGCGTCGGCTGCGCCATTCACCGGCGATGATGCGCAACGAGCCTTCGCCATTGTGGGGCTTGGCAGTGGAAGTGGGACTGCGCATCAGTGCTCCGGTACGCCGCTGGGCGGGCTTTGCGGTTGGTCGGTGGGTGGCGGCAGCGGTTGCTGGTCGACCGTGGGGCCTACGCTGACAATCACGAAGTCTTCGACCGCGAGATGCTTGGCCATCGCCGTCCTGACGTCTTCGACAGTGAGAGCCTGGACTTGCTCGAGAAAGACTTCCAGATAATCCAGCGGCAAGTCATAGAAGCCCATCGCGCCCAATTGGCCGACGATATCGGCATTGCTGGCGGTGGACAGCGGAAAGCTGCCGGCCAGTTCGCGCTGGGCGTCTTCCAGCTCCTTCTGCGTCGGGCCTTCAGCAAGAAAGCGGCCGACCATCTCCTGGACCAGTTGCAGGGCGCCCTCGCTGTAATCGGCGCGAGTCTGCAGGTTGATCATGAACGGACCGCGGGCCTGCATCGGACTGAAACCGGAATAAATGCCATAGGTCAGCCCGCGCTTCTCGCGCACTTCTTCCATCAATCGTGAGCCGAAGCCGCCACCGCCGAGAACCTGATTGCCCAGGTACAGCGCGGCGTAGTCCGGATGGCGGCGTTCGATGCCCAGCTGGGCGAGGAATAAATGGGTCTGGTTCGAGGAAAACTCGATATGGCTGGCACCTGGGGCGGGTTTCTCGGGTGCCGGCGTTTTAGCCAGCGCCGGACCTGCAGGCAGCGCTTGCGAGACCTGGGCGGCAATCGTCTCGGCCTCGCTACGCGACAGATCACCCACCAGCGCGATCACGGCATTGCCGGCGGCGTAGGCACGGGCGTGGAATGCCCGCAGCTGAGCGGCGGTGAGGGTCGGGATACTCTGGGCAGTACCTTCACTGGGGTGCGCATAGGGATGCGTCCCGTACAGGCGGCTGAACAGCTCCTGGCTGCCCAGTTTGCCGGGATTCTTCTTCTGAAACTCGAAGCCGGCGAGCATCTGGTTCTTGATGCGCGCCAGTGCGTCTGCGGGGAACGTGGGCTGGCCGATGACTTCGCCAAACAGCTTGAGGGCTGGTTCGCGCTGCGCCGGCTCGCTCAAGCTGCGCAGGCTGAGCACGGCCATGTCGCGGTAGGAGCCGTTGCCAAACTGGGCGCCCAGGCTCTCGAACCCTTCGGCGATGGCGGTGACATCCTTGCCTGGGACTCCTTCGTTGAGCATGGCATTGGTCAGCATGGCGAGACCGGGCAGGGCGCCGTCCTGGCTGCTGCCCGCAGCGAAGGTCAGGCGCAGGTCGAACATGGGCAGTTGGCGTGCCTCGACGAACAACACGCGCGCACCTTCGGCGGTGTGCCACGCCTGGATGTCCAGATCGCGATGCCCGGGCGCCTGGCCATTCAGGTCGGCGAGCGAGGCCAGGGGTGGCAATCCGGCGGTGCTGCAGGCCTGAGTGGCGAGCAGCGCGGCGGCGAGCAGGCCAGACAGGCCCACGCGCAGGAAATGCAGGGAACGCGGCATCATTGGGCGGCCTCCTCGGGAAATACATGGGCAACGGCGAGGCGCGAGCGGGTGAAATAGGTGCGCGCAGCCTTCTGAATATCTGCCGGTGTCACGGCTTCCAGATCGGCCAGTTCCTGGTCCATCAGGCGCCAGGACAGTCCAACGGTTTCCAGAGTGCCGATGGTGGTGGCCTGCTGGGTGATGGAGTCGCGCTCATAGACCAGTCCGGCAATGACTTGTGCGCGGACGCGCTGCAGCTCGCTGGCGCTGGGCGGCGTTTTCTTAAGTTCCTCGAGCTGTGCCCAGAGCCCGGCTTCCACCTGTTCCAGGGAGCGCTGTTTCTGCACGTTAGGCGTGGCGCTGAGTATGAACAGGCTGTCGCCGCGGTTGAACGCGTTGTACCAGGCCGACGCGCCAGACACCAACTCCGCGCCACGCTCCAGGCGGGCGGCCAGGCGGGCGCTGTAGCCGCCGTCGAGCAGCGCGGCGATCAGGCGCAAGGCGTGCACGTCGCGGGGTGTGTCGACGGTTGACAGACTTGGCACGTTGAACCCCATCAGCAGGCTGGGCAGCTGGGTCTTCAGGTGCAGGGTCAGGCGCCGCTCGCCTGGCTCGGCCAACTCCAGTGGCCGCTTGGCCGGTGTGATCTCGCGAGCCGGAATGGGGCCGAAATGACGCTTGGCCAGGCGTTCCACTTCGTCGCGGGTGACGTCGCCGACCACCACCAGGGTGGCGTTATTGGGCGCATACCAGCGCTGGTACCAGCGGCGCAGGTCGTCGATGTTCATGCGCTGCAGGTCAGCCATCCAGCCAATGGTCGGAATGTGATAGCCGCTGGCTGGGTAGGCCATGGCCTTGAAGCGCTCATAGGCCAGCGAGCCAGGCCGGTCGTCGGTGCGCAGGCGACGTTCTTCCTTGATTACCTCGATTTCGCGGACGAATTCGTCGACGGGTAGTTGCAGGCTGGCCAAGCGGTCGGCCTCCAGCTCGAACGCCACCTCCAGGCGATCGCGCGACAGCACCTGGTAATAGGCGGTGTAGTCGTCGCTGGTGAAGGCGTTTTCCTCGGCGCCCAGCTCGCGCAGAATGCGTGAGCCTTCCCCTGGGCCAAGCTTGGCTGTGCCCTTGAACATCATGTGTTCCAGCGCGTGGGACAGTCCAGTGGAGCCGGGTTGCTCATAGCTGGAGCCGACCTTGTACCAGAGCTGGCTGACCACTACGGGTGCGCGGTGATCTTCGCGGACGATGACCTTGAGGCCATTGTCGAGGCTAAATTCGTGGGTAGGCTGGGGCTCGGCCGCCAGTGCCAGCAGCGGCATAAAAAAGCCGAGCAACACGGCGGCGCGGCGGATAATCGCATGCTTCATAAAGGGACCTTTCGAGCGGCCCGCGCAGTCTTAACGCCGGCGGGCGGTGAGATGCTAGGATACTCAACCGAATTCACAGCGGCCACGTCTGTCGGCCCCGCTCCCGAAAAAGCCGGTATCGAGCGTGTTCGATGCCGGCGCGGTGCAGTGGCGTGGCGCCCCCTTGAGATATTCGTTCCATGTTTGGTTCCAACGACGACAAGAAGCCGCCGGTCGAGTCCGGTGAAAAGAAAGGCCTGTTTGGCTGGTTGCGCAAGAAGCCCAAGGATGACGCGCAAGGCGATCAGCAGCCCAGCCCGACTGAGACGGCTGCCGAGCCGCTGATCGAGCCCGAAACGCCCGCTGATGTGCCGGCTGAGGTGCATCTCGAAACGCCAGTGGTTGAGGCGGCGGAAGGTGCGCCCGCCGAACCCGCGGTAGAGATGCCGGTTAGCGAGCCCGAGGCCGAGCCGGAGCTTCCGCCGGAGACGGAGCTCAAACCTGAGGCCGAAGCGCCGCCGGCTGCCGCGCACAAGGTCGAGGAAAAAGCCGGTTTCTTCGCTCGGCTCAAGCAGGGTCTGGCCAAAACCAGCGCAAGCCTGGGCGAGGGAATGGCCAGTCTGTTCCTCGGCAAGAAGGCCATCGACGATGATCTGCTCGATGAACTGGAAACCCGTCTGCTGATGGCTGACGTGGGTGTCGAGGCGACCACCGCCATCGTGCAAAATCTCACCAAGCGCGTGGCGCGCAAAGAGCTGGCCGACAGCGGTGCGCTGTACACCGCGTTGCAGGATGAACTCACCGCCTTGCTCGAGCCGGCTCAGCAGCCGCTGGTGATCAGCCCGGCCCAGCAGCCATTCGTGATCCTGGTGGTGGGCGTCAATGGCGTGGGCAAGACCACCACCATTGGCAAGCTGGCCAAGAAACTGCAACTGCAAGGTAAAAAGGTCATGCTCGCCGCCGGGGATACCTTCCGTGCCGCCGCCGTGGAGCAACTGCAGGTCTGGGGCGAGCGCAACAATATCGCGGTGGTTGCCCAGCACACCGGCGCCGACTCGGCCTCGGTGATCTTCGATGCGGTGCAGGCCGCCAAGGCGCGCGGCGTCGATGTGCTGATCGCCGATACCGCCGGGCGCCTGCACAACAAAGACAACCTGATGGAAGAATTGAAAAAGGTGCGCCGAGTCATTGGCAAGCTGGATGAGACAGCGCCTCATGAAGTGTTGCTGGTGCTCGATGCCGGCACAGGGCAGAACGCGATCAATCAGACCAAACAGTTCAATCAGGCGGTGGAGCTCACCGGTTTGGCCCTGACCAAGCTGGATGGTACGGCCAAAGGCGGGGTGATTTTTGCTCTGGCCAAGCAGTTCGGCCTGCCGATCCGCTACATCGGGGTGGGTGAAGGCATCGACGACCTGCGGGATTTCGACGCCAAGTCGTTTGTGCGTGCCCTGTTCTCCGAGAAGGAGCGCGGATGATTCAATTCGAGCAGGTCGGTAAACGCTACGCCAACGGTCACGTCGGTTTGCACGAGTTGTCGTTTCACGTGCGCACCGGCGAATTCGTGTTCATCACCGGGCATTCGGGGGCGGGCAAAAGTACTTTGCTGCGCCTGTTGCTGGCCATGGAACGCCCGACCAGCGGCAAGCTGTTGCTGGCCGGCCAGGACCTGTCAGGTATTACCACTGCACAGATCCCTTTCTTACGCCGGCAGATCGGTGTGGTGTTCCAGAACCACCAGTTACTGTTCGATCGCACGGTGTTCGACAACGTTGCCCTGCCGCTGCAGATTCTCGGCCTGGACAAGGTGGAAATTGCTCGCCGCGTGCGTGCCGCGCTGGAGCAGGTCAGCCTGCAGGACAAGATTCGGCAGTATCCTGGCGATCTGTCCACCGGTCAGCAGCAGCGTGTCGGCATTGCTCGCGCGGTAGTGCATCAACCGGCCTTGCTGCTTGCCGACGAACCCACCGGCAACCTCGACCCGCGCCTGGCTGCGGAAATCATGGGTGTGTTCGAGGATATCAACCGCCACGGCACCACAGTGCTGATTGCCAGTCACGACCTGGCGCTGATCGCCCGCATGCGCCAGCGCATGATCACGCTGCAGCGTGGTCGTCTGATTGGCGATGGAGAGGCCGCATGAGCAAGGCTCGCACCCCATCGTCCAAATCGACCGGGCGTGGCGCGACCCGTCTGCCGGATGCCCCGCCCAAGGCGCGGCGTAGCAAAAAGGCCGAAGGGCCTGATGTGCGCAGCCACTTGCGCGCCTGGCTGGAAAGTCACCGCGCCAGCCTGTTCGACAGTGTGCGCCGTTTGCTGCGCCAGCCCATCGGGTCTTTTTTTACCTGCCTGGTCATGGCCATTGCATTGTGCCTGCCCATGGGGCTGGCCCTTCTGCTGGACAGCGTCGAGCGCTTGAGCGGTACCTGGCAGCATGCCGCGCAGATCTCCGTCTATTTGAAGATGGATGTCAGCGATGATGAAGGACTTGCGTTACGTGACGATATCGCGACCATGCCCAATGTGGCCGAGGCCGAATGGATCAGTCGTGAGCAGGCGTTGGAGGAATTCCAGGCACTGTCCGGGCTGGCCAGGGCGATTGAGGATCTGCCTGTCAATCCGCTGCCTGGCAGCGTGGTGGTGACTCCCGCGACCGTCGATAAGACGCAGCTGGAGTCCTTGCGCTTGGGTCTGGCGGACTTGCCAGGCGTCGAGTTGGCGCAGCTCGATCTTCTTTGGGTCGAACGTCTGGGAGCGATTCTGGAGCTGGGCAACCGTTTTGTGTTCGGTCTGACACTGCTGTTGGTGATGACACTTTTATTGGTGATCGGTAACACGATTCGACTGCACATCGAAAGCCGTCGTACCGAGATTGAAGTGATTAAACTGGTGGGCGGAACTGATGGGTATGTGCGTCGGCCGTTCCTTTACATGGGCGCGCTGTATGGCATCTGCGCCGGTGTGCTTGCCTGGCTGGTTCTGGCGTTCGGCCTGGCCTGGCTGAATACAGCCGTACTTCGCCTGGCAGGCTTGTATGGCAGTGATTTCGCCCTGACTGGCGTGCCACTGGCCGATGGGCTGTCCTTGCTGCTGGGTGCGCTATTACTAGGCTACATCGGCGCCTGGCTGGCCGTGGCCCGACACCTCAGCGAGCTGGCTCCCAAGTAGTAACTAGCTGTTCATAAAGGGCTTTCTGGTGATGTAAGGGAACTTTTCCAGACAATTCACTGTCACACCGCACGGTGCTACACTGCATCCCGTCATAGTTATCGGAGGGCACGCATGTCCACATCTCTGCAACCTGTTTATGCTCTGGCTCCTGGCGCGAACCTGGAGGCCTACGTGCACTCGGTAAACAGCATTCCCCTGCTGACGCCGGAACAGGAGCGTGATCTGGCCAATCGCCTCTTCTATCACCAGGACCTGGACGCCGCCCGGCAAATGGTTCTGGCTCATCTGCGTTTCGTTGTGCATGTCGCCAAAAGCTACGCCGGTTATGGCCTGGCCCAGGGCGATCTGATTCAGGAAGGCAACGTTGGCCTGATGAAGGCCGTCAAGCGTTTCAACCCGGAAATGGGCGTGCGCCTGGTGTCCTTTGCCGTGCACTGGATCAGGGCTGAAATCCACGAATTTATCTTGCGCAACTGGCGGATCGTCAAGGTTGCGACCACCAAGGCGCAGCGCAAGCTGTTCTTCAATCTGCGCAGCCAGAAAAAGCGTCTGGCCTGGCTCAATAATGATGAAGTGAATGGCGTCGCCGAGAGCCTGGGGGTCGCACCCCACGAAGTACGTGAAATGGAAAGTCGTCTGACAGGCCATGATATGGCCTTCGATCCGGCGGCTGATGCCGATGACGACAGCGCCTATCAGTCTCCAGCGCACTATCTGGAAGATCACCGTTACGACCCAGCCCGTCAATTGGAAGATGCTGACTGGAGCGACAGCTCTACCGCCAGCCTGCATGAGGCCTTGCAGGGACTCGATGAGCGCAGTCGCGACATCCTTTATCAGCGCTGGCTGGCCGAAGAAAAGGCCACCTTGCATGAGTTGGCGGCTAAATATCAGGTGTCGGCGGAGCGAATCCGTCAACTTGAAAAAAACGCCATGAACAAGCTCAAGGGTTTTATTCAGGCGTAACTCCAAAAAACCGCGCGTTGCGCGGTTTTTTTATGGGTCAGGTAATTGGCTAGAGCTGAAAGTTGTCGGTTTTCTGGCGCCAGTAAGCTATCGCCTTCTCTGGCCGGAACGTGGGATTGCCAGCATAATGATGGCTTTCGGTGTATGACCTGGAAATCGTCTTGCTTAATACTGCTGCTTATCGTCTAAGCCATTTCCTTTCTTCAATAATGCTCATCCTTGCTGGCGTGGTGCTGACATCGCAGCAGGGGTTCGCCTCTATTACCTGGCTGCACAGTTTCTTCTCAACGCTGTTCGAGGTGTTGCCCATCCTGCTGCTGGGGCTGGGTGGCCTTCTGTGCCTGTTTTATGGTCGTACACGGCAAGCGGCGCTCCTGATCGTCGTGTACCTGAGCCATTACATCCTGGCCAACGAAGCCGATTATTTCCGGACTCATGGTGTGGTGCGCGAGTCCACGGCATTAACCTTTCACATGTGCAGCTTGTTATTGCCCCTGCTGTACGGGGTTTACGCTGCCTGGTCCGAGCGCGCGCAATTGGTGCAGGATCTGGTAGCTCGAAGCGCGGTTCTGATCGCGGTTACAGGCGTCGCGGTGGCCATGGCCCGTCGGTATCCAGATGACGTCCTGCAATGGCTGGTGGCGATCCGCGTGGAGCAGTTGCAAGGGCCCTTGACCCAGGCATTGATCCAGTTCTCTTACGCTGCGTTCGCGTTGACCTTCCTGGTGCTGCTGATCCAATACCTGCGCCATCCTCGGGTTTTGCATGCGTCCCAGCTGGTTGCCGTGCTGGGCTTGTACTGGATGCTGCTCAATACCTTCATGCTGCCCGAGGCGTTGGTGGTGATGAGCAGCATGGTGATGCTGGCGCTGATCGTTGCGGTGGCTCAGGAGGCTTATCAGATGGCCTTCCTCGACGAGCTGACCGGTCTGCCTGGACGGCGGGCGTTGAATGAGCGCATGGCTCGTCTGGGCCGCAACTATGTGATTGCCATGACCGATGTCGATCATTTCAAGAAGTTCAACGATACCTATGGCCATGACGTAGGCGATCAGGTGCTGCGTATGGTCGCCAGCCAGTTACGCAAGGTCAGTGGCGGCGGTACCGCGTATCGCTATGGGGGGGAAGAATTTACCGTCCTGTACCCTGGTAAAAGCATCAGTGAGTGCCTTCCCCATCTGGAAGCGTTGCGCCGTAATATCGAGGAATACCGCATGCGCCTGCGTGACAAGCAGAGCCGGCCCGAAGATGCCAAGCGAGGCCGCAACCAGCGCGGCCAGAGCAAAAGCCAGCATGTCTCGGTGGCCATCAGTATCGGCGTGGCCGAGCGCAGTGATGAGCACCGTGATCCGCAGGAGGTGATCAAGGCTGCCGACCAGGCCCTGTACAAGGCCAAGGAGGCGGGAAGAAACCGCGTCGTGGCCTATGGGCAGAAAGCCGTGCCGGCTACCCGGCGCAAGGCTGTGGCCACCCGTTAAGGTCGTGACTGGTGCTGACCTTAAGGTCACGATATGACGCTATGTGTCCTGCAAGTTGTTCGGCTAGACTGGTTTTTTTCGCTTCCGGCCGTTCCGGCAACCGTCTATCCGCGAGGTTTACATGGCTGATTACCAAGCGCCCCTGCGCGACATGCATTTCGTGCTCAATGAAGTCTTCGACGTGGCCTCGCTTTGGGCCCAGCTCCCCGGTCTGGCCGACGTCGTGGATGCCGATACCGCTGCCGCGATCCTGGAAGAGGCCGGCAAAGTCACCGCTGGCAGCATCGCCCCGCTGAATCGCAGTGGTGACGAGGAAGGCTGTTCCTGGCATGAAGGCGCAGTGCAGACCCCAGCCGGCTTTATCGAGGCGTACCAGACCTATGCCCAAGGGGGCTGGGTGGGTGTAGGCGGCTCGCCGGAGTACGGCGGCATGGGCATGCCCAAGGTGATCGGCGCGCAAGTCGAGGAAATGGTCAACTCGGCCAACCTGTCCTTTGGCCTGTACCCAATGCTGACCGCCGGCGCCTGTCTGTCGCTGCTCAACCATGCCAGCGAAGAACTCAAGCAACAGTACTTGCCGAACATGTATGCCGGCGTCTGGGCGGGCTCGATGTGCCTGACCGAACCCCACGCGGGCAGCGATCTGGGCATCATCCGCACCAAGGCCGAACCTCAGTCCGACGGCAGCTACAAGGTATCCGGCACCAAGATCTTCATTACCGGTGGCGAGCACGACCTGACCGAGAACATCATCCACCTGGTATTGGCCAAGCTGCCGGATGCCCCGGCTGGTCCCAAGGGAATCTCGCTGTTCCTGGTGCCCAAGCTGTTGGTCAATGCGGATGGCAGCCTGGGCGAAAGGAACTCGCTGGGGTGCGGTTCCATCGAGCACAAGATGGGCATCAAGGCCTCGGCCACCTGCGTGATGAACTTCGACGGCGCCACGGGTTATTTGATCGGTGAGGTCAATAAAGGCCTCAACGCGATGTTCACCATGATGAACTACGAGCGGCTGGGTGTTGGAATCCAGGGCTTGGCGCTGGGTGAGCGCTCCTACCAGAGTGCGGTGGAATATGCCCGCGAACGCATCCAGAGTCGTGCGCCCACAGGCCCTGTGGCCAAGGACAAGGCGGCCGACCCGATCATCGTGCATCCGGATGTGCGGCGCATGCTGCTGACCATGAAAGCGCTGAACGAAGGTGGTCGTGCGTTCTCCAGCTACGTCGCCATGCAACTGGACACCGCCAAATACAGCGAAGACGCGACCGTCGCCAAGCGCGCTGATGAGCTGGTTGCGTTGCTGACCCCGGTGGCCAAGGCGTTCCTCACCGACATGGCATTGGAAACCACCGTGCATGGCCAGCAGATCTTCGGTGGGCATGGCTTCATCCGCGAGTGGGGCCAGGAGCAGCTCGTGCGCGATTGCCGTATCACGCAAATCTACGAAGGCACCAACGGCATTCAGGCGCTGGACCTGATCGGCCGCAAGGTGATCGGCAATGGCGGCTCCTACTACCGCCACTTCGCTGACGAGATCCAGCTATTCATCGCCAGCGCCGACGCTTCTCTGGGTGAGTTCACCGCGCCGCTCAGGGCGGCCGTTGCCAACCTTGATGAACTGACCGCCTGGGTGATGGACAAGGCCCAGGGCAATCCGAATGAAGTCGGTGCGGCCTCGGTGGAATATCTGCAGGTATTTGGCTACACCGCTTACGCCTACATGTGGGCGCTGATGGCCCGCGCCGCGCTGAATAAGGAGCATCAGGACGACTTCTACGCCAGTAAGCTGGGCACTGCACGCTTCTACTTTGCCCGGTTATTGCCGCGTATTCACTCGTTGAGCGCCTCGGTCAAAGCCGGTAGCGCTTCGTTGTTCCTGCTCGACGCCGCGCAGTTCTAAGCGTGACGAAAACCAACAAGCCCCGCGTATGCGGGGCTTGTTGGTTTGAGAGGCCGGAGCGTTACGGAATTCCCAGGCGCTCTACCGCATCGGGATCGTCGATAAACAGATTGCGAGTCCCCTGCAGGCTGGCAATACGGTCGTTACGGATGCGCTCCATGGCATCCACCGGATCGAGCCGGTGCCAACGCTGGAACATCTCTAGTGGTCCGGGTAGCGGCAGTTTGTATTCATGATGCATGTAGAGAATTGCCCGTGCGGCATTACCCTTGGCATGGTCCGCAGGTTCGAAGGCCTTGAAATCTGTCTTTAGTTCGCAGTCGCCCACGCCTATTCGCCTGGCTTGCGCCTCGTCTATTTCGGTGAACTGAGCGTTCTGGAGTTCTTCTTCAATCTCCTTCTGAGAGGGATAGAGATTGTGCAGGTCACCGACCATGTACAAGTACTTAGGGGTTTTAATCGCGCATTGGTTAGTAGTGGCGCAGCGCAGCGACCGGCGGATTTGCCGGACACTGTAGACGGCACTGGCAACCAGATTCGTATCCATGCCGTTGAACGAGGCAGCGCAATACAGGGTATCGCCGCCGCTGGTGTAGAGCTCAGACCAGAAAGCCCGTTCGGCCTCTTCGCTCCCAACATAGTGAGTTTGTCCATCGGCTAGAGCCGTGGAGGCGGCTGTGAACAGCGCAAGAAAACCTATGGCAATGCTATGCATGATTCGACCCTTGGACCGCCGTGTCGGAGTCTGTAATTGTGGTGATCTATGACGTCTCGATTCTTGCAATAGTGGCAAATGAACACAAGGCCGAAGGCGGACGACGGTTGTAAGCATAGGCTTACACTGCTTACTGATAAATGGCGCTATCCCCTTGCTGAGCTTGTGGTTAATCTGGTTCGCAAGGATGAAGCGCAGGAAGCGCATAAAACGAAAGGGACTTATCGGATACTGCCAGGCTGGCGGGTCGATCAGGGATGTCAGGATTCAGTCTGCAAGCCCCACTTCGGTGGGGTTTTCTTTTTGGCTTGGAAAAATAAGCCAGCCCGGCGAAACCGCCTGCGTATAGCGTTTGGATCGAAAGCCCCTGCGGCGTGCTTGCTGCATCTGTCACGCTATGCGTACCGCCTTGGGCAAAGGCTCATGCTGTGCCCAGCCCTTGGGCGCAATTTTAGTCGATGAGGTTCCCTCAAGCGGATCGCATGTCTCGCCGCAGTGTCAGAATAGCGCCTGGCTCACCGTGGTCATCCATGCTTTTTATTCTGGAGCTTCGTTGCGATGCTCGATCTTGTAGCGGCCTTTATCGGTCTCACCACACTGCTGACGTATGTGAACTACCGCTTCATCGGGCTTCCGCCGGCCATCGGTGTCATGCTCACCGCCTTGCTGCTCTCTGTTGCTATCCACGGTTTGGCCTTGCTGGGCTATCCGCTGCTGGAGCTGGAGATGCAGCAGATCATCCGCGAGATTGATTTCTCTCAAGTGCTAATGACTTGGTTCCTGCCGGCACTGCTATTTGCCGGCGCCCTGCACGTCAATCTCGGCGATCTCAAAAGCCACAAGTGGTCGATCGGGTTTTTGGCCACCGTTGGCGTGCTGTTTTCCACGCTGGTGAGTGCGACGCTGGCCTACTACACCTTCACCCTGTTCGGCTGGCACCTCGATTTCCTCTACTGCCTATTGTTCGGAGCGTTGATTTCACCCACCGACCCGATTGCAGTGATGGGCATTCTCAAGACCAGCGGCGCGCCCAAGCCGCTACAGACAACCATTATCGGTGAATCGCTGTTCAATGACGGCACGGCGGTCGTGCTGTTCAGCATCATTCTAGGCGTGCTGATGATCGGCGAAACGCCCACCGTGGGCGAAGTGTCCTGGCTATTTGTCAAGGAAGCCATTGGTGGCATCCTCTTCGGCCTGCTGCTTGGCTATGTGGTGTACATGCTGATCCGCACGGTCGAGCAGTATCAAGTTGTGGTCATGCTGACCCTGGCCCTGGTATTTGCAGGTGCCGCGTTGGCTGCCCGTCTGCACGTGTCGGCACCGATCGTGATGGTGGTGGCCGGCCTGATCATCGGCAACCAGGGCCGCAAGCAGGCCATGTCCGACGAGTCGCGCCGCTATGTGGATGGCTTCTGGGAGCTCATCGATGAAATTCTCAATGCCTTGCTGTTTGCCCTGATTGGCCTGGAGCTGCTGTTGCTGCCGATGTCCTGGCTGCATGTGGCCGCGGCCTTGCTGCTGGGTGGCGCGGTGCTGTTGGCTCGCTATCTGACCGTGGCCCCCGGCATTTTCCTGATACGTCGCAAACGTAACGGCGATGACACCATCCCGTCCGGGACCATTCGCATCCTGGTATGGGGCGGTTTGCGCGGCGGTGTGTCCGTGGCCTTGGCCCTGGCATTGCCACTGGGACCGGAGCGCGATCTGCTGCTGACGCTGACCTACATCGTGGTACTGGTCTCGATCCTGGTGCAGGGGCTGTCCATCGGCCCGCTGGTCAGAAAGATGTTTGGTAGAAGTACTGCTCCGGCAAACCCCCACTGAGTAATACCCAGGCCGCGCGATTGCACGTCGCATGCCGTGCGCGGCCTCGCTTCGCCAGGGAGGATGCTGTGGAGACGGTGGTTTCGCTTCCACAGGCTTCCTCTACCAGAATGCGCTTCCGGCCACCGGGGGTGACATTGCCCTGTGGCTTCTGCGATAGTTAGCCCGCTAAGCGCATCCGCTGGCCCTGTCGCAGGCTCAAAAAGCATTTGCGACGCCCCGACGCCTTGTGCGTTCCCTTCTTTCGCGTCTACCCGGCGCGCCCTGGACGACCTATCCGGTCGTGGTTGGATCCGTCGATCAGCAGATCGGCCGTTCGCATTCATATAACGATAACGATCCCATTAGGACGCTCCCCATGAAACTGAGCCGTTGCTTTACAGCGCTGGCCGCTGCTGCCGCACTGACTACTGCATTTACCGTGCAAGCCCGCGAATATTCCGTATCCACTGTGCTCTCAGATGCGTTCCCCTGGGGCCAGGCTGCCACCAAGTGGGCCGAACTGGTCAAAGAACGCTCGGAAGGACGTATTACCTTGCGCGTTTATGACAACGCGCAGTTGGTCGCCGGCGACCAAACCAAGGAGTTCTCTGCCATGCGTTCCGGGCTGATCGACATGGCCGTCGGTTCGACCATCAACTGGTCGCCGCAGGTTCCGGAACTCAACCTGTTTTCCCTGCCATTTCTGATGGCCGACAACGCTGATATCGATGCTATCACCCAGGGCGAAGCCGGCCAGATGGTGTTCAAGGCCATCGAAAAACGTGGCGTGGTGCCCCTGGCCTGGGGCGAGAACGGCTTCCGCGAGTTGTCCAACTCCAAGCAGCCTATTCGCACACCTAATGATCTGAAGGGCATGAAGATCCGCGTGGTCGGCTCGCCACTGTTCCAAGATACCTTCAGCACGCTGGGCGCCAACCCCACGCAAATGAGCTGGGCTGATGCCAAGCCGGCGCTCACCACCGGTGCGGTGGATGGCCAGGAAAACCCGTTGTCGGTCTTCGACGTGTCGCGCATCGACCAGGTAGACCAGAAGTACCTGACCCTGTGGCACTACATGGCCGATCCGCTGATTTTCGCGGTCAGCCCGAACGTATGGAAAGGCTTCTCGGCTGAAGACCAGGCGCTGCTCAAACAGGCTGCCTACGATGCCGGTCAGTGGGAAATCGAATCCTCTCGCGCTGCCGAGGCGCAGCGCTTGGCCAGCATCCGTTCGCGTGGCGTTGAGGTCACCGAGCTGAGTGCCGACGAGCGCCAGGCCTTCATCGACGCCACTGCACCGCTGTATCAGAAATGGGAAAAACGTATCGGTGTCGAGCTGCTCAAGGCCGCTCGCAACGCTGCCGCTGCCCAGTAAGAGCTGTCGCCGGGGCGTGCCCCGGCGTGTTGTCTGAACCGGCGCGTTCGCGCCGGTTATCGAGGTTTTATATGAGTCATCGACCGGACGCCAGAATCGAGCGCTGGCTGGCTGCTTTCGCGTTGACGGTAATCTGCCTGATCAGCCTGGCCAACGTGGTGGTGCGCTATGCCAGCGACGCGTCCTTCGCGTTTACCGAAGAAATTTCAATTTTTCTGCTTGTGGTGCTGACGTTTGCTGGCGCCGCCGTGGCCATGCGCCGCAACGGGCATATTCGCATCGCACTGATCGAGGACAAGCTGCCACGCCTGCGCAAGCCGCTGATTGTGTTCCAATGGCTGTGCGGCATGGCCGTGCTAGGTCTGGTGATCTGGTATGGCGGTGTATTCGCCTGGCAGGAATATCAATGGGAGTCCGAATCCCCGGGCCTGGGCTTGCCCAACTGGTGGTATGTGGTCTGGCTGCCGGTCCTGGCTGTCGCTGTGGCCTGGCGCCTGTGCCAGATGACCCTTGACCGTTTGCGCGGGAGAATGTCCGATGAGCCCTGATGTCTGGATGATGCTTGGCTTCATCGCCTTCCTGGCACTCGGCGTGCCAGTGGCTTTTTCCCTTGGTTTAGCCGGTGCCGTGGGCATCCTGGCCGGATTGTCACCGGACATGCTGGCGACCTTGGGCACCAATACTTACAACGGTGTGGCCAAGTACCCGCTGATCGCCATTCCGCTGTTTATCCTCACCGGTTTGATTTTCGAAAAATCCGGCGTGGCATTGCGGCTGGTGCGTTTCGCCCAGGCGATGATCGGCCGACGACATGGCGGCCTGGCCATGGTGGCCGTGCTGGTATGCCTGATCATGAGCGGGATGAGCGGCTCGGGCCCGGCGGACGCCGCGGCGGTGGCCATGGTGATGCTGCCGAGCATGACCAAGGCCGGCTATCCCAAACCGTTTTCGGTCACATTGATCGCCGCCTCGGCGTCTACGGCCATCCTGATCCCGCCGTCGATTGCCCTGATTCTGTATTCCATCGTGGTGCCCGGTGTCGATTTGCGTGCGCTGTTCGCCGCCGGACTGTTCCCCGGCCTGCTTGCCGGTCTGGTGCTGTTGTTGCCCGCCTGGTGGCTCTCCCGCCGTAATGGCTGGGAGCCGCCGAACGATGAGCCGCGTCCGCCAGTCTGGGCGAGTTTCAAAGAAGCCTTGCCGGCGCTGTTCGCGCCGATTTTGATCCTGGGTGGCTTGCGCAGCGGTCTGTTTACCCCCACCGAAGCGGCAGTGGCGGCGGTGACCTATGGCGTGATTATCGGTCTGTTCGTCACCCGCGAGCTGAAACTCAAGCAGCTGTGGGAGTTGTGCGGCGAGGCGGCGGTGATTTCCGCCGTTGTCATGCTGATCATCGCCCTGGCGGGCATTTTCGCCTGGTCCGGCACCTTGCTCGGCACATTCCGTCACATGGCCGAATGGCTGATCTCGTTGTCGGATAATGGTGCGGTGTTACTGCTGTTGGTGATGATCGCCGTGCTACTGGCCGGCATGCTGCTGGATGCCATCTCGATCTACATGATCCTGATGCCGGTGCTGATCCCGGTCATGCAGCATTTTGGCTGGAACCCGGTGTGGTTTGGGATTTTGCTGGCAATGAACATTGCCATCGGCCAGTTCACCCCACCGGTGGCGGTCAACTTGCTGGTGACCACCGAGGTGGCTCGGATTCGCCTGGAGCAGACTGTCGGCTGGGCGTTGCTGTTCGTGGTGACCATGGGGCTGGCGCTGTTGGCCGTTGCGGTGTTCCCGGAAATAGCCCTGTGGCTACCGCGTACCCTGGGGTATTCGATCGAATAGTGTTGCCTAAACGGAGCGGGCGAGGTTCGCCCGCTCCGTTCTTGCGGCGTTACTCACGCCTTGCGGGCCCCCCAGCCATCGGCACAGGGCGTGGTGTCATACAGCGTGAAGCCATGGTGTTTGCAGGCCGGACTGCGCCAATGCAGATAACGGCCGAAAACCCGCACCAGATAGATCGAACCGAAGATCTGGTAGCCAAGCCGGGCACAGGATTTCAGCGAGTCGAAGTTGGTCGATTCCACGTAAGAGATCATCCCCGTCAAACCCTCCTTCATATAACTCTGCAACGCCAGGTTCATGCCGATGGCGTGCAGGCGCTGGCCTCGATAGGCAGGGTGGGTCAGCCCCTTGTACATGTAGACGTAATCCTGGTTGAAACTCAGTACCAGATCTGGCGGATCGATACGGGTCGGCCGACACGAATACCAACCATAGGCCGCCAGTTTTTCACCCTCCAGAATTGCATAGCAGCGATCCCCCTTGGCCAGGGCTTCAGACAAAAAGCTGTTGTCCAGTTCGTTCTGTGGATCGCGGGCGTATTGGCGCAACTGGGCCTCATCGAGAAAGCCGGCGGTGTAGCGGGACGGGCACTTCAGGTAGTCAGGGTCTACATCGCACAAGCGCATGCCGCGCAGAATCTTGAAGAGAGTGAGCTTTCTGGCGCATTTGACCAGAAGCAGGTGACTGGCCTGACTGAAGCCGCGCTGTTCCAATTTGCGACGGAGTCGGGCGATATAACTATGCTGTAGCAGGCTGCTCATAATGGCCTCGCGGGTGCTTTGTGAAAGAAAGCACGACCCAGAAGCTGAGGACTACAGACTCATCAGCGCATCGTCCTTGAGTCGCTCCCTGGCCTGACGCGAATGCTCGCCAGTGCCTGTGAACATTAGTCGATTTGGGATAACCAGGCTGAATCTCGCTACTGCCGTGATGGCACGGAACCCGGCCTAGCCAACCGAGTCGGTATTGTGACCCGCGTTCTGGCAAAAAATTGCCTGGAGAGTTATCTATGGACCTGCTTCGCATTTTGATCGCCATTTTGCTGCCGCCTTTGGGCGTGTTCCTACAGGTCGGCTTTGCCGGCGCATTCTGGCTGAATATTCTGCTGACTCTGCTTGGCTATCTGCCTGGCATCATCCACGCCGTGTGGATCATCGCGCGCCGCTGAGCCGGTAGCCCTGCGTAATGCGCACCTCATAAACGGTCAGGGAAGCCTCATGTCCAAGAAATCCTCGCCTCGCGATGAGCTTCATTTTCGCCGTCTCCTGGCGCGCAACCTGGCTTTACCGCTGGGGCTGGGATTCGTCAGTTCGGCCTTTTTCGTGGCGGTGATCTACTACCTGCTCAGCGTTTATCAATGGGGCGATCGGGTCGAGCGGGGTATTGCCCAAGGGCATGAGGCACTGCGCCTGGTGATCGACATGGAAACCGGTATGCGTGGGTTTCTGTTGACCAATGACGAGCGTTTTCTCGAGCCGTTCCGCGAAGCCGGCAAGCGCTACCGTGACAACATGACCAGCCTGCGGGTGCTGTTCAAGGACACCCCGCTGCAAATGCGTCGCCTGGAGCGCATCGAACAGAACCATCAGCGTTGGCTGGCGTTCGCGGAACGGATGTTCGCGCTCTACCAGAACAACGATCCGGGCTACATGAGCGAACTGCAGCGCCTGGAAGGCAAGGCACTGACCGATGAAATTCGCCAGCAGTTCGCCGAGCTGCTGGCCCATGAGCGCCAGCTGCGCATGACGCGCAGCACCCAGGCCGAGCGGGTCAGTGTGTTGGGCGTGAGCGGTTTCATTCTGGTGATCCTGTTGCTCAGCGCGCTGATCGCCTGGCTGGGACGCAGGGAATTGCTGCGTCTTGCTACGACCTATCGGGAGGCGTTGCAGGTGCAGGCCGACCATTCCGAACAGCTGCGCCAGCAAGCCTGGCTGCGCGGCGGGCGGGTGCAATTGGGCGAGGCGTTGATCGGCCAAAACAGCTTCACTGAACTGGGTACCCAGGCGCTGGCGTTTTTTGCCCGTTATCTGGACATGGCGGTCGGTGCGCTTTATGTGCACCGCGGTGGGCGCTTGCAGCGCGTCGCGACCTACGCTTTCGATGCCGCTCAGGCCGATGAGCGGGCTAGCCTGCGCCTTGGCGAGGGATTGGTCGGCGAAGTGGCGCGTGAACGCCGCATGCGCCTGCTGGAGAATTTGCCCGATGACTACCTGCAGGTTAGCTCGGCCATTGGCCAGGGGCGCTTGCGCACCGCGCTCATCGTACCGCTGGAGGACAATCGCGAGCTTCATGGTGTGCTGGAACTGGGCTTCCTGCGTTCGCTGCGTGAGCGAGACCAGGAATTGCTGGGGGTATTGAGCGGCGTGTTGGGCTCGGCCTTGGCTGCCGTGGATTATCGGCAACGACTGCAAGAGGCGTTGGCCGGTAGCCAGCGCCTTAATGAAGAGTTGCACCATCGCCAGGAAGAACTGCGCGCCAGTAATCAGGAGCTTGAAGAGCACGCCCGCGCGCTCAAGGAATCCCAAGCCAGCCTGGAAGCGCAACAGGCTGAGCTGGAACAGAGCAACGAGCAGCTGGCGGAACAGGCGCAGATGCTCGAACGCAATCGTGATCAGTTGAATGTGCGCAATCATGATCTGCAGCAGGCCCAATGCCTGCTCGAGGCACGCGCTGAAGAGCTGCAGCGTGCCAGCCGGTATAAGTCGGAGTTTCTTGCCAACATGTCCCACGAACTGCGCACGCCGCTGAACAGTTCGCTGATCCTTGCCAAGCTATTGTCCGATAACCCACAGGGCAACCTTACGGCCGAGCAGGTGAAATACGCGGATTCGATTCACGCGGCCGGCAAGGATCTGCTGTTGCTGATCAACGATATTCTCGACCTGTCCAAGGTCGAGGCCGGAAAACTGGACCTGCGCCTGGAACCCGTCAATCTGGCGCGTTTGGCGGAGACGCTGTGCGGGTTGTTCGCACCGCTGGCCGAGCAAAAGGGTTTGCAGTTCGAGGTGCGCTGCGCGAGTGATTTGCCCATCAGCGTGACCACTGACGGTCAGCGTCTGGAGCAGGTGCTCAAGAACCTGCTGTCGAATGCCTGCAAGTTCACCGAGCAGGGCAAAGTGCTCTTGTCCATCGAGCGAGACGGCGATCAGCACCTGCGCTTTGCCGTGACCGATACCGGCCCGGGTATCGAGGAATCACAGCAGCTGCTGATTTTCGAGGCCTTTCGTCAGGGTGAGGGGCCACGGCCCCAGGGCGGCACGGGGCTGGGTTTGTCGATCTCACGAGAGCTGGCGCGCCTGCTGCAAGGGGAGTTGAGCCTGGTCAGCGAGCCGGGGCACGGAAGCTGTTTCACGTTGCGCCTGCCCTTGGTACGCCAAAGTGTGACGCTACCTGAGCCGCAGGCTGGAGGCGACTCCCTACGCACCGTCGCGCCCCAGTTGCCGTGGCTGCCGGCCAGCGTTTTCCCGGATGACCGCCAGCAGCCGCGGGGTCGGGAGCGGTGCGTTCTGGTGATCGAGGACGAGCCGCTGTTCGCGCAGATTCTGTATGAGTTGGCCCATGAGCTTAACTATCGCTGCCTGGTGGCCCAGGGCGCCGCTGAGGGCCAGGCGATGGCGCGCACCTACCGCCCCGATGCGATCCTCTTGGACATGCGCTTGCCTGACCGACCTGGGTTGAGCGTTCTGGAGCGGCTCAAGCACGATCCGCTGACCCGGCATATCCCGGTGCATGTCGTCTCGGTCGAGGACCGCAAGGAAGTGGCCGAGCAGATGGGGGCGGTCGGCTATGCGCAAAAGCCGGTGAGTCGCGAGGAACTGAAAGCCGTCTTTGCCCGCCTGGAAGCGCGCATGGCGCAGCAGGTCAAGCGTGTGCTGCTGGTCGAGCACGACACAGTACAGCGTGACAGCGTGATTCGCCTGATCGCGGATGACGACATTGAAATCCACGCCGTCGCCCGCGGCGAAGAAGCCTTGCAACGGCTGCGCGAGCAGTCCTTCGATTGCATGATCGTCGATCTCGACATGCCGGATATCGACGGCGGAGAATTGCTGGCGCGCATGGCTGGCGAGGAGCTGTACTCGTTCCCGCCGGTGATTGTCTACACCGGTCGCGAGCTGAGTCACGACGAAGAAGCCCAGCTGCTGCGCTACTCGCGTTCGATCATCATTAAGGGGGCACGCTCGCCGGAACGCCTGCTCGACGAGGTCACGCTGTTCTTGCACAAGGTCGAGGCGGATATGCCGGCCGAGCGGCAGAAGATCCTCAGGCAGGTGCGCAACCGCGACAAGGCGTTCGAGGGCCGCACCATCCTGGTGGCGGACGACGATGTGCGCAACATCTTCGCGCTGACCAGCGCACTGGAACACAAAGGTGCCACAGTGCAGATCGCCCGCAACGGGCGCGAGGCGGTGGACAAAGTTACCGCGGACA
Source organism: Pseudomonas sp. B392_1p (assembly GCF_052245235.1). Taxonomy (NCBI): domain Bacteria; kingdom Pseudomonadati; phylum Pseudomonadota; class Gammaproteobacteria; order Pseudomonadales; family Pseudomonadaceae; genus Pseudomonas; species Pseudomonas sp. B392_1p. The sequence continues at coordinate 433,976 of NZ_JBQPXM010000001.1, forward strand.
CGGGCATCGACCTGGTGCTGATGGACATCATGATGCCGGAAATGGATGGCTACGAAGCCACGGCACAGATTCGACGCGATCCGCGCTTTGCCCGCCTGCCGATCATCGTGGTGACGGCCAAGGCGATGAAAAATGACCAGGAGCGCTGCCTGCAGGCTGGCGCCAACGATTACCTGGCCAAACCCATTGATCTCGACCGGCTGTTTTCGCTGATCCGTGTCTGGCTGCCTCGGGTCGAGGCAGGTTGAGGTGAGTGCGCAAGGCCTGGACATCGAACTCGAACTGCTGATCGAAGCCATCTATCACCGCTACAGCTACGACTTTCGCGACTATGCGCGCGCCACGCTGATGCGCCGCGTGCAGCAGGCGTTGGTACCTCTCGGCTGTGGGGGAATCTCCGAACTGCAGGGGCGCATCCTGCACAGCGCGCAGGCGTTCATGGCGTTGCTGCAATACCTCACCGTACCCGTCAGCGGGATGTTTCGTGATCCGGCCTATTTTCGTGCTTTGCGCGAACATGTGGTGCCCCTGTTGTGCACTTATTCCTCGTTGAGAATCTGGGTCGCGGGGTGCAGTACCGGCGAGGAAGTTTATTCATTGGCCATCCTCCTGGACGAAGAAGGGCTGCTGACGCGCAGTCTGGTCTATGCCACCGACATCAATCCGCGCGCCCTGAGCAAGGCTCGGCGAGGCGTTTACCCTCTGGACAGCATGCGCCAGTGGACCGAGAACTATCAGCAATCTGGTGGGCTCGGGAGTTTTGCGGACTACTACACGGCGGCCTACGGTGCGGCGCTGATCGACAAAGGGCTGCGCGAACGGGTGATCTACGCGGATCACAGCCTGGCCACGGATAGCGTATTCGCAGAGACCCAGCTGATTTCCTGCCGCAATGTGCTGATTTACTTCAATCGTCCGCTACAGGATCGGGCGATTGCGCTGTTTCATGAGTCTCTAGGGCACCGCGGCTTTTTGGGCCTGGGCAGTCGGGAAAGCCTGGACTTCAGTCCCCACGGCCATTGCTTCGAAACGGTGGCGCGGCCCGAGCGCGTGTTCCGTAAGCGATAAGGAACGAGTGAAAGTGCTGTGCTGCGCTACGGTTAACGTAACCCGGTCGCCCCTATCTGGGGATGCGCGCCATTATTTGAGAGGCTGACTATGCTGCGACATATTGGGCCTGCCAAGGTGCTGATCGTTGACGATATGCCAGAGAACCTCTTGGCTCTGGAAGCCTTGCTAAGCAGCGAGGTGTGTGAGGTGATCAGCGCGCGCTCCGCCGAGCAAGCGCTGGAGTGTTTGCTGATACATGAGTTCGCCCTGGCCATTCTTGATGTACAGATGCCTGGCATGGACGGCTTTCAATTGGCCGAGATCATGCGTGGCATCGAACGCACCCGATATATCCCCATTGTCTTTGTCAGCGCCGCCGGGCTGGAGGCCAACTACGCCTTCCAAGGCTATGAAAGTGGTGCGGTGGATTTTCTGCATAAACCTCTCGATGTTCTGGCAGTGCGCAGTAAGGTAAAGGTCTTCGTGGAGGTGTTTCGCCAACGCAAGGCATTGCACATCCAATTGGCCGAGCTGCAGAAGAGCCGTCACGAGCAGGAGTTGCTGCTTGACGAGCTTCGCCAGACACAACGCGAGCTGCAGCAAGCGGTGCGCATGCGTGATGACTTTCTGTCGCTGGTGTCCCATGAGTTGAAGACACCGCTCAATACGCTAATCCTGGAAACACAGTTGCGCCGCATGCACCTGCAGCGTGAAAACCAGATTGCCTTTAGTCCTTCGCAGCTCCTGTCCATGGTGGAGAAGGACGAGCATCAGATTCGCAACCTGATTCGCCTGATCGACGACATGCTGGATGTCAGTTGCATCCGCACCGGCAAACTGTCGATCCGCGCGCAGCCCTGCGACCTGGCGGAGTTGACCCGCAAGGTGCTCGACGCATTCCGCCCGCAATTGCGCCAGGCAGGCAATGAACTGCAGTGTGCTATCCAGGGGCCGGCACGCGGTTGCTGGGATGCGTTTCGCCTCGAGCAGGTGCTTGCCAACCTGCTGACCAATGCCATTCGTTACGGGCAGGGCAAGACTATCGAGGTGCGTGTCGAGCCCGGTGCCGAGACGGTACTGCTGCAGGTGCGCGATCAGGGGCCGGGCGTGGCCGCTGAGGACCGAGAGCGGATCTTCCGACAGTTCGAGCGGGGCAGTGATGGCGAAACCGTTGGCGGACTCGGCCTGGGGCTGTTTATCACAGAGCAAATCGTCAGTGCTCACGGCGGACGGATCTGGGTTCAGGGTGAGCCGGGTGAGGGGGCCTTGTTCTGTGTTGAACTGCCCTATCAGACGCCCACCGAGGGAGCCGGGCCGGCGGTGTAATCGCCGTCTACTTCGGACGGTAGGCGCAGTAACCGGGACGCGGACCGATTTTCGGGTGGTTGCGGCAGGTGTCCGGGCGCAGTGCATAGACGGTACAGCGACGGGTTTTGCCGTCCAGGTACAGGCAGTCGTCGTTGGACATCTGCGCCAGGGTGAAGACGCCGTGCTTCTGGTTGAAGTGCTGCACGATGCCGTCTTTCATCAGCCGCTTGGCAATCTGTTTAGGCGGCTCTTGTGCTTCGAAGGCGTCCACCACACCGAGACGGATCAGATCCTGGATGCGCACTTCCACTGGCAGGGTGCAGCAGCTGGCGTGACAGCCGTTGCACAGGCCGTTGTGGTATTTGGCCCAGGTATCCAGGCGGTCGAGTTCGGCGGCAGCGATCAGGATGGGTTTCATGGAGGGATATGCAGCAAGGCCCGCAGGATGCGGAGAGGGTGCAGATTTTAAGGGGCGATTGCGGGCGCGGAATAGTTTTTTTGTAGGCAGAAACAAAACAGCCCCGCATGGCGGGGCTGTTTTGTTAAAGCAGCAAGGCTCAGTTCACCTTGGCATCCAGCTCGCCGCGGGCGTAGCGCTGGAACATGGCCTCCAGGGAGATCGGCTTGATCTTCGAGGCGTTGCCGGCGGTGCCGAAGGCTTCGTAGCGGGCGATGCAGATGTCACGCATGGCGGTGACAGTCGCTGCGAAGAACTTGCGCGGGTCGAACTCGCTCGGTTGCTGGGCCATCATGCGGCGCATAGCACCGGTGGACGCCAGACGCAGGTCGGTGTCGATGTTGACCTTGCGCACGCCGTGCTTGATGCCTTCGACGATTTCCTCGACCGGCACGCCGTAGGTTTCCTTGATGTCACCGCCAAACTCGTTGATGACCCTCAGCCATTCCTGCGGCACGCTGGACGAACCGTGCATCACTAGGTGGGTGTTGGGGATGCGCTTGTGGATTTCCTTGATGCGGTCGATGGCCAGGATGTCACCGGTCGGCGGCTTGGTGAACTTGTAGGCGCCGTGGCTGGTGCCGATGGCGATGGCCAGGGCATCGACCTGGGTGCGCTTGACGAAGTCGGCGGCTTCTTCCGGGTCGGTCAGCATCTGGCTGTGGTCAAGAATGCCTTCGGCGCCGATGCCGTCTTCTTCACCGGCAGTGCCGGTTTCCAGGCTGCCCAGGCAACCCAGTTCGCCTTCCACCGACACGCCACAGGCGTGCGCCATGGCCACGGTCTGCTGGGTCACGCGCACGTTGTACTCGTAGTCGGACGGGGTCTTGCCGTCTTCCATGAGCGAGCCGTCCATCATTACCGAGCTGAAGCCCAGCTGGATCGAGCGCTGGCAGACGTCCGGGCTGGTGCCGTGATCCTGGTGCATGCACACCGGGATGTGCGGGAATTCTTCGATCGCGGCGAGGATCAGGTGGCGCAGGAAGGGCGCGCCCGCGTATTTGCGCGCACCGGCAGAAGCCTGGACGATGACCGGCGAATCGGTCTTGTCGGCCGCTTCCATGATGGCGCGCATCTGTTCGAGGTTGTTGACGTTGAATGCCGGAACGCCGTAGCCGAATTCGGCGGCGTGGTCCAGCATCTGGCGCATGCTGATAAGTGCCATCTGTGTAGCTCCCAGTAGGGGTCGTTGATCGGTGCACAGCCTGCCGCAGTGACAGGCTGGGTTCAAGACTTGTAAGCAGCGGCAAGCTGCAAGCCCTAAGCAGCGCGGTGTTGCTCTTGCTCTTACTTGCAGCTTGAGGCTTGCCGCTTGTGGCTGCTTTTAGGCGCGCTGCTCCAGCACTTCTACGGCCGGCAGTACCTTGCCTTCGACGAATTCAAGGAAGGCGCCGCCCCCAGTGGAAATGTAGGTGATCTGGTCAGCCACGCCGTACTTGTCGATCGCCGCCAGGGTATCGCCCCCGCCGGCGATGGAGAATGCCGGGCTGGCGGCGATGGCCTGGGCCAGCACTTGGGTGCCGTTGGCGAACTGGTCGAACTCGAACACGCCAACCGGGCCGTTCCACAGAATGGTCTGCGAGGCCTTGAGCATTTCGGCGAACTGCTGGGCGGTCTGCGGGCCGATGTCGAGGATCATGTCGTCGTCGGCCACGTCGCCGATGGCTTTCACCGTGGCTTCGGCATTTTCGGCAAAGGCCTTGGCGACTACCACATCGACTGGCAGCGGCACGCTGACCTTGGCGGCGATGGCCTTGGCAGTGTCGACCAGGTCGACCTCATACAGCGACTTGCCAACCGGGTAACCGGCGGCGGCCAAGAAGGTGTTGGCGATGCCGCCGCCAACAATCAGCGAGTCGCAGATGTCGGCCAGCGAGGTCAGCACATCGAGCTTGGTGGACACCTTGGAGCCGGCGACGATGGCCACCATCGGGCGGGCCGGCTTGTCCAGCGCCTTGCCCAGCGCGTCTAGTTCGGCGGCCAGCAGCGGGCCGGCGCAGGCGACCTTGGCGAACTTGGCCACGCCGTGGGTCGAGCCTTGGGCGCGGTGCGCGGTGCCGAAGGCGTCCATCACGAACACGTCGCACAGGGCGGCGTATTGCTGGGCGAGTTCATCGGTGTTCTTCTTTTCACCGTTGTTGAAGCGCACGTTTTCCAACAGTACCAATTGACCGGCTGCTACCTCAACGCCGTTCAGGTAATCCTTGATCAGCGGTACGTCACGGCCGAGCGCCTTGCTCAGGTAGTCGGCCACCGGCTTGAGACTGTTCTCTTCGCTGAACACGCCTTCCTCGGGACGGCCCAGGTGCGAGCAGACCAGCACGGCGGCGCCTTTTTCCAGGGCCAGCTTGATAGTCGGCAGGGCGGCGAGGATGCGGGCATCGCTGGTGACCACGCCGTCCTTCACCGGCACGTTGAGGTCTTCGCGAATCAGTACGCGCTTACCCTGAAGGTCGAGGTCGGTCATTTTCAAGACGGTCATGGATCAGTCCTTTAACGGGGTGGTGTCAGTGACGCGCAGGAAGTGTTCCGCGACGTCGAGCATGCGGTTGGCAAAGCCCCATTCGTTGTCGAACCAGGCCAGCAGGTTGACCAGGCGTGGCCCGGAGACGCGGGTCTGGCTGCCATCGACAATCGCCGAGTGCGGGTCATGGTTGAAGTCGCAGCTGGCGTGGGGCAGTTCGGTGTAATCGATCAGACCCTTGAGCGGGCCTGTTTCGGCGGCGCTGCGCAGCACGCGGTTGATCTCATCGGCGCTGGTGTCGCGGGCGGTCTGCAAGGTGATGTCCAGGCAGGACACGTTGACCGTCGGCACCCGGATGGCCTTGGCCTGAACGCGCCCGGCCAGTTCCGGCAGCAGGCGTTCGATGCCGCGCGCCAGCCCCGTGGACACCGGGATGACCGACTGGAAGGCCGAGCGCGTGCGGCGCAAATCGTTGTGGTGGTAGGCGTCGATCACCGGCTGGTCGTTCATCGCCGAGTGGATCGTGGTGATCGACACATACTCCAGGCCAATCGCCTCGTGCAGCACCTTGAGCAGCGGCACGCCACAGTTAGTGGTGCAGGAGGCGTTGGAGACCAGGCGTTCTTGCCCGGTCAGGCTGGTGTGGTTGATACCATACACCAGGGTGGCGTCGACATCCGCCTCGCTGGCCATGGGCTGGGAAAACAGCACCCGTGGCGCGCCGGCATCGAGAAAGCGCTGGCCGTCGGCACGGGTGTGGTAGACGCCGGAGCATTCGAGCACCAGGTCGATGCCCAAACCTTGCCAGTCGATGGCTTCCGGGGTGGCCTGGCGCAACACCTGCACGCAGGTGCCGTTCAAGTGCAGGCAATCGCCGTCGACCCGCACTTCACCTGGAAAACGCCCATGGGTGGAGTCGAAGCGGGTCAGGTATTCGATGCTGGCCTGATCGGCCAGGTCGTTGAGCGCGATGATGTCCAGATTGCCCGGGCCACGCTCATACAAAGCGCGCAGCACGCAACGGCCTATGCGGCCATAACCGTTGAGAGCAACTTTGTAGGGACGATTCTGGGGCATTGGGACCTGCCTGGTTACACGCCGCTTGAAGGCCGAAGGCTGGAGACTGGACGAAAAAGCAGCTCAGTGCCGCCTGCCGTCCATTCTCCAGCCTATCGCCTTCAGCGTCTTTCAGTCTTCGAGAAGTTCTTCAGCGGTGCTGAGTACGTTGTCTACGGTGAAGCCGAACATCTCGAACAGCTGATCGGCCGGAGCCGATTCACCGAAGGTGCTCATGCCGATGATGCGGCCTTCCAGGCCGACGTACTTGTACCAGAAGTCGGTGTGCGCGGCTTCGATGGCAATGCGCGCGGAAACTTCCACCGGCAGTACGGCCTGCTTGTAGGTGGCGTCCTGGGCGTCGAACACAGTGGTCGACGGCATGGACACCACGCGCACCTGGCGACCCTGGGCGCTGAGCTTTTCCCAGGCCTGCACGGCCAAGCCGACTTCCGAGCCGGTGGCGATGAGGATCAGCTCCGGCTCGCCGGTGCAGTCCTTCAGCACATAACCACCGCGGGCGATGTCGGCCAGCTGCTGGTCGTTGCGCGCCTGATGGTTGAGGTTCTGACGGCTGAAGACCAAAGCGCTCGGACCATCGTTACGCTCGATGGCGTATTTCCAGGCGACCGCGGATTCCACCGCGTCGGCCGGACGCCAGCAATCCAGGTTCGGCGTGCCGCGCAGGCTGGCCAGTTGCTCAATGGGCTGGTGGGTCGGGCCGTCTTCGCCCAGACCGATGGAGTCGTGGGTGAACACGTAGAGCACGCGCTGCTTCATCAGTGCCGACATGCGCACCGCGTTGCGCGCGTATTCCATGAAGATCAGGAAGGTCGCGCCGTAGGGAATGAACCCGCCATGCAGCGCCACGCCGTTCATGATTGCGCTCATGCCGAATTCGCGTACGCCGTAGTGCACGTAGTTGCCGGAGGCGTCACCGTCCACCAGGGACTTGCAGCCCTTCCAGATCGTCAGGTTAGAGCCGGCCAGGTCAGCCGAGCCACCGAGGAATTCGGGTAGCAGTGGGCCGAAGGCGTTCAGGGTGTTCTGGCTGGCCTTGCGGCTGGCGATGGTTTCGCCCTTGGCGGCCACGTCCTTGATGTAAGCAGCAGCCTGTTCGGCGAAGGTGGCCGGCAGTTCGCCGGCCATGCGGCGGGTGAACTCGGCAGCGAGTTCCGGGAACTCGGCGGCGTAGGCGGCGAAGCGTTGGTTCCACTCGTTTTCACGGGCGACGCCGGCTTGCTTGGCGTCCCACTCGGCGTAGATCTCGGTGGGGATTTCGAAGGGCGCGTGGTTCCAGTTCAGCGCAGCGCGGGTGGCGGCGATTTCGTCGTGGCCCAGCGGTGCGCCGTGGCTCACTTCCTTGCCGGCCTTGTTGGGCGAACCGAAGCCAATGGTGGTCTTGCAGCAGATCAGCGTCGGGCGATCGCTCTTGCGCGCGGTTTCAATGGCCAGCGTGATTTCGTCGGCATCGTGGCCGTCGACGTTGCGGATCACCTGCCAGCCGTAGGACTCAAAGCGGCGCGGGGTGTCGTCGGTGAACCAGCCTTCGACCTCGCCATCGATGGAAATACCGTTGTCGTCCCAGAACGCGGTCAGCTTGCCCAGGCCCAGAGTGCCGGCCAGCGAGCAGACTTCATGGCTGATGCCTTCCATCAGGCAGCCGTCGCCGAGGAACGCATAGGTGTGGTGATCGACAATGGTGTGGCCGGGGCGGTTGAACTGCGCAGCCAGCACTTGTTCGGCGAGGGCGAAACCCACGGCATTGGCGATGCCCTGGCCGAGCGGGCCGGTGGTGGTCTCGACGCCGGCGGTGTAGCCGTATTCCGGGTGGCCGGGGGTGCGGCTGTGCAGCTGGCGGAAATTTTTCAGATCCTCGATGCCCAGGTCATAGCCGGTCAGGTGCAGCAAGGAATAGATCAGCATCGAGCCGTGACCATTGGACAGCACAAAGCGGTCGCGGTCGGCCCATTGCGGATTCACCGGGTTGTGCTTCAAGTAATCGCGCCACAACACTTCGGCGATATCCGCCATGCCCATGGGGGCACCCGGGTGGCCGCTGTTGGCTTTTTGCACGGCATCCATGCTGAGGGCACGAATGGCATTGGCTCGCTCACGACGGCTGGGCATCGCTAATCTCCTGCGGGGGCTGTTCTGAATCGAAGGGGGCGGAAAAGTCGGGCATTTTCGCCCACGACGGGGGGGAGGGCAATCGGAGAAGACGTATGGGGCTGGAAGTTTGGGCATAAACGCGTGTAGACGTTGAAAAACCCGGTAGATGAGGCAGGCGCATCGTGTTTTCGAGGCGAAAGGCGAGCCCGGTGGTCTGCACGCCAGGACCGAGCTCCAGCCCACGATCGAACTCAAGCAAGGCGCAGGATGGTCGATACAACAAAAGGAATTGCGACAGTGGCAGGACAAGAAAAAACGCCCCGCGCGTCCGCTCCTTTAAGCTGCGGGGATTTTTTTCGATGAACACATGGTTCGGCAATATCAGCGTCAATCTTAAACTTGGACTCGGCTTCGGCCTGGTGCTCGCATTCACGCTTATCCTGGCACTGGTCGGTTGGAGCAGCCTGAACAAGATGGACGCGAGCAGTCTGCATGCCGCGGGTATCAGCGAGTTGAACGTGGCAGCCGGCCGGCTACAGATCAGCCGCCTCGAATATATGCGCACCAGTGGTGAAGAAGCCGAGGGCAGGCGTGCCCAGGCCGAGCTCGAGCGGTTGGAGCAGGTCTACCAGCGCGGGCTGCAGGGTCTGCAGGGTGAAAGCCTGGAACTGCTGAAAGCGATTGGCCCCTCTGTCGCGAGCTACCGCGAGGCTCTGGAGCGCATGCGCGCTGCCTATGATCTGACCCAGAAGGCGCGGCGCGACATGATTAGCGACGGCAACGATGTAGTTAGCAGAATCAACAGTGTGCGCAGCAAGATTCTGAGCATGCAGTCGGCCGAGCAAGACGCTCTGTTCCGGGCCTTCACCTCGTTCAATGACGCCATGCTGACCACCCGCTATGCCGTGCGTGGCTACATGATGCTGGCTTCGGAAGCGCGTGAGCGTGAGCTGACCGAGCAGATGAAAGCCACCGAAGTGGAGCTTTCCAAGATCGAGGCCACGTTGTCCCGTTATTTTGCGTACGAACTGGTGCAACTGAAGTCGGCCATGGGGCGTTACTTCGGCTCGCTGGACGTCTACAAAACCAATAACTCCGAAGTGGGCGGAGTTGGCGTCGACATGACCCGGTATGTCGATGACATGCTGCGTCAGAGTGCACAGTTGAACGCCCTGCAGCAGACCTTGCGTGACGACGACGGCGCGCGGGCGCGCACCCTGCAAGTTGGCAGCGCATTACTCGCGCTGTTGCTGGGCGTCATTGCCTCGGTGGTGATCACCCGCCAGATCACGGGGCCGATTCAGCACGCTCTGAATGACGTTCAGCGCATTGCCGCCGGTGACCTCTCCGAGCAGAAAGTCGTCACGCGCACCGATGAGATGGGCAAGTTGCAGCAGGGTATCCAGCAGATGGGCAGCACCCTGCGCGAGCTGATTGGTGGCATTCGCGATGGCGTGACGCAAATTTCCAGCGCTGCGGAAGAACTGTCGGCCGTAACCGAACAGACCAGTGTGGGTGTGCGTACGCAGAAGGTCGAAACGGATCAAGTCGCCACCGCGATGCAGGAAATGTCGGCCACTGTGCAGGAAGTCGCGCGCAACGCCGAGCATGCCTCGCAAGCCGCCTCGACGGCCGACGATCAGGCCGCCCAGGGTGACAAGGTGGTCACTGAAGCGATTGCTCAGATCGAACGTCTGGCAAGCGAAGTCAATCGTTCCAGCGAGGCGATGGTCAGTCTGCAGCAAGAAAGCCACAAGATTGGCAGCGTCATGGACGTCATCAAGGCGGTGGCTGAGCAGACCAACCTGCTGGCACTCAACGCCGCAATCGAAGCGGCCCGCGCCGGGGAAGCCGGCCGTGGTTTCGCGGTGGTAGCCGACGAGGTTCGTGGCCTGGCGCAACGCACCCAGAAGTCCACGGAAGAAATTGAAGAGCTGGTGGCCGGGTTGCAGAGCGGAACGCACCGTGTGGCGAGCAGCCTGCAGAGCAGTTGCAACCTCACCGAAAGCACCGTGGCGCTGGCGCGTAATGCAGGCGTCGCGCTGCACAATATCACTGGCAGCGTGTCGAATATCGAGGCGATGAATCAGCAGATCGCCGCGGCCTCCGAACAGCAAAGCGCGGTTGCCGAAGAAATCAGCCGCAGCCTGGTGAGCGTGCGCGATATTGCGGATCAAGCCGCTGCAGGCAGTGAGCAGACCGCTGCCTCGAGCCTTGAGCTGGCCCGTCTGGGTAACCAGTTGCAGACACTGGTGAGCCGTTTCCGGCTGTAAGCAGAGCGGATGTGAGATGGGCCCAGAACGGGCCCATCTCGTTATAGCTTAGCGTCCCGAGCAGTGTCCGCCCGAGGCCGCCTGGCCACTGCCATAAGCGAAGGGTGCAGGTTCCACGCGATTGCCGGCAGTCGAGCGGGTGTCGGCAACGACCAGGCCAAGCATCACCAGCCAGAACAACGTGGTGCCGGTCAGGAAGGCTTTTTTACTGTCCATATCCACTCCTTAATTGGCGAGGCGAGTGCGCAGGCGCACGCCGAGGATCGAGCCGGCAAAGGCCAGGGCGAACCACACCCAGCCATGCACGCTGGCCGAGGCAATGCCGCCGAGGTAAGCACCCACGTTACAGCCGAACGCCATGCGCGAGGCGTAGCCCATCACCAGGCCGGCGATGCAGGCGGCAATCAGGCGACGGTTGGAGGGCATGCGAATGTTCGGCGTGCCGTTCCAGCGCGAGGCGGCGATGGCGCCGTAAATCAGGCCGATATTAGTCACCGAGGTGATGTCGGCCAGCAGCGGTTCGGCCAGGCGCGTGGCATGCGGCGCGACGCCCCAGAACGGATCGCCCACTGGGCTCCAGCCCAGTGCCGACGCGATTTTTGCGCCCCACACGCCCACCCCGTAGACGATGCCCCAGGGTTGACCGGCGATCAGCATATGCAGCAGGTACAACCCGGCCAACAGCAGCGCGCCCAGCCACCAGCGGCGGGCCCAGCCGGAGCCGGTGTTGACCGCGGCAGCGCCGACGGACTGAGCGGCAAACGCCGGCTGTGCGTTTTTTGCTGCGCGCCCAACCCACAGTGCGACCAGTCCACAGCCCGCCACGGTAATGGCGACGGCTGTCGGCCAGCCGAATTGCAGCAGATCGATGGCCGGCAGTCCGCCCAGGGCGATCCACGCCGGCTGATGGGAGGCGCCGACGAAGCTGCCAATCATGAACGTCGGCAACACGGCAAATGACAGCGGCGCGCCGGCGCCGGCCTTGTACAGGGTGCCGGAGCCGCAGCCGTCGGCCAGTTGCATGGCCGCGCCGAACAGGAAGGCGCCCAGGATCAGGCTGATGGTCAGTGGCGCGACGGCGCCGACCAGTTCGCCGCCACTGGTGGCGATCAGCGGCAGGGTCAGGATGGCTGCCAGCGACAACAGCAGCATCTGGCCCCAGATGCCCTGGGGATTGCGCGTTTCGATAAAGTCGCGCCAGCCGGTGGTGAAGCCGAAGCGGGCGAACTGCAGCACGGCGCCAAAGCCAATGCCGAGCAGGGTCAGCAGGCCCTGGCGCACGCCAGTGGCGTAAGCCACGGCAAAGGCGCCGGCCAGGCCACCGACAATTAACAACAGACGGTTAAGGTTAAGCATCAGGAGTTCTCTGTCTTACTTGTTGAGCGCGTGCTTGAGGTCTTGCAGCAATGCCTCGACCCGCGATGGCTGGTTCTCCATCGGCAGTTCGCTGCGGCTCCAGTCCACCATCGAGTCCGGATACATCTTCACTGCCGTGTTGCCGGCGATTTCCGACATCACGAACCAGTTGGTGGCGGCCCAGTGGCCGGTGTTGCAGAAGGAGACTGCCGGGCCTTCGGCGGCGCCGGCTTGCGCGACCAGCGCTTTGAGTTCGTCGACCGGCTTCAGTGTGGTGCCGCCTTCCGGAAAGAACTGCGCGTTGTTGAACGAGTGCGCGCCGGGCAGGGTGCCATAGCGGGCGGCGGTGGCCGGTTTTACGTCACCGTTGAAGAACGCCGGCGGCCGCGAGTCGATCAGGCGTGGCGCGCTGCCGGTCTGGATGGCGGCGGCCAACTCGTCGCGGGTCACGATCTGGTCCTTGTCGTACTGGTAGACGAACTGGCTGGGCAGCACCAGCGGCGTTTCGGTGGTCAGCTCACCGCCGGCGGCATGCCAGGCACGCGTGCCGCCATCGACAATCGACAGGCGAGTCAGGCCGCCGACCTTCAGTGTCCAGTAGACCCGTGCCGCGGCGCCGAAATCAGTGTGGTCCGTGCCGCCATGCACGACGATCACGTGGCTGTCCTGGTGGATGCCGGCTTTTTGCAACACGGCGGTCAGGGCTGATGCCTGGGGTAACTGACCGGGATTGTCAGCCGGACCACGGTACTGACCGTACGGTGTGTTGATGGCGCCGGGGATATGCCCGCCGGCATAAGCCTGCGGTGCGCGGATATCGAGGATGCGCACATGGGCTTGGCCAATCAGCGGTTGCAGTTCGCCTGCAGAAAGCAGCGGTGCGGGTGCGCTCAGTGGCGCGCTCACGGTGGCGGTCGCGGGCGTGAGCGACTCTTCGGCATGGACCGGCAGCGCCGGAAGCAAGCAAACGCTGACGAAGGCCAGCGATAGGAAACGATGGTTCGACATGATGGAGTCCGCAGATCGAAAGCCGCTGCAGATCACGCCGTACAGGCGAGGCCGCAGAGGCAGTGGCTGGTCAATGGAGGCGCAGGTTACGGCAAAGCTCGACCCTTGGGTAAATAGCAAATGGCGCTTGCTTATAAACCAAAGGTAAGGAGGTAGCCTCGTTGCGCTGTGGGCTAGGGTAACCAATATCAAAAAATTTTGATATTGGTCATTGCTGCGCAAAATGTGAGCGTCTAGACTGCGCAGCCTATGAACCTGCCAGAACTCCAGCCCCTCACTGCCGACCACGACCAGCTCGCCGCTCTCTGCAAGGCTGGCGGTGATCCGTTGCGTCTGAATGTGTTGCGCGCGCTGGCCAACGATTCGTTTGGCGTGCTGGAACTGGCACAGATCTTTGCCATCGGCCAGTCGGGTATGAGCCATCATTTGAAGGTGCTAGCGCAGGCGCGACTGGTGACCACGCGCCGCGAGGGTAACGCGGTGTTTTACCGCCGCAGCCTGGCGCAGGCCGAGGTGCTGGGTGGCGCTTTGCACAGCGCCTTGCTGGCCGAAGTCGACCGCCTCACGCTGCCCGCCGAGGTTCTGGCGCGAATTGCCGCCGTGCATGCCCAGCGCAGTGCCGCAAGTCAGGATTTTTTTGCCCGCATGGCCGGCAGTTTTGCAGCGCGCCAGGACCTGATCGCCAGCCTGCCGCAGTACCGCGACAGCCTGCTCAGCCTGCTGGATACGCTGGGGTTTGCCCCCACGGCCACAGCGCTGGAAGTCGGCCCGGGCGAAGGCGCCTTCCTGCCCGAGCTGGCGCGTCGATTTGCGCAAGTAACGGCGCTGGACAACAGCCCGGAAATGCTCGAGCTGGCACGGCGTCACTGCGAAAGCGCCGGTTTGACTAATGTCAAACTGCAACTGGCCGATGCGCTGGATGACCCGGCCACCCAAGCCGATTGCGTCGTGCTGAACATGGTGCTGCACCACTTCGCCGCGCCGGCCGAGGCGATGCAGCGGCTGGCCGGGATGGTCAAGGCCGGCGGCAGTCTGCTGATCAGCGAGTTGTGCAGTCACGATCAGAGCTGGACCCGAGAAGCCTGTGGCGATCTCTGGCTGGGCTTTGATCAGGATGATTTGGCCCGTTGGGCCATCGCCGCAGGGCTTGTGCCCGGCGAGAGTCTTTACATTGGTTTTAAAAACGGCTTTCAGATTCAGCTGCGGCATTTCGCCAGGCCGGATTCACGAAGCACCCTCACTGACCGGTCAGAACAGGACACCGATAGATGAGCGAATACTCGATTTTTACCTCCGAATCCGTCTCTGAAGGCCATCCGGACAAGATTGCCGACCAGATTTCCGATGCCGTGCTCGACGCCATCATCGAACAGGACAAACTCGCCCGCGTGGCGGTGGAAACGCTGGTCAAGACTGGCGTCGCCATCGTTGCCGGTGAAGTGACCACCAGCGCCTGGGTCGACCTGGAAGAGATCGCCCGCAAGGTGATCTGCGACATTGGCTACACCAGTTCGGACGTCGGCTTCGACGGCGCTACCTGCGGCATCGTCAACATCATTGGCAAGCAGTCCCCGGACATCAACCAGGGCGTCGACCGCGCCAAGCCGGAAGACCAAGGCGCTGGCGACCAGGGCCTGATGTTCGGCTACGCCAGTAACGAAACCGACGTGCTGATGCCTGCACCGATCGTCTTCTCCCACCGTCTGGTCGAGCGCCAGGCCGAAGCGCGCAAGTCCGGCCTGCTGCCGTGGTTGCGTCCGGACGCCAAGAGCCAGGTCACCTGCCGCTACGAAGACGGCAAGGTCGTGGGTATTGATGCGGTGGTTCTGTCCACCCAGCACAGCCCGGACATCAGCCAGGCCGACCTGAAAGAAGCGGTGATGGAGCTGATCGTCAAGCACACCCTGCCGGCCGAGCTGCTGCACAAGGACACCCAGTACCACATAAACCCGACCGGCAAGTTCGTCATCGGCGGCCCGGTGGGCGACTGCGGCCTGACCGGCCGCAAGATCATCGTCGACTCCTACGGCGGCATGGCCCGCCACGGCGGCGGCGCCTTTTCCGGCAAGGACCCGTCCAAGGTTGACCGTTCGGCCGCCTACGCTGGCCGCTACGTGGCCAAGAACATCGTCGCCGCGGGTCTTGCCGAGCGCTGCGAAATTCAGGTGTCCTACGCCATCGGTGTGGCCCAGCCGACCTCCATCTCGCTGAATACCTTCGGCACCAACAAGGTCCCGGAAGCCACCATCGTCAACCTGGTGCGCGAAGTGTTCGACCTGCGTCCGTACGCCATTACCCGCATGCTCGACCTGCTACACCCGATGTACCAGGCCACCGCTGCTTACGGCCACTTTGGCCGTATCCCCGAGCAGAAGACCGTGGGTGACGATTCCTTCGCCACCTTCAGCTGGGAGCAGCCTGACAAGGCTGCCGATCTGCGCGCGGCTGCGGGGCTGTAAGGCACGCCTTACGCGCTGTTGATCAGTAATAAAGAGAACCCCGTTTCGGCGCAGGCTGGGCGGGGTTTTTAAATCAAACTGATTTAGCGAACGGCTGGGTGGACGTGGGTTTGGCGGGTACATAATGGACGGCTACGACTTTATATTGCATAGGGTTGTAGGGAGTAGGTTGACTATTCGGCTTCAGAGCAAGGGGCCTGCAGCCCAAGCCATTTCCTGGAGTATCGATCTAAACAAGGATTGAGTTTTGCCAAGTCATTTAAAGACGACCGTGATCGCATTGTTTTTTTTCCTGCAGGGCTGTGTGGGGGCTGGCATCTACGCACCCTCGGAACATGACGAATATTGGCGAGCGATGATGCCGAGGACATCAGTGGTCCTGAATCGAGATGAGCAAGATCAAAGCCGGGTTTTTTCGCTTGATTACTACTCAGCAGCGCGCGTTCACAACAAAAGTGATGTCATTCGGCACTGGGGTGAACCGGATCGGATTCTCGATGTGGATGGCCAGGCTGTCTGGGTTTATCGCGGAGGCGAGCATGTTTGGGCGGGGCTAGCCATTCAACTGATGGCAACCATTCCGCTGGCGATTCCCATTGGGCGCAATTATTACCACCTTTACTTCAAGGACGATGTTCTGGAGAAGGTGAGGCATCGTACTTTCTCTACCTATCTTTTCGTTTGCGATCCCTTTTATGGATTCGTTCATGCCTGGGGAGTGGGCATGTCCAGTACCGGCGGTTACGGCGGAAGTTCCATAGGGCTCTGCACCGGTATTAAAAGGCCGGGTTTTTACAATCACTACATCACTAATTGGTAATGCGGTAACTGAAAACGCCACCGCTTGGTATGCATGCAGGAGCCAACATCATATGTTCAGGCGTTTTGTGTTTCGACTGGCCGCTGTGGTGATGCTGTCGTGTTTCGGTTCTCTTACCATGGCAATACGCCGCCTGACCATGACGCCTTGTGGCGACAGGTGGAGCGCCTTAACAACCACACACAGTGCCTCTCGTTCAGTTCTGAGGCGGGACGGAGCGGTCCATGATTAGTTCTGGGATGTACTGCCCATTGCTAGCAAGGGCTGGACCGGAATATGGGAATTGAATGCCCGGATAAGCCGCTCGCGCGAAGGGTACGAATTTCACTTGGATGCGCTGACTGTGGGCGAGAAATGCCGGTGACGCTGCATCTGCGTCTCAGCGATAGTCATTTGCAGGATCTGACGCCTCGGTAGAGCGGTACGAAGGCGTGCCCTCGTCCCTCAGGCGGAGTTCTCCCTGTTTCCGTTTTCGGCCTGCCGGCTGCAGCGAGTGGCCGATGTCCGGGGCAGGGTATGTAGTGACGGAAGTTGCGCGATCCCCAGGTGATTGACCAGACGCTACAACTAGTCCGGGCCGAGGGCTGTTACTGACGTCGTTCGCCGCTTCGCCACGTCTATGCGATTGCCCTGACCGCGCATGTAGGTGCGACCCGCTCCGAGCGCCCCTTTATCTACGGGTCCATGCTCAACCTGAGTGGTTGCGAGGTATCCAGCGTGGACGAAGCGGGCAACGAGGCAGCAGCGCCAACACAACATGCATCCGGCTTCGGCCTGCTGGTGGCGGCCACGGGTGTGGTCTACGGCGATATCGGCACCAGCCCGTTGTACACCCTCAAGGAAGTGTTTTCGGGGCACTACGGTGTGAGTGTCGATCACGCCGGCGTGTTGGGGATTCTGTCGCTGATCTGCTGGTCGCTGCTCTGGGTGGTGTCGGTGAAATACGTGCTCTTCGTGCTGCGTGCCGACAATCAGGGCGAGGGTGGGGCGATGGCGTTGTTGGCCCTGGCTCAGCGTGCGGCGCGCCCCTATGCATGGCTGAGTACGGCGCTGGGGGCGGTGGGTTTGTGCGGTGCGGCGCTGTTCTATGGCGACAGCATGATCACCCCGGCGATATCCTTGATGTCGGCCATCGAGGGTGTGGAGGTCGCCTTCGAGGGGGTGGGGCACTGGGTGATTCCGCTGGCGCTAGTGGTGCTGGTGGGGCTGTTTCTGCTGCAGAAACACGGAACTGCCCATCTCGGTATGCTGTTCGGCCCGGTGATGGTGGGCTGGTTTGCGGTGCTGGGGATTCTGGGGTTGCACGGCATTGCTCGGCAGCCGGTGGTGTTGCAGGCGCTGAATCCTTATTGGGCCGTACATTTTTTTGCGATTCATCCAGGTGTCGGGCTGACGGTACTGGGCGCCGTGGTGCTGGCGCTGACCGGTGCCGAGGCGTTATATGCCGACCTTGGGCACTTTGGGCGTCGGCCGATCGCCAGAGCATGGTTTTTCCTGGTATTGCCGGCGTTGCTGCTCAACTACTTTGGTCAAGGCGCTTTGCTGCTGGATACGCCTGAAGCCGCACGCAATCCCTTCTACCTGCTGGCCCCGGCCTGGGCCTTGCTGCCGTTGATTGGCCTGGCCACGCTGGCAACTATCATCGCCTCGCAGGCGGTCATCTCCGGTGCCTTCTCATTGACCCGCCAGGCAATCCAGCTGGGCTATGTACCGCGGATGCTGATTCAGCACACCTCGGAACACATGGAAGGGCAGATTTACATCGCGGTGGTGAATCGGGTGCTGCTCGTGGGTGTGGTCCTGCTGGTGCTCGGCTTCGGCAGTTCCAGTGCGCTGGCCTCGGCGTACGGCGTTGCGGTAACCGGCACCATGCTGTGCACCAGCCTGCTGGTGGCGGTAGTGATGCTGTTGCAGTGGAAACTGCCGTGGTGGCAGGCACTGCCATTGCTGATTGGTTTTCTGGTCGTCGACAGCCTGTTCTTTCTCGCCTGCCTGCCCAAGGTTCTGGAGGGCGGTGCCTTTCCGTTGCTGGTCGGGATCGTGTTGTTCGCCTTGATGACCACGTGGAAGCGTGGCCGGCAGACCCTGTATCGGCGTCTAGGCGAGTTGGCCTTGCCGCTGCCGATTTTCATCGAAAGCCTGCTGAGCCAGCCGCCCCCGCGTGTGCGGGGCACCGCAGTGTTTCTTGCCGCGCACCCGGAGTCCGTGCCGCCGGCCTTGCTGCACAACCTGCAGCACAACCAGGTGCTGCATGAGCGGGTCGTGCTATTGACCGTGCTGACGCTTGATTGCCCGCGGGTGGCGCCGCACGAGCGGGCTCAAGTGGAAACCTCGGGGCAGGGGTTTTATCGCGTGCTGTTATCGTTCGGCTTCATGGACAAACCCGATGTGCCCGCGGCGCTGCGACAGCTGAGCCTGGATGGCAAACCGTTCGAGCCATTGCGCACGACTTATTTCCTCAGTCGCGAAACGCTGATCCCCGGGCCACGACCAGAGATGGCGCGATGGCGTACACAGCTGTTCGCCTTCTTGCAGCGCAACGCCAACAGCAGCCTGCATTACTTCCAGTTGCCGGCCAACCGGGTGGTGGAACTGGGCAGCCAGGTGCAGTTATGAACGGGCAAAGGCGAACGTGCAAAGAGGCGCGTTATGCCGACAGCAGTTGCCGGGCCAAGGGAAGCACCTGTTCTCGGGTAAGCTCGGCGAGGGTTAGGCGATCGGCTTCGGCGAAGCTGACCCACCGCGCTTCGGCAATTTCGGCATTGGCCTGCAGTGGCTGGTCGAGCTGCAAAGCGAAGAGTTCGGCGACGACCTGGCAACCCGGTTCATTGGCGGCCGCGGCACTGAAGTTACCCAGGCAAACGGCCTGCTGGTCTATCAGGTCGATACCCAGCTCTTCATTCAGTTCTCGGCGCAAGGCGTCGATGGGCCGTTCGTCAGCTTCAAGCTTGCCACCGGCCTGCATGAAATACGGCGTATCGGCCTTACGCACCAGCAGCATCTGGCGTTGGGTGTTGTAGATGAGGGCCGCGGCAATGTGAATGTAGGGTGAGGTCACGCAAGTTTCCTTGTGGTGGGGGCTGGCAAGGTGAGCGTAGCTCCGTATACTGGGTTTATATACAGTATTTGCGGAGAGCGCCACCGTGCAACTCATCGACAAGCTGAGCATTCTCGCCGATGCGGCCAAGTACGACGTGTCGTGCGCCAGCAGCGGCGCACCGCAGCGCAGCTCCAAGGGCAAGACGGGGGTGGGCTCTACTGGCGGAATGGGCATCTGCCACAGCTTTACGCCGGATGGCCGCTGCGTGTCGCTGCTGAAGATCCTGCTCACCAATTTTTGCCTGTACGACTGCCAATACTGCGTAAACCGCCGCTCCAGCGACGTACCCCGTGCGCGCTTCACGCCCGAGGAAGTGGTGACGCTGACTTTGGACCTGTACCGGCGCAACTGCATCAGTGGACTGTTCCTGAGCTCCGGCATCATTCGCTCGCCGGACTACACCATGGAGCAACTCGTGCAGGTGGCGCGTCTGTTGCGCGAGGTGCATGAGTTTCGCGGCTACATCCACCTCAAGACCATTCCGGATGCCGATCCGGCGCTGATCGAGCAGGCCGGTCGCTATGCCGACCGCTTAAGCGTAAATATCGAACTGCCCAGCGACGCCAGTCTGATTCGCCTGGCGCCGGAAAAGACCGTCAGCGGCATCCAGCGCGCCATGAGTGCCATCCGCTACCAGCAGCAGGCCGTGGAAGGCGAAGCCAAAGCACCGAAGTTCGCCCCGGCCGGGCAGAGCACGCAGATGATTGTCGGCGCCGACGGCAGCGACGATCACAGCATCTTGCGCAAGTCGCAGACCCTGTACCGGCAGTTTCGCCTCAAGCGCGTGTACTACTCGGCGTTCAGCCCGATTCCCCACAGCCCGTCCACGGTGCCGCTGGCGGCACCGCCCCTGCTGCGTGAGCACCGTTTGTACCAGGCGGATTTCCTCATGCGCGGCTATGGCTTCCGTGCCGAGGAACTGCTCGGCAAGCCCGGTAACCTGGCGCTGGATATCGACCCGAAACTCGCCTGGGCGCTGGAGCACCGCGAGCAATTTCCGGTGGATCTAAACCGCGCAGAACCCGCGCTAATTGCCCGGGTGCCGGGCATCGGCGTGCTGACCGCGCAACGCATCGAGCAACTGCGCAAGCAACGAAAAATTCGTTATGACGACTTACGCCGGCTGCGCTGTGCTCTGGACAAGGCCAATCCGTTCATCGTCACCGCTGACTACCGCCCCCGGCAGGACAGCAGTGAATCCCTGCGGCTGCGTCAGCAGCAGGCCGAGCGGCCGGTCCAGCAAATGGCGCTCTGGTGATGCGCTGCGTACGGATTGACGGCGGGTTCGCCGACTGGCGCGACAAGGCCCGCACGTTGCTGCACGACGGCGTGCCGCCGGATTACGTGAGCTGGCGCGATGAGCTGATGCCGGCCGATCTGTTCGCGGAAGAGACCTTGGCGCGTTATGCACCCGGCGCGCGGGTCACGGTGCCGCGTAACGTACTCGACATGCTTGAGCGGGCTGCACGCTTTCGGATGCCGGAGCGTTGGGCGTTGCTCTATCGGATTCTCTGGCGGGTGGCCCAGGGTGACGCAGCGGCTGCGTTGCCAGGCGATCTCGACGGCAGTGAGCTGCATCAGCGACTCAAAGCGGTGGGCCGGGAAATCCATCAGTTGCATGCGTTCGTGCGTTTCGCTCCGTTGAAGGGCGAGGGTCTGCCGGACTACGTGGCCTGGTATGAGCCCGAACATGAGGTGCTGGAGGTGGCCTGCGAGCATTTCGCCGAGCGGCTGGGGCAGCACAGTTGGCTGATAGCGACGCCGCGCGATGGGGTGTTGTTCAACGGCGACCGCTTCGATTACCGCCGCGAGGCACCCGAGGAATGGCAGCGACTGGCGCGCACCCCCGATCCGGAAGGCGAGCGTTTGTGGATGGCCTACTACCGCAGCACCTTCAACCCGGCGCGGGTCAATCCACAGGCGCTGCGCCAGCATTTGCCGCAGCGCCTGTGGCAGCAATTGCCGGAAGGCCGGCTGATTCCGGGCCTGTTGGTGCGGGCGCGTACCGGTGCGCAACGTGACGGTCAGGCCGAGGACGTGAAGGCTTGGGCCGGCAAGCGCATCCCCATACGCGACTCGAGGTAAGAAAAGCCGTTCGCTGGTGGGCGCTCGGCAGGCAACACAGGCTAAAATGCACTTCTTTCCTATCGCCCTTCGGAGCCCGTCCATGTCCAGCATCACCCTGAGTCGCTACCTGATCGAGCAGACTCGCAACTTCAACACCCCGGCAGACCTGCGTTTCCTGATCGAGGTGGTGGCGCGTGCCTGCCGGCAGATCAGCCACGAGGTGTCGCTGGGCGCGTTGGGCGGCGTGTTGGGCAGCATGGGTACCGAGAACGTACAGGGCGAGGTGCAGAAGAAACTCGACGTGCTGTCCAACGACATCCTGCTCGAAGCCAACGAGTGGGGCGGCCACCTGGCCGGCATGGCGTCGGAGGAAATGGAAGAGGCCTACCAGATTCCTGGCCGTTACCCGAAAGGTGCGTACCTGCTGGTATTCGACCCGCTGGACGGCTCCTCCAACATCGATGTGAACGTGTCCGTGGGCACCATCTTCTCCGTGCTGCGTTGCGCAGACAATCTGCGCGGCAAGGGCGACCTCTCCGAAGAAGCCTTCCTGCAGAAGGGCACCGAGCAGGTGTGCGCCGGTTACGCCATCTACGGCCCGCAGACCATGCTGGTGCTGACCCTGGGCAACGGCGTCAAGGGCTTTACCCTCGACCCGCACATGGGCAACTGGGTGCTGACCCACGACAACATCCGCGTACCCGAGCAGACCGCCGAGTTCGCCATCAACATGTCCAACCAGCGCCACTGGGAAGCGCCGGTGCAGCGCTATGTCAGCGAACTGCTGGAGGGCAAGGAAGGTCCGCTGGGCAAGAACTACAACATGCGCTGGGTCGCCGCGATGGTGGCCGATGTGCACCGTATCCTCACCCGTGGCGGTGTGTTCATGTACCCGCGCGATGCCCGCGAACCGGAAAAGCCCGGAAAGCTGCGCCTGATGTACGAGGCCAATCCGATGTCGATGATCATCGAACAGGCTGGCGGTGCATCCACTGATGGTCATCAGCGCATCCTGGATATCCAGCCGGACTCCCTGCACCAGCGTGTGGCGGTATTCCTCGGTTCCAAGGAAGAAGTCGAGCGCATCACCCAGTACCATCAGACTGAGTCATGAACGCGACCTGGCAACCGTTGCTCGACTGGTGGTTTGGCGCTGATGCGCCCGCCGGCGAGCTGGCGGCGCGGCAGAACGGGTTGTGGTTCGGTTACCGGGCCGAGCAGGATGCCGAGGCGCGTACGCGCTTCGGTGACCTGACCGAGCAAGCGCTGAATGGCTATCTGGGCGACTGGGCCAGCAATCCGGAAGGTTGGCTGGCCCTGTTGTTGTTGCTCGACCAGTTGCCCCGCATGATCCATCGCGGCACGCCGCGCGCCTTCGCGGGCGATGCCCGTGCCCTGGCCTTGCTGGAGCGGGGTATAGAGCAGGGTTGGGACCGTCGTCTGTCGGCCATTCAGCGGGTGTTCTGCTACATGGTGTTCGAGCATGCCGAAGACTTGCAGCATCAGGAGCGTGCGGTACAGGCTTTCGCGGTTCTGCTGGCCGAGCAGGATGAGGCGGACAGCCCAGCGTTCATCAGCTTCCTGGAGTATGCCAAGGCGCATCATCGGGTAATCGCCCGCTTCGGGCGCTTTCCTCACCGTAATGCCATTCTCGGGCGTGTCAGCACAATTGACGAATTGAGCTTCCTGGCAGAGCCCGGCTCAAGCTTTTGAGCACCGGCGATGCCAGGCTAGCGGCAAGCAGTCGATAAGATCAGGCGATTACCCGGGCATCCCGCCAGGCGGCAATCTGTTCGATCGAATAACCCAGCTCGGTCAGTACCTGATCGGTATGCGCACCGACGCTGACGCCGATATGCCGTGGCGTATCCAGACCTGCCGAGAAACGGATCGGGCAGGCGATCTGCCGTTGCGGTTCGGCGCTGTCGCGCGGCACATCGGTGACCACACCGCGTGCCTGGAGCTGCGGATGCTCAACCGCCTCGGCTAGACTCAGCACCGGTTCGACGCAGGCATCCAGCGCAGCGAAACGCTCGCACCAGTCGGCGAAGTCGCGTTTATCAAATTCGTTTTGGATCTCGCGCTTGAGCGCCTGCTGATCTTCCGGTCGCAGGGACAGCCCACGGGCAGCCAGTTCGGGACGGCCGAGGGCCGCGCAAAACTGCTGCATGAATTGCGGTTCCAGGCTGCCCACCGAGAACCAGCGGCCGTCGCGGCTCTGGTAGTAGTCATAGAAGCTCCCGCCGTTGAGCGGCTGATTCTCCATCGCCGGCTCCACGCCGCAGGCCAGGTAGCCGGCACCGGCCATGGCATGCAGGCTAAAGGCACAGTCGGTCATGCTGATATCGACCTGCTGGCCCTGGCCTGTCACTTGACGCTGCACCACGGCGGCCAGCAGGCCGATCACTCCGTGCAGCGAACCGCCGGCAATGTCGGCGGCCTGAATGCCCAGCGGCAACGGCCCGCTGTCGCGCCGCCCGGTGTAACTGGCTAGGCCGGCCAGGGCCAGGTAGTTGATGTCATGACCGGCGCGATCCTTGTAGGGACCGGTTTGGCCGTAGCCGGTGATCGACACATAAATCAGCCGAGGGTTGATCGCCTTGAGTGCCTCGTAGCCCACGCCGAGCTTGTCCATCACCCCCGGACGGAACTGCTCGAGCACGATGTCGTAGTCCTGCACCAGCTGCTTGACCAGTTGCACCGCCTCGGGCTTCTTCAGGTCTAGGGCTATGCCGCGCTTGTTGCGGTTGAGGTAGGCATGGCTGGCCGACACGCCCTGATCATGCGGTGGCAGCACGCGTACCAGATCCATGCGCGAAGGCGACTCCACGCGCAACACGTCGGCACCCATGTCGGCCAGCAGCAGCGAAGCGAACGGCCCGGGCAACAGGGTGGAGAAATCCAGAATTTTCAGGGACGACAACGGACCGGACATGGTGGCTCCTTGGGCAATGACTGCCCCGCAGGTTAGGCCAACGCGGCAAGTTGCCTCAATGACACAGGCGTTCAGCAGGCATTGACCAAATCGCGCGGCATGATCGCGGGCTTCCAGGGAGGGGACATTGCGAGCTCTCGCACCCGCTCGCGTCATGCGCAGGGAATTTCCCCGCTATGATGCCGAGAACGTCCCTGAAACGCCGCGTCAACATGCACCGTACAGTGCTGGGAGCACGTCATGCAGCCTCTATATCCGGAAATAAAGCCTTACGCCGTCCAAACCCTGGCGGTCGATGACATCCATACCTTGCATATCGACGAAAGCGGCACGCCCGACGGCCTGCCGGTCGTGTTCGTACACGGCGGCCCTGGCGCCGGTTGCGATGCGCAGTCGCGCAGTTATTTCGACCCGAACCTGTATCGCATCATCACCTTTGATCAGCGTGGCTGCGGGCGCTCGACGCCCTTCGCCAGCCTGGAGAACAACACCACCTGGCATCTGGTCGATGACATGGAGCGCATTCGTGAGCACCTGCGTATCGACAAGTGGCTGCTGTTTGGCGGCTCCTGGGGCTCCACCCTGTCACTGGCCTATGCGCAGCGTCATCCCGAGCGCGTCCATGGCCTGGTATTGCGCGGCATCTTTCTCTGCCGTCCGCAGGAGTTTCATTGGTTCTACCAGGAAGGCGCCAGTCGGCTGTTCCCGGACTATTGGCAGGATTACCTGGCGCCGATTCCGCCCGCCGAGCGTGGCGAGCTGATGCAGGCCTTCTACAAGCGCCTGACCGGCGAAGACCAGATTGCCCAGATGCAGGCCGCCAAGGCGTGGTCGTGCTGGGAAGGGCGCACCGCAACCTTGCGGCCGAACCCGGAAGTGGTTGAGCGCTTCAACGAGCGGGCGCTGTCGATCGCCCGTATAGAGTGTCATTTCTTCATCAACAACGCCTTCCTTGAGCCGGATCAGCTGCTGCGCGACATGCACAAGATTGCCCATTTGCCGGGCATCATCGTGCACGGTCGCTACGACGTGATCTGCCCGTTGGACAATGCCTGGGCGCTGCACCAGGTATGGCCGAACAGTGAGCTGCAGATCATTCGCGAGGCGGGCCATTCGGCAGGCGAGCGTGGCATCGTCGACGCGCTGGTGCGCGCCACCGACCAAATGGCTCGACGCCTGCGCAAACTCCCCAAGGGTGAAGCATGAAGGCCTTGATTCAGCGTGTACGCGGCGCACGTGTCGAGGTCGGCGGAGAGATTGTCGGTGCCATCGACCAGGGGTTGCTGGCGCTGGTCGGCATCGAACCGCAGGACACCCCGGCGAGCGTCGCCAAGCTGCTCAAAAAACTGCTGAATTATCGGGTGTTCAGCGATGCCGAGGGGAAAATGAACCTGTCCCTCACGGATGTCGAGGGTGGCCTCCTGCTGGTCTCACAATTCACCCTGGCGGCGGATACCAAAAGCGGGCTGCGTCCGAGCTTCTCCACGGCGGCAGCGCCTGCACTGGGTGAGCAGCTATTTGATCACCTGGTTACGCTGGCGCGCGCCCAGCACCCGCAGGTCGCCACCGGCCGCTTCGGTGCCGACATGCAGGTGCACCTGGTCAATGACGGGCCGGTGACGTTCCTGTTGGAAAGCTGAAGCCGGCCATTTACCGGGCTACCGGGCGAGAGCCTCGGCGATGAAGTCCAGCCGGTCCTGGCCAAAGTACAGCTGATCGCCGACAAAGAAGCTCGGCGCGCCGAATACGCCGCGCTTGACCGCTTCTTCGGTGCTGGCCTTGAGACGGTCCTTGACCTCGTCGCTGCCGATCAGGTGTTGAAACTCCTCGCTGGACAGCCCGGCTGCGTCCAGGACCTCGGCAACCACTTCGGGCTTGCCGAGGTCCTTCTGATGGACCCAAATGCCTTCAAACATGGCTGTCATGTAGCGATCGAATTGCTCGCTGCCGAGATAACCAATCGCACCGCGCATCAGCTGCAGGGTATTGATGGGGAAGTGCGGATTGAAATTCATCGGCACCCCATAGCGTTTGGCGAAGCGCGCAAGATCTAGCAGCAAGTGGCGGCCTTTGGCCGGCACGGCCAGCGGGGGCGCGTTGCCGGTGGCCTTGAAGATGCCACCCAGCAGGATGGGTCGCCAGACGATCTCGGCATCGGTGTCAGCGGCGATGCGCGGCAATTGGGTCCAGGCCAGGTAAGAGGCTGGGCTGCCGAAATCAAACAGGAATTCCACGGTTCTGCTCATCTTGTTTTCCTTATGGGTGAGAGAAATCAGAAGGTTTCCGTCCAGGGTCGCAAATCCAGCTCATGCACCCAGCAGTCGCGTGGCTGACAATGGATCTGCCAGTAGGTTTCGGCGATGTGCGCGGGGTTGAGGATGCCGTCTTGCGTCTTGCGCTGATACAGCTCGGGAAAGTTATCGCGGATGAACGCGGTATCGATGGCGCCGTCGATGATCGGGTGGGCGACATGGATGCCCTTTGGTCCGAGCTCACGGGCCATGCTCTGTGCCAAGGCTCGCAGGGCGAACTTGGCGCTGGCGAAGGCGGAAAAATTCGCCCGGCCGCGCAACGAGGCGGTAGCGCCTGTGAAGATGATCGTGCCGCGGCCGCGCGGCAGCATCACCCTTGCCGCTTCGCGCCCAGTGAGAAAGCCCGCCAGGGCCGCCATTTCCCAGACCTTGCGGTAAACCCGTTCGGTGGTCTCGGTAATGGAAAACTGCACGTTGGCACCGATGTTGAAGATCACCGCGTCCAGCGGGCCGATCTCGCGCTCGATACGCGCGAACAGTTCGATTACCTGATCTTCGACCCGCGCGTCGCAGCCGAACGCGTGCGCCGTGCCACGCTCGGCTTCGATGTCCGCAACCAGCGGCGCCAGTTTGTCCGCGTGGCGGCGGGCCACACAGGCGATGTAACCCTCACGGGCGAACCGTTTGGCTATCGCTGCGCCGGTGGCATCGCCGGCACCCATCACCAGTATTGCCTTGCGTTCGGTCATTGCGGCTCTCCATTAGTTCTTATTTGGAACCCAGCCTGATACTCGGTTCCATTTCAAAACCTGTCAAGTTATGGTGAGCCATTGCTGTGGAGGATGATTAACAATGCGCTGGGAAGAACTCGATCAACAGCCCTGTTCCTTGGCGCGCGCGTTATCGGTGATTGGGGATCGCTGGACCCTGCTGGTGCTGCGCGAGTCGTTTTTGGGCATCCGTCGTTTCGATGAGTTCGAAGAACGCCTCGGCGTGACTCGCCATGTGCTGGCGAATCGCTTGAAGAAGCTGACCGAAGCTGGAGTGTTGAACAAGGTCGCCTATCAGCAGCGGCCGCTCCGCCAGGAGTATCGGTTGACGGCTAAGGGTCGCGATCTTTATCCCGCTGTGTTAGCTCTGGTGAACTGGGGCGACCGTTACATGGGCGGCGCCGAAGGCGCGCCGATTCGCCACCTGCATAGGACCTGCGGTCATCCTATGCAGGGCGTGCTGGTCTGTTCGGAGTGCGGCGAGCCGGTGGCGGCGCGTGATGTGGTGCTCGAAGAGGCGCCAGCGTTCAAGGGGCAGTTGCTGCCCGCGCACTGGCAGACCGAAGAAACGTCGTGAGGGCTAGAACAGGCGCGCCAGCAACGCCGTGACGGCAGTTTCCACCCGCATGATGCGCTCGCCCAGTTGCACCGGCTGCAAGCCGGCCTCGGCAAGTTTGTCCACTTCGTAGGGTATCCAGCCACCCTCTGGGCCGATGGCCAAGGTCACAGGCTGATCGAGAGGCAATCCGCGCGGGCAGGTTGGGTAGTCGCCTGGGTGGCCGACCAGGCCGAGCGTACCCGCTGCAAGAGCCGGCAGGCGGTCCTCGACGAAGGGCTTGAAACGTTTCTCGATGATTACGTCCGGCAGCACCGTATCGCGGGCTTGCTCCAGGCCCAGGATCAGCTGTTCGCGAATCGCCGTCGGTTCAAGGAAGGGCGTCTGCCAGAAGCTCTTTTCCACGCGGTAGCTGTTGAGCAGAATCAGGCGCGGTACACCCAGGGTGGCCACGGTTTGCAGCACACGCTTGAGCATTTTCGGGCGCGGGAGTGCGAGCAGCAGGGTCAGCGGCAGCTTGGGCGGTGGCGGCTGGTCGAAGCACACCTGTAGCTCGGCTTCCTGATTCTCCAGACGCAAAATTCGACCCTGGCCCATCAGAGCGCCCACGCGGCCAACGCGCAGGCTATCGCCAGCGTCGGCGCGGTGCACTTCAAGGAGATGGGTCAGGCGCCGATCGCGCAGGACGGCGCGGTCGGCGCCAATGAAGTCGGCGTCGTCGAGCAGCAGCAGGTTCACGGGCGGGGTGCGGGCGGCTTGTCGCCGGTCACTTCGGTGTGGTCTTCGGCTTCCTCGGCTTCGGCCGCCTTGCGCTTGACCAGGGCCCCAAAGAACACGCCGACTTCAAACAGCATCCACATCGGCACGGCCAGCAAGACTTGCGAGAACACATCCGGCGGAGTGAGGAACATGCCGACGATGAAGCAGCCGACGATCACGTAAGGGCGGCTCTTGCGCAGGGTTTCTACATCGACGATGCCGACCCAGATCAGCAGGAAGGTGGCGATGGGAATCTCGAAGGCCACGCCAAAGGCGAAGAACAGCGTGAGCACGAAATCCAGGTATTGGCCGATGTCGGTCATCATCGCCACGCCTTCGGGCGTCACGCTGGCGAAGAAGCCGAACATGATTGGAAACACCACGAAGTAGGCGAAGGCCATGCCGGCATAGAACAGCAGGATGCTGGACACTAGCAGGGGGACGGCGATGCGTTTCTCCTGCTTGTACAGGCCCGGCGCGATGAATCCCCAGATCTGTTGCAGCACAATCGGCATGCCGAGAAACAGCGACACCACCAGGGTCAGCTTGAACGGCGTGAGGAACGGTGAGGCCACGCCGGTGGCGATCATCGTGGCGCCTGCCGGCAGGTAGGCGCGCAGCGGAGCCGCCACCAAAGCGTAGATGTCCTGAGCGAAGTAGAACAGAGCCGCGAAGATCAGGAGGATGGCAATCACACAGCGCAGCAGGCGCGTGCGCAACTCGGTCAGGTGCGAGACCAGCGGCATTTCCTGGTCTTCGGGGGTCCGGGTGCTCATGGTTGTTGCGGTTTATCCTGGTGGCTGGTCGAGGCCGGCGGCTCGCTGATGGGCGCGACGGTAGGTGAAGGTTCGGCATCTGGGAGGATGCTGGGCGATGCAACCTGATCCGGTGTGGGGCTGGCCGGTTTGTCGGTCTGCGGCGCCAGGCCCAGGCTCTGCTTCATCTCGCGTTCAAGATCGAGGATGCGCTCGTTGTGCAGTTGTCGGCGGATTTCATCGGCACCGATTTCACGTTCCACTTCGTTCTTGATGTTGTTGAAGCTGCGCTTGAGCCGCCCGATCCATAGGCCTGCCTTGCGCGCGGCGTCGGGCAAACGCTCCGGGCCGAGCACAATCAAGGCAACCAGGGCGACCAGCAGCAGTTCGCTAAAGCCTACGTCAAACATGATTGAGCCTTATGGACGTGTGCGGGACGCAAGCTCAGTCTTTCTTGACCGGGTCTTCGACCTTGCGCGCTTCGCCGTTGATGGTTTGCCCCTTTTGCTCTTCTACCGTGGGCGTAGGCTTGTCATCGTCAGCGCCAACCGACTTGCGAAAGCCCTTGATCGCATCGCCAAGATCGGAACCCAGGCCCTTGAGGCGCTTGGTGCCGAACAGCATGACGACGATGAGCAGGATGATGAGCAGTTGCCAGATGCTGATGCCGCCGAGTCCCATGATGTGTCTCCGGGAAAGTGAATGTCAGGATTGCGAACGCGCGGCTTTTTCCGCGTGTCCGGAGAGGCCGAAACGCCGGTCCAGTTCGTCCAAGACGGCCTGTGGATGCTGGCCTAGTGCGGCGAGCATGACCAGACTGTGGAACCACAGGTCGGCAGTTTCGTAGATCAGGTCGTTGCAGTCGCCGCTGATGGCTGCATCCTTGGCCGCAAGGATGGTTTCCACCGATTCCTCGCCAACCTTTTCGAGGATCTTGTTCAGCCCCTTATGATACAGGCTGGCCACATAAGAAGAATCAGGTGCGGCATTCTTGCGCGTTTCGAGTATGTCGGCCAGACGGTCGAGGGTGTCACTCATGAGTATGGCCCTTGTGATAGATGGCGTCGGGACTCTTCAATTGCAGGTCGACAGTCTCCCACGCACCGTCGCGGTAAACGCGGTAGAAACAGCTTTCCCGTCCGGTATGACAGGCGATGCCGCCCCGTTGCTCGACCTGCAGAATGACGACGTCGGCGTCGCAATCCAGGCGAATTTCATGCAGCGTCTGGACATGCCCGGATTCTTCGCCTTTGCGCCAGAGCTTGCCGCGCGAGCGTGACCAATAGATGGCGCGTTGTTCGCTGACCGTCAGCTGTAGAGCTTCACGGTTCATCCAGGCCATCATCAGTACGCGACCTGTCTTGTGATCCTGGGCGATGGCCGGCACCAGGCCGTCCTCGTTCCAGTTGATTTCATCCAGCCAGTCGTTCATTGCCTATCCGTTTACTACAAGGAGCTGTCAGGCAGCCCAAACAACAATCAGGTGAACAAGTGTGCCAGTCGGGCCAGTCGCTGGCTATCGACGAATGACGAGATATAACCCGGTGGTTGCCAATAGCCAGACCGGCCAAGCTTCCGGTGCGTTCAGTGCTTGGCTGCCCATGGCCAACACCGCGCCGCCCACCAGGAGAGCGGACCCGAGCAGGCGTAGAGCCCAGCCGTCGCGGCGGCGTTGCCAGGGTTCCGGGGCATCGGCCAGATGCGGACGTGACATGCGTTCGAGCAGATCACGGGTCATGGTGGCCAGGTGCGGCAACTGTTCCAGTTGTGATTTGGCCTGCAGCGCCAAGGTCTTGGGGCTCATGCGCTCGCGCATCCAGCGTTCCAGGAACGGTTTGGCGGTGCTCCACAGGTCGAGGTCCGGGTACAGCTGGCGCCCCAGACCTTCGATGTTGAGCAGGGTTTTTTGTAGCAGGACCAGCTGCGGCTGGATTTCCATGTTGAAACGGCGCGCGGTCTGGAACAGGCGCAGCAGCAGTTGGCCGAAGGAAATGTCCTTGAGCGGTTTCTCGAAGATCGGTTCGCACACCGTGCGGATCGCCGCTTCGAATTCGTTGACCTTGGTGTGCGCCGGCACCCAGCCGGAGTCGATGTGCAGCTGTGCCACCTTGCGGTAATCGCGCTTGAAAAAGGCCACCAGGTTGCGTGCCAGGTAATCCTGGTCTTCGGGGGTGAGGCTGCCGACGATGCCGCAGTCGATGGCGATGTAGCTGGGGTTCCACGGCTGCTGGACATTGACGAAGATATTGCCGGGGTGCATGTCGGCATGGAAGAAACTGTCGCGGAACACCTGGGTAAAGAAGATCTCCACCCCCCGTTCGGCGAGCAGTTTCATGTCGGTGCGTTGTTCGCGCAGGGCGACCAGATCGGTGACGGGTACACCGTAGATGCGCTCCATGACCAGCACCTTGGGACGGCAGTAGTCCCAGTGGATCTGCGGCACATGGATCAGCGGCGAGTCGGCGAAGTTGCGCTTGAGCTGGCTGGCATTGGCCGCCTCGCGCAGCAGGTCGAGTTCGTCGTAGATGACCTTTTCATAATCGCTGACCACCTCGATCGGGTGCAGGCGGCGCGCTTCCCTGGAGACCCGTTCGGCCAGCCGTGCGAGCAGGAACAGCCAGGCCAGATCCTGGGCGATGATCGGCTTCAGGCCGGGGCGGATTACCTTGACCACTACCTCTTCGCCGCTGTGCAGTTTGGCACTGTGCACTTGCGCGACAGAGGCGGACGCCAGGGGCTGTTGTTCGAAGCGGGCAAACAAGACGGCAAGGGAGGCGCCGAGCTGGCTTTCGATCAGCGCTACGGCCTGCTCGGCAGGGAACGGCGGCACCCGATCCTGAAGCAGCGCCAGCTCGTCGGCAATGTCTTCAGGCAGCAGGTCGCGACGGGTGGAAAGGATCTGGCCGAACTTGATGAACACCGGCCCCAGGTGTTCCAGCGCCAGTCGCAGGCGAGCGCCTCGCGACGCGTGCACCTGGCGGCGCGGCAACCAGCGCCAGGGCAGCAAATAGCCGGTCGAGCGCAGCCACCAGGGCAGCGGCAGTTCGTAGACCAGATCGTCCAGCCGGTACCGGATCACTACGAAGAGGATGCGCAGCAGGCGGCGCAGGGCGGCGAACAGCTTCATGGGGCAGTTTTGCGTCCTTGGATCAGGCGGTCGATGCGCGCATCGAGGCGGTCGAGCGTAAGTTTGAGGTGGTCAAGTTCGTCAAAACGTGCTTCGGCTTCCTGCGCACCCACCAGGTTGCGGGCTTCCTCAGCCAGGTAATCGGCCAGATCCAAACGCAGGCTGCCCAGGCTTTGCCCGGCCCAGCCGGCCAGGCTGCGCAATTGGTTGCCCAAAAGGTGACCGAGCACCGGGCCGAGCCATTCGCCCAACTGGTATTCCCAGTCCAATTCCAGATCCTGCAGGATGCCGGCGAGGTCGATCAACGCAGCGCTGTCGCCGTCTAGATCGACGTGCAGGCCGTGCAGTACCGCAACCTTGTCGTGGCTCAAGCCTAGACGCAGCAACTCACTGGCGGGTGCACGCAGCCGACAGTCGACGGGAGCGTCCCAGTGCTGGGCCAGGCGCAGCCCTTCGCCGTCGGGTAATACAAACAGCCGCAGGGCCGGCGACTGGCAGTCGATTTCGATGACCTTGCCGGACAGCCGCGCCAGGCGCGAGCCGGCGGTGGCATCTAAGGCCAGGACGCGGTTGAGCCCGCGTTCGATCCCGGCCAGCACCACGTGCAGCAGCATCAGGGTTTGATACCGCGGTGCAGCGCGACAATGCCGCCGGTCATGTTGTGATAGGTGACCCGCTCAAAGCCGGCCTCGACCATCATGCCCTTGAGGGTTTCCTGATCCGGGTGCATGCGGATCGACTCCGCCAGATAGCGGTAACTTTCCGAATCGTTGGTGATCAGCTTGCCGAACAGCGGCAGAGCGGTGAACGAGTAGGCGTCATAAGCCTTGGAAAACAGCGCGTTGGTCGGCTTGGAGAATTCTAGGATCAACAGGCGGCCTCCCGGTTTGAGCACCCGCAGCATGGACGCGATGGCGTCTTCCTTGTGGGTGACGTTGCGCAGACCGAAGGCAATAGTGATGACGTCGAAGTGGTTGTCAGGGAAAGGCAGTTTTTCGGCATCGGCTTGAACGAAGCGCACGTTGCCAGCCACGCCCTTGTCGAGCAGCTTGTCGCGGCCGACCTTGAGCATCGAAGCATTGATGTCAGCCAGCACCACTTCGCCGGTGGGGCCAACGATGCGCGAGAACTGGCGGGTCAGGTCGCCGGTGCCGCCGGCGATATCGAGAATGCGGTTGCCGGGGCGCGCGCCAGACAGCTCGATGGTGAAGCGTTTCCACAAACGGTGAACGCCGCCGGACATCAGGTCGTTCATCAGGTCGTATTTGGCAGCCACGGAATGGAAAACCTCGGCCACCTTCTGCGCCTTCTGGCTTTCCGGCACGCTTTTGTAGCCGAAATGGGTGGTGGGTTCGGCCTCGGGGCCTTTGCGTGGATCGGTCATGGCACTGTCACCGGCTGAAAAGTGGCGGTCATTCTACCCCCTGACGAAGGTGGCGACCATGGATGCGATCAGGTCGGCGACACGCCGAATAAGGTATATTCGCGCGTTTTTCGCGCCGTACAGGAATCCGTGATGGCCAAAATCCGTGTTGAACGCGCCCACCAACTTGATCGTCAGGCATTGCGCAATAAAGCCGAGCAACTGGCCGAGAGCCTGTCGCGTGATTATCAATTGAGCTGCCGCTGGCAAGGCGATGTGCTGCAAGTGCAGCGCAGTGGCGTAAAGGGCTCGATTGCCCTGGATGACCAGCGCGTGCGCGTGGAATTGCATCTGGGGTTGCTGTTGTCGCCACTGAGCGGGCGCCTGCAGAGTGAAATCGAAGCGGCGCTGGACAAGGCGCTGGTCTGATCGTGTTGAGCCGCAGACGATTTTCGTCATTAGGCTGTGGTTTCTAATTTGCCTCGCTACCTTGTTGATGAGCCCGCTGGTACAGGGCGATCCCTTCCGATTAGTGAGAGGTGCATCATGGACAAGGCAGCGTTGAAAAAAACCGACACCAGTCCGTCGCCGGTTGCGACTGTGGTCAAGCGTTCCGCCCGCCAGCTGTGGCTGGCCTATCTGGGAGCCTATGCGCGCCTGGGGCGTAGCGGCCTGGCTTATTTCAAGGACTTGGTCGAGCACGGCGAAGAAGCGGAAAACAAAGGCAAGCGGTTGCTCGACGAGCAACTCGACGCCGCCAGTGGCCAATTGAAAACGGTCAAAAACAAAGTGGGTGCTCGGCTGGAGAAGGTGGAGCAGCGTGTCGGCACCCGTGTGGGCCGGGTGCTCAAGCGGGCTGGCGTGCCGACCCGTGGCGAAGTGGAGGACTTGTCGAGCAAGCTTGACGGGCTCAGCGAACTGCTGATCCGTACCGCTAAACCGTAACAGGAGGTCGCGTCATGGCTGGCATACGCAAGAAGGAAGGCACTTGGAGCGAGGACGTCGAAAAATACTCGCGGCAGATCTGGCTGGCAGGCCTGGGCGCTTATGCGAAGATCGGCGAAGATGGCAGCGCCCTGTTTGACGCCTTGGTTCGGGATGGCGAGCAGGCCGAGCAGCGGGTGCGCAGCGAAGTCGAGTCAGTGAAGAATGGCGCGCTTAGCCGGGTTGCCGAGGCGCGTGACAAGGCGTTGGGCAAGTGGAGCGCCTTGGAAGATGCGTTCGACAAACGCCTGAGTGGCGCCATTGCCCGCTTGGGCGTTCCGAGCCGGCTCGAATTGAAAGCGCTGAGCAGCCAAGTTGAAGTGTTGAGCCGGCAACTCGAGCGGATGAACGCACGGGCACTGCCTGAGCCCGTCAGCGACGTGGATGAAGCGCCCATTCGCCGGCGCCCTGAAACCCGCACGCCGGCAGCCAAAGCAAAGGCTGCTGCAGCCCCAGAAACTGCGCAGTTGCCCGCAACTACAGCGAAGCCAAAGACGCGCAAGGCACCTGCCAAGCCCAAACCAGCGAAGCAAGCCAAGCCAGTCGAGCAACCCGAGCAGACGGTGCAGTCCGCATCGGCCGCACCGACTGTAGAGACCGCGCCCAGCGAACAGAGCGTCAATCAAGCGGAATGAGGTCACAGCCCAGCTTCGGCTGGGCTGTTTGTTTTTCGGATTCACCGCACGGCAGGCCAGCGGTCAGCCAGGCCGGATCAGCCGGTTCGATAGCGCTGGGCCAGGTCCGCCGTGTCCCGTTGTGATTCCTCCGACAGGTGAGGTGTCACCAGCATCATCACCTGATAGATAACCTGCTCGATCCCGCCTTGCTGGCCGAGAATACGCTGATAGTCGAGTGCAAACAGCAGCGTCAGGGTGATCTGCTCGACCAGCTGTGCCAATACCGGTGGCTCACCCCGCAGTCTGGCCTGCCCCTGCAGTTGGCCCAGCACGGTGGCTAGGCAGTGCTTTAGCTGCTTGAGCCAGGCGCGCACGCCGCGTGCCAGGGCCGGCATGCGTACCGCCAGGTTGGCCAGGTCCTGGAACAGGAAGCGGTAGTCGGCCAACCGTTCCACGATGAGCTCCAGGAACAGCCAGTAATCTTCGATATCCAGCTGTGCCTGGGCGGGGGGCGGTTCCAGTAACGGCGCCAGGTCGTTGCGAAAGCGTTCGAAAAGCGCGAGGATCAGCGCCTCTTTGCCGCGAAAGTGGTAGTACAGGTTGCCTGGGCTGATGCCCAGTTCGGTGGCCACTTCCAGCGTCGAGACATTCGGTTCGCCACGGGTATTGAAGCAATGCAGGGCGCAGTCGAGGATGCGGTCGCGGGTTTTCATCGGTGGGCTCACTCGTCGACCACATAGCGCCCGGGTGCTGCATCCAGTTCCGGATAGCGCTCGCTGCCCAGCACGGTACGCGCTGCCTGCAAGGGACCGGAGCGGGCCTGGATCCAGCTCAGCCATTCTGGCCACCAACTGCCAGGCCGCTGTTCGGCTTGCGCAAACCAGGTGCGCGGATCGCTTTCCTCACAGTCGGATTCCTGGAAGTGCGCTTTGGGGTTGCTATCCGGCGGGTTGATGATGCTCTGCACATGTCCGCTGTTGGCGAGAACGAAACGGCGCTTGCCGCCGAGCAGCAAGGCCGAGCGATAGACTGCTTCCCATGGCGTGATGTGATCGGTGATGCCGCCCACGCTGAAGCTGTCGACATCGACCTTGCTCAGGTCCAGTGGCGTGCCGCAGATTTCCAATGCTCCGGGGCGGGCCAGCGGGTTGTGTTTGAACAGATCGATCAGTTCGCCATGCAGAGCCGCTGGGAGGCGCGTGTTGTCATTGTTCCAATGCAGGATGTCGAAGGCCGGTGGTAGGCGACCCAGCAGGTAATTATTGATCCAGTAAGTCCAGATCAACTCATTGGGACGCATCCAGGAAAATATCCGCGTCATTTCCCGACCATCCAACACGCCGCGTTGGTAAGAGCGACGCTTCGCGGCCTCCAGGGTTTCTTCGTCCAAGAACAACAGCGGCTGGGATTCGATGCGACTGTCCAGCAGGCTGACCAGGTAACTGGCGCTGGCCACGTGCTGCAGTTTGCGCCGGGCTTGCAGGTGACCTTGCAAGGCCGCGCTGGTCAGGCCGCCGGCGCACGCCCCAAGCAAGCTGACTTGGCCCGCCCCGCCAATGGCTCGGCACGCATCAAAAGCCTGGCGCAGTGCTTGCACATAACTGGAAAGCCCCCACTCACGGTGCCGGCTATCAGGGTTGCGCCAACTGACCATGAAGACTTGCAAGCCATTGGCCAGGCAATACTGGACAAAGCTCTTCTGTGGGCTGAGGTCGAAAATATAAAACTTGTTGATCTGCGGCGGCACGATCATCACCGGCACAGCATGCTGCTCGGTGGTTTGCGGTCGGTACTGAATCAGCTCAAGCAGTTCATTGCGATACACAACGGCGCCTGGAGTGGTGGCCAGGTTCTCGCCCAGGCGAAATGCGGTAGGGTCGACTTGCCTGGGCAGCAATTGGCTGTGGCGCAGGTCATTCAGCAGTTGAGTAGCACCGCGCAGCACACTCTGGCCGCCCGTATTAAAACACTCCTTGATGGCCAGGGGATTGAGCAATGTATTAGAGGGCGCCAGGGCATTGCTCAGTTGAAGGCACAGAAAGCGTGCACGGGCACGATCATCAGCGGACAGCGCGCTTTGCTCGACCCATTCCAGCAACTGCGCCTGAGACGCCAAATAGCTCTGCAGGCCGCGTCGATAGAGGGGGTTTCGCTGCCAGGTGGGGTCCATGAATCGTGGGTCATCGCTGTTAACCTGATGAGGTGTTGCCCCCAGCAGCAGGATGCGGCCCAGTTGCCGGCCCAGGCGCAGCCCATGCCGGACGTTGTGCAGGGGATGCCGGATGCTTTGGCTGACCAGCGTGCGTACGGTGGAAAAAAGATCGCGACCATGCAGGCCGACGATGGCATTTTGCGCGTGGATATATGTCGGGGCGGGTTGCGTGGCCACCTCGGTAAGTTCTTGCATGCTCAACGCTCCTTGTTGAATTCGTACGGTCAGACGGCCTGAGGGTGCATAACCGCGCGTTGAGGCTCTTCTTCCAGAAAGCCCATGATGATCGGGGCCACCACAGCGGCGCGGGTGATTAAAAACAAATGACCATCGTCGATCACATGCAACACGGCATTGGGGATGCGCCAGGCCAGCAAGCGCATGTTGACCAGGGGAATAATGGGATCATCGTCCCCGGCCAACACGAGGGTTGGCTGGCGGATGCGATGCAGCCAGTGCGCGCTGGTCCAGCCGAGCCCGGCGAACATCTGCCAGTAATAACCCAGCTTGCCGCCGGAGCGGATCTTGCTGGCATGGGACATAGCCAGTTCAGGGTCGCGCCGGAAGGCACCGCCATAAATATCCGCCGCGATGTGCACGGTATAGGACGGCTGCAGGTAACGCCGTGGACTTGCCATGCGCCACAGCACCTTGGGCTTGCCGGGAATCATCAGGGCACCGGCTGACGTAGCAGCCAGAACCAGTTTCTTGCAGCGTTCCGGGTAGTCGTAGGCGAACTGCTGGGCTAGAGCGCCACCCCAGGAAACGCCAATGACGTTGACCTGTCCGTAATCGAGATAGTCGAGCATCCGCGCGATCAGCTTGGCCAGACCGCGAAAACGGTAGGGCAGCGTCGGTGTGGAGGAGCCACCAACGCCGGGCACATCGAAGGCAATGACCTCCAGTTCGGGGTTGAGTGCCTTGACAAAGGGCAGCACCAACTCAAGGTTGGCGCCGATGCCATTGCAGATCAGTAACGGCGGCACGTCCAGGTTGCCTGGACGCACTGCGGTGCGCAGGAGTTGCCCGTCGAGGTTGATGGTGCGGAACACAAACGGCTGCGTCATGCGCCTGTCCCTAAACATGTGTTGGGGGGGAGCGATGACCTGCGCTTGGCGCAGGTCATCGCCGGGTTTCAATGGACGTGTACGATGTCAACGCTCGTGAACATAGGTGCCAGGCGCTGCCTCTGCCGGTGCATAGGTTTTATTGCCGAGCCGGCGCGGGGCTTTTTTCAACTCTCCTGAGCGTGCCTGTTGCCAGTCGCGCCAATGCAGCCACCAGCTGTCGCGTTGTTTGCTGGCGGTGGTTTGCCAAACTTCGGGATTCTCTTCCAATGGGAGTCCATGCAGATAGCTGGCCTTTGGATTACCTGGCGGGTTGAGAATGCTTTGCACGTGGCCACTGTTGGACAGCACAAACTCACAGTGTTCGCCAAACAGGCGCGCCGATTTGTAGCAGGCCTGCCACGGCGTGATGTGATCGTTGGTGCCGGCAACGCAGAAAATCTCGCTGTCGATTTTTTGCATGTCAATTAGCGTGCCACAGACCTCGAGGGCATTTGGGCGAGGCAAGGGATTGTTCTGGAACAGTTCGATCATGTCCGCATGCAGCGCGGCGGGCAGGCGGGTGGTGTCGTTGTTCCAATAGAGAATGTCGAACGCCGGTGGCTCGTTGCCCAGCAGATAGTTATTGACCCAGTAATTCCAGATCAGGTCGTTGGGACGCAGCCAGGCGAAGACTTTGGCCAGTTCGCGCCCTTCCAGTACGCCCGACTTCTGTGAGCGACGCTTGGCGGCCTGTAGGGTCTTGTCGTCGATGAACAGCGAATATTGACTGTCGAAGTCGGTGTCCAGCACGCTGACCATCAAGGTCAGAGCCTTGACCTTAGCCTCGCCCAGGGCTGCGTAGTGCCCCAGCAGCGTGGTGGCGGTGAGGCCGCCGGAGCAGGCACCCAGCATGTTCAGGTCGGCGCTGCCGGTAATCGCCAGGACGGCATCCACCGCTTCCTTGAGGGCATTGATGTAGTGGTCCAAGCCCCAGTGGCTGTGGCTCTTGGTCGGATTGCGCCAGCTGACGATGAAGGTTTGCAGGCCGCTGTCCAGACTGAAGCGGGCCAGGCTTTTGTCGGCGCTGAGGTCAAAGACGTAGAACTTGTTGATTTGCGGCGGGACCACCAGCAGAGGGCGCTCATGCACGCTTTCGGTCGTGGGCTGGTAATGGATCAGCTCGAGCAACTCGTTGCGAAAGACCACCGCACCGGGCGTGGTGGCCAGGTTCTTGCCAACTTCGAAGGCTTCCTTGTTGACCTGGCTGGGCATGCCACCATTGTTGAGTGCATCGTGGGTCAGGTGCGCCATTCCGTCCACCAGGCTCTTGCCGCCAGTTTCGAAGAAACGCTTGAGTGCCGCCGGATTGGCCAGGGTGTTGGTGGGTGACATGGCTTCGGTGAGCAGGCTGATGATGAAATGCCCACGGCGGATGTCATGTTCTGGCAAGGCGCTGTTTTCGAGCCAGTCATGCAGCTCGTTGCGCCAGGCCAGATAGATTTGCTGATAGCGACGATAAAGGGGATTGAGCGCCCAGGCCGGATCAGTGAAGCGGCGGTCATCGGTCGCCGGGCGCAGCGTGGATTGGCCGAGCAGGACATTTTTCAGCTCGACGCTGAAACGGGCAATGTGGCGGACGCTGTGTAGCGGCTGGCGGATGGTTTGAGCCAGCACAGTGCGGGATGAATTGAAGATGTCTTGGCCACGCAGACCGATCATCGGGTGCGGTTTGCAGGCTTGTGAATTAAGGGGTTGCAGGTCTGGTTGCGGACTGCTCATGAGAAGCTCCATCTTCTGACAAGAGTGGTCGTGCCAACGCGAATCTGGCGACGACAGAGGTGCCGTCCCGGAAGGGTGGGACGGCACCGCGAAAAACAGCCACTGCTATATAGGCGATTCCACGCAGCTTGCCAGTTTTGAGATGAGCTTTTTCCAATCGTTAGGGCGGTTGCCGCCTACAAAACAGCAGCGGGATGAACGGTGCGCACGCCTACAAGGCAGGCACACCGCGGGAAGGGATGTGAAGAAGGCTTATAGCATCAGTTTGACGATGGATTCGCTGGGATCGCGGGAGCGACCAGCGGCGGTCAGTTGTTGCAGATAGTCGGCCCAAAGCTCCTCCTGGCGAGTGGCCAGTTGGTACAGGTAATCCCAGCTGTACAGACCACTGTCATGACCGTCGTCGAAGATCAATTTCAGCGCATAGTTGCCGGTCGGCTCGACACCCGTCAGGCCGACGTGCTGCTTGCCGTACTGCAGCACTGGATTGCCGTGGCCCTGAACTTCGGCCGAGGGTGAATGCACCCGTAGGAATTCGGCGCTCAGGGTGTAGCACTCGCTGCCGTAATGCAGTTCCAGGGTTTTGGAGGCTTTGTGCAACTTGATGGCGGTAGGGATGTGCATCGGTAGCTCCATGCTCCAGGCTCCGAGCGGCGGGCCCCAAGCCAAGCGCTCTGCTGTCGCTTGCTACTTGAAGCTTGCCGCTGGAGGCTACGTTAAAGGATGTAGCGTGACAGGTCTTCGTCTTGGGCCAACTCGCCGAGGTGAGCGTTGACGTAGGCGGCATCGATGCGGATCGGCTGATCGCTGTGCTGAGCCGCCAGGTCGCCTGCGCTGAACGACACCTCTTCGAGGAGGCGCTCCAGCAGTGTATGCAGACGCCGGGCGCCGATGTTCTCGGTCTTTTCATTGACCTGCCAGGCGATCTCGGCGATGCGCTGGATGCCGTCCTGGGCAAACTCGATGTTCAGCCCCTCGGTCTGCAGCAGTGCGCTGTATTGCTCAGTCAGCGAGGCGTGCGGCTCGGTCAGGATACGCTCGAAGTCCTGTGGCGACAGAGGCTTGAGTTCGACGCGAATGGGCAGACGGCCTTGCAGCTCCGGCACCAGATCGCTCGGCCTGGAGAGGTGGAAGGCACCCGAGGCGATGAACAGGATGTGGTCGGTTTTGACCATGCCCAGCTTGGTATTCACCGTGGAACCTTCGATCAGGGGCAGCAGGTCGCGCTGTACGCCCTCGCGGGACACGTCGGCGCCACCGGTGTTACCGCGTTTGGCCACCTTGTCGATCTCGTCGATAAAGACGATGCCATGCTGTTCCACCGCTTCCAGGGCGCGCGCCTTGAGATCCTCTTCATTGACCAGGCGCGCGGCTTCCTCGTCGCGCACCAGTTTCAGCGCTTCCTTGATCTTCAGCTTGCGGCTCTTCTTCTTGCCTTTGGCCATGCCGGAGAACAGGTTTTGCAGCTGGCTGGTCATCTCTTCCATGCCCGGCGGGGTCATGATCTCGATGCCGGCGGGAATCTCCGCCACTTCAATGTCGATTTCCTTGTCGTCCAACTGTCCTTCGCGCAGACGCTTACGGAACAGTTGGCGGGTATTGGAATCGCCGCTGGGAATCGGGTCTTCGTTGAAGCCGGCGCGGGCCGGTGGCAACAAGGCATCGAGAATGCGCTCTTCGGCAGCATCCTCGGCGCGGTGCCGCATCTTCTGCACTTCCTGCTCGCGGAGCATTTTCAGCGCGGCATCGGCCAGGTCACGAATGATTGACTCGACGTCGCGGCCGACATAGCCAACTTCGGTGAATTTGGTCGCCTCGACCTTGAGGAACGGAGCATTCGCCAGCTTGGCCAGGCGACGGGCGATTTCAGTCTTGCCGACACCCGTTGGGCCGATCATCAGGATATTTTTGGGGGTGACCTCCTGGCGAAGGTCGGCGGGCAACTGCATGCGCCGCCAGCGGTTGCGCAGCGCAATGGCGACGGCGCGCTTCGCCTCGTCCTGGCCGATGATGTGGCGGTTGAGTTCGTGAACGATCTCACGGGGCGTCATGGACATGCTGGGGTACTCCGGAGCGGGCTGGCGGTTCAAACCGCGGAGTCCAGCTCTTCAATGGTGAGGTTCTGGTTGGTAAAGACACAAATGCTGCCGGCGATGTTCAACGCTGTTTCGGCGATTTCGCGGGCGGACAGGTTGGCCTCGGCCTTTTGCAACAGCGCCAGGGCTGCCGCCTGGGCAAAGCCGCCACCGGAACCCATGGCGATCAGCCCATGTTCGGGTTCGACCACGTCGCCGTTGCCGGTGATGATCAGCGAGGCGTCCTTGTTGGCCACGGCCAGCATGGCCTCCAGGCGGCTTAACGTACGGTCGGTGCGCCATTCCTTGGCCAATTCGACCGCCGCGCGCACCAGGTGTCCCTGGTGTTTTTCCAATTGACCCTCAAAACGCTCAAACAGCGTGAAGGCATCGGCGGTGGCGCCGGCAAAACCGGCCAGCACCTGACCGTGATAGAGATGACGGACCTTCTTGGCATTGCCTTTCATCACGGTGTTGCCCAGGGAAACCTGGCCGTCGCCACCCATGACGACTTTGCCGTTGCGGCGGACTGAAACGATGGTGGTCAAGGGGCGTACTCCTGCAGATTGAACCGGGAATAGCAGCCTATATGGGGATGGGGTTGTTGTGCTTCAAGCAAAGGCCGCAGGTGCGTAACAAAAACCGACGAGCACACCGTAGAAAACACAGGGGTGGTGTGACGTGCGGCGCTTTTTTTTTGAGCGAGATACGCAGCATGTCCGACCTCATCGAGGCCGGACATGAGCACTGGCGTGAAGTTACTGTACCTTGCGTTGCTGCGGCAGCAGATTGCTGAAGCCATTGCTGCTCAGCTGTTTTTGCGCGCTGTTCATCTGCTCGCGGCTGTTGAAGGGCCCGACCAGCACGCGGTGCCAGGTGCGATCGCCCACCGTGCCGGATTCCAGCCGTGCCACCTGCCCGATCAAGGTCACCTGAGCCCTTACGCTTTCAGCCTGGGCGCGGGTCTGGAAAGACCCTGCCTGCAGGAAGAATTGGTGGGTGGCAGGCACTGCCGTTGCTACACGCGGAGGCGGTGGTGGAATCTTGCCGCTGAGCGCAGCCAGGGCGCGCTCGGTGTCGATTTTCGCCGCTTCCTGCGGAGTTACCGGTTTGGCAGCCGGCTTCGGTGCTGGAGCCGGCGGGGTGCGGGGCAGGCTTTCCGGGGGAACGATGACTTCCGACTCGGGGAGCAGGGTATAGAAGTCATATTTGGGTTTGGCCGGCTGTTGTTCTTTTGCTGGTTTCGCATTCTTGTGTGCCTGCTCGACCGGGCGCTTGATGCTGTCTTTGCCTGGCTCGAGGCTCATGAGAAACATTACGAAGCCACCGATGACCAAGCCGCACGCCAGCCACACCCACCCCGGTACCGGCTTTTGCGCCGGAGCCTGGGGGCGGCTGGCGCCGCGCTTGGG
Source organism: Pseudomonas sp. B392_1p (assembly GCF_052245235.1). Classification (NCBI taxonomy): domain Bacteria; kingdom Pseudomonadati; phylum Pseudomonadota; class Gammaproteobacteria; order Pseudomonadales; family Pseudomonadaceae; genus Pseudomonas; species Pseudomonas sp. B392_1p. The sequence continues at coordinate 478,151 of NZ_JBQPXM010000001.1, forward strand.
GGCGGGTTTCTTGCGTGCGGCGGCCATTTACATGCGCTCCAGAGGTTCCAGGCCGAGCAGTTGCAGACCCTGCTTGAGGGTGCGGCCGGTCAATGCGGCCAGGCGCAGACGGCTCTGCCGGGTGGCCTCCTCTTCGGCGGAGAGAATCGGGCAGTGCTCGTAGAAGCTGGAGAACAGCCCGGCCAGATCGTACAGGTAGGCGCACAGTAGGTGCGGCACGCCTTTCTCGCCAACGTTATTCAGCACTTCGCCAAACTGCGCCAGCTTGGCGGCAAGGGCTTGTTCCTGTTCGGCCACCAGGTCGATCTGGCCGTCCACCTCATCGATGCCCTTGCCCAGTTTGCGGAACACGCTGGCCACACGGGTGTAGGCATACAGAAGATAAGGCGCCGTGTTGCCTTCGAAGCTGAGCATCTGTTCGAAGTTGAAGCTGTAGTCGCTGGTGCGGTGCTTGGACAGGTCGGCGTATTTGACCGCGCCAATGCCCACAGCACGGGCAATCTGGCGCAGTTCGGCGTCATCCAGTTCGGGGTTTTTGCCCTTGACCAGGTCGTAGGCGCGCTGTTCGGCTTCGTCGAGCAGGTCGATCAGCTTCACCGTGCCGCCGTCGCGAGTCTTGAACGGACGGCCATCGGCGCCGTTCATGGTGCCGAAGCCCATGTGCTCAAGGCGCATGCCGTCATGCACGAAACCAGCGCGGCGCGCCACCTCGAAGGCCATCTGGAAGTGCAGGGCCTGACGCTGATCAACGAAATACAGGGCGCGATCAGCCTTCAGGCTGGCGCTGCGGTAGCGCATGGCGGCCAGGTCCGTGGTGGCATACAGGTAGCCGCCACCGGCTTTCTGCACGATGACCGGCAAAGGATTGCCTTCGGCGTTCTGGAACTCGTCGAGGAAGACGCACTGGGCGCCTTGGTCCTCGGTGAGCAGGTCCTTGTCGCGCAGCGCATTGACGATGCCCGGCAGCTCGGCGTTATAGGCACTTTCGCCCTTGACGTCGGCAGGGGTCAGTTTGACGTTGAGGCGCTCATAGACCTTTTGGCAGTGCGAGAGGGAAATTTCGTTGAAGCGCGTCCACAGTCGCAGGCACTCGGGATCTTCGGCCTGCAGCTTGACCACCAGCTCGCGGGCGCGGTCTGCGAAGGCCGGCGAGTCATCGAAGCGCGTCTTGGCGGCGCGGTAGAACTGTTCAAGATCGGACAGTTCGCTTTCGGCGGCGGCCGGGTTTTCTTCCAGGTAGGCCAACAGCATGCCGAACTGGGTGCCCCAGTCGCCCACGTGGTTCTGGCGGATCACCTCATCGCCGAGAAACTCCAGTACGCGGCCTACGGCGTCGCCGATGATGGTCGAGCGCAGGTGGCCGACGTGCATTTCCTTGGCCAGGTTAGGCGAGGACAGGTCAATTACCACCTTTTCGCGAGCGCTGCCCTTGCGTACGCCGAGACGCGCATCGGCAAGCGCGGCTTCTAGGCGCTGGGCGAGCATGTCGGAATTCTGGAAGAAATTGAGGAAACCCGGGCCGGCGATAGCCACCTTGCTGATGGCCGGGTCGGCCGGCAGGGCGGCGATCAGTTTTTCCGCCAGCTCGCGTGGCTTCATGCCGGCCGGCTTGGCCAGCATCATGGCGATGTTGCTGGCAAAGTCGCCGTGGCTCTTGTCCTTGGTGTTCTCCACCTGGATTGCCGGCGTCAGGCCTTCAGGGAGCACGCCGTCTGTCGTGAGGCGGGTGAGGGCTTGCTGGATCAGGTGGCGAATGCTGTCTTTCATCGGTGTGCTCGTCGGCCCCAAGGCTTTGTTCAAAAACCGCACATTATAGAAGCAGCGGTGACTGGCAAGCCACCGGCTGCAGGTAATAGTCGACGCGACTTCTTGAATCCGGCGTGGTTGCGCTGTGTGACCAGTACTGGAACAGTCTAGAAAAGATCGATGGGATCAATATCCAGCGACCAGCGTACCGAGCGGCTGCCAGGTAGCGTTTCAACGTAGGGCAGCCAGGCGTGCAGCAGGCGATGCAGCGGAACCCGCGCGCTGCCTTGTATCAACAGCTGCGCGCGATAACGCCCGGCTCTCCGTTCCATGGGCGCGGGCACCGGTCCCAGCAGCTCGATGCCTTGCAGACCCAGTTCATCCATGAGTTGTTCGGCCTGCAGGTAGGCTTGGTCGAGGAAGTCTTCGGCCTGTCCCGGCTTGTGTGCCTCGGCGCGCAAGAGGGCGAGGTGACTGAACGGAGGAAGCCCGGCGGCGCGACGCTCACTCAGGGCTTGTTCGGCAAAGGCGAAGTAGCCCTGTTCGGTGAGTTGCACCAGCAGGGGGTGCTCGGCCAAATGCGTCTGGATGATGACCTTGCCGGCTTCTTCGGCCCGTCCGGCGCGCCCGGCAACCTGCACGATCAATTGGGCCATGCGTTCCGGGGCGCGGAAGTCGGCAGAGAACAGCCCGCCATCGGCATCCAGAATCGCCACCAGGGTCACCCGCGGGAAGTGGTGCCCCTTGGCAAGCATCTGCGTGCCGACCAAGACACAGGGCTCGCCGCGATTAATGGTGCTGAGCAGTTCTTCAATGGCGCCTTTGCGTGAAGTGCTGTCGCGGTCGATGCGCAGAACCGGGTAGTCGGGAAACAGAATGCTGAGCCGTTCTTCGGCACGCTCGGTTCCAGCACCGACCGGACGCAGGTCGACATGATTGCAAGACGGACAATTGCGTGGCGGCCGCTCGACATGACCGCAGTGATGACAGCGCAGTTCATTGTGGCGTTGATGCAGGGTCATGCGTGCATCGCAGCGCGGGCATTGGCTGAGCCAGCCGCAGTCGTGGCAGAGCAGGGTTGGCGCGAAACCACGGCGGTTGAGAAAGACCAGGACTTGTTGGCCCGCTTCGAGGGTCTGGCGCATCGCTTGTTGCAGCGGGCCAGAAATTCCCGAGTCGAGCGGCAGGCTTTTTATATCCAAGCGCAAAAAGCGTGGTGCCTGCGCGCCGCCGGCCCGCTGGGTGAGCTTGAGCAGCCCATAGCGTCCCGCCTCGGCATTGTGCAGGCTCTCCAGCGAAGGGGTGGCTGAACCGAGAACGATCGGCAGGTTTTCCTGGCGGGCGCGCACCAGCGCCAGGTCACGGGCGTGGTAGCGCAAGCCTTCCTGCTGTTTATAGGAGGCGTCGTGTTCCTCGTCGATGATAATCAGTCCTGGGTTTTTCAGGGGCGTGAACAGGGCTGAACGAGTGCCGATGACAATATCGGCCTCGCCATCGCGAGCCGCCAGCCAGGCGTCCAGGCGTTCGCGGTCATTCACGTTGGAGTGCAGCAGGGCGATGCGGGCGTTGAAGCGCTGTTCAAAACGCGCGAGGGTTTGCGGTCCTAGGTTGATCTCGGGAATCAGCACCAAGGCCTGCTTGCCGGCTTCCAGGGTTTCACGGATCAGTTGCAGGTACACCTCGGTCTTGCCGCTGCCGGTAACGCCGGCGAGGAGCGACGCCTGAAAACTGCCGAAACCCGCACGAATGGCTTCGTAGGCCGCGCGCTGTTCTGCATTCAGCGGTAACTCCGGCTGGGCCAGCCAGCCACCATTGTGCACACGGGGCGCACGGCGGCGCGTCTCGGTTCGCAGCAGGTTTTTTTCCAGTAGCAACTCAAGGCTGTCGCGGTTTAATTGCAGTGTGCTCAGCAGGCTATGTCGCACCCCTTGGGGATGCTGGAGCACCGCTTTGAGGGCTTCGCGCTGGCGCGGTGCTCGGCTTAGGCGCGGGTCATCAATGCGGGCGCCTTCGACCGGTAACCAGATTCGTTCCTGACGCACTTCAGCCGGCTCACCCTGGCGAAGCAGCGTTGGCAGGGCCCAGCTCAGGGTATCGCCAAGACTGTGTTGATAGTACTGCGCAGTCCACAGGCACAACTTGAGCAACGCGGGAGGCAGTGGGGGTTCTGAGTCGAGCAGCTCCAGTGCTGGCTTGAGCTTGTCCGGCGGTACGTCACTTTGCTGTGTGACCTCAACCAAGACCCCCACAATTTCGCGGCGACCGAACGGTACGCGTAGACGTGCGCCGGGCTGGAGCACAGAGGGTGGCACGTCGGCGGGAGCGAGGTAGTCGAACAGCCTGCGCAAGGGTGAAGGCAGGGCGAGGCGGAGAATAAGGTCGGGCACGCAGTCGATCCCTGGCAAGTGAGCGATGATCTTATCAGGAGTGGGTGAAGGCGTTCGCGGGCAACGCCTGGTAAGCACAGGGGGAACGAGAGGAATAAATGGCAGGATTGCTGTCGGGACAAATTTGTTTTTGAGCCTTGATCTTGTATGGTTGCAGGCTTTCGTCAATCTGGGTAACGAGTGCTTTCATGAAGTCTGTCGAAGAGCAGCTGGCGCTGATCAAGCGCGGTGCGGATGAGATTCTGATCGAGGCTGAGCTGGTCGAAAAGCTCAAGCGCGGGCAGCCACTAAGAATCAAGGCAGGCTTCGACCCGACCGCTCCTGATCTGCACCTAGGGCATACCGTGCTTATTAATAAGCTGCGGCAGTTCCAGGACCTCGGCCATCAGGTTGTTTTCCTGATCGGCGACTTCACCGGCATGATCGGTGATCCGAGCGGCAAAAGTGCTACCCGCCCGCCGTTGACCCGCGAGCAGGTGCTTGAGAATGCCGAAACCTACAAGACCCAGGTATTCAAGATCCTCGACCCGGCTAAGACTGAGGTGGCCTTCAACTCCACCTGGATGGATCAGTTGAGTCCTGCTGACTTCATTCGCCTGTCATCTCAGTACACCGTGGCGCGTATGCTCGAGCGCGACGATTTCAGCAAGCGTTACACCTCCAATCAGCCGATTGCTATTCATGAGTTCCTCTATCCGTTGGTCCAGGGTTATGACTCTGTGGCTTTGCGTGCGGACATGGAGCTGGGCGGCACTGATCAGAAGTTCAACCTGCTGATGGGTCGCGAGCTACAGCGCGCCTATGGTCAAGAGCCGCAGTGCATTCTGACCATGCCGCTGCTCGAGGGGCTGGACGGCGTGAAGAAGATGTCCAAGTCGCTGGGTAACTATGTAGGCATCCAGGAAGCGCCGGGCGTGATGTACAACAAGCTGGTGTCGCTGCCGGATTCGATGATGTGGCGCTACTTTGAATTGCTGAGCTTCCGCTCGATGGAAGAGATCGAGCAGTTCAAGCGAGATGTCGAGCGAGGCGCCAATCCGCGCGATATCAAGATCAAGCTGGCCGAGGAGCTTGTTGCTCGATTCCATGGCGAGGAAGCGGCCGCAACAGCGCATCGCTCTGCGGGTAATCGCATGAAGGACGGTGAGCTGCCGGAGGATCTCCCCGAAATCGAATTGTTGGCTTCAGAAGATATGCCGATCTCTTCCGTGCTGAATAAGGCAGGCCTGGTTAAGAACGCGGCCGGTGCCCGCGACCTGCTGAATGCCGGCAGTGTAAAAGTGGACGGAGAGCCGGTGGATCGGGGGTTCATGTTCAGGCTGGGCAGTAGCCATGTTTGCCAGGCGGGCAAGAAGGCGTTTGCCCGAATCACCCTTAAAGCAGAATAGGCTAAAATAACCATTGACGGCAGAATCCAGCGGCCTATAATGCGCCCCACTTCCGGTGCAGACCTTACTGAAAACTCCTTGTAGATCAACGAGTTAAGCGGTTTGAAGAGTGTCGGAAGCTTCGCTTTTCGAAGCGAAGGCGGTGCGAGGTTGGAGTTGACAGCAGCTCAGGTTGCTGTAGAATTCGCCTCCCGCTACCGAGCTGGGGTTTGCTTCGGTCGGTAGCGCAAGTGGTTGAGAAGGTTGAAAAAAATCTTCAAAAACAACTTGACGGCACGTAAGGCTGCTGTAGAATGCGCGGCCTCGGTTAGCGACCTCCGGTCCAGATCGAAACGTTCTTTAACAACTGAATCA